>DASWIE010000043.1:0-17202 GCA_036397815.1 Candidatus Limnocylindria bacterium
GCCAAGCTCGCCGCAGATCACAGACTCCGTCCCGGGCCCGACCTCCAGGCCCCGACTACCCGCATCGTCGACCTCCTCGACGGTGGCGAGCAGCTCGAGGCCTCCTGGCACGCCGACGCCCGCCGCCTCATGCGCCGCGCCGAGCGCGAGGGCACCCAGGTCACCATCTCCCGCGAGCCCGATCCCGCCGAGATCGCGATCCTCCACGACCTTCTGACCGAAGCCGCGGATCGCGCCGACTTCCGCGTCCGCTCCCTGGAGTTCCTGACCCGCCTCGCGACCGAGTTCGCCTCATCCCATGGCTGGTCCCTCGGCATCGCCCGCGTCGACAGCACCCCCATCGCCACCATGGCCTTCCCCCGCGTCGGCGACCGTGCCTACTACCTCTACGGGGCCCTGCTCCGCGACGACAAGTACAAGCACCACTACGGCTCGCATGCCGTCATGGCCGCCATGCTCAAAGCCCTCCAGACCAATGGAGCCCGCTCCGTCGACATGTGGGGCGTCGTCGAACCCGACGACATCGACGCCGACCCCGCCTGGAAGGGCTTCTCTGACTTCAAGCGCACCTACGGCGGCGCTCCCCTCCGCCACCCGGGCCTCTTCGACCTCGTGACTGATCCCTTCTGGTACCGCCTCCGCGCCATGCGCGAGCGCGTGTTGCGCCGCTAGCCGATCATTTCTTCATGGCGTCGAATCCGCCTCCGGGTTACCAGACCGTCTCGCCCTACCTCCTCTACGAGGACGCGGCCAAAGCGGTCGAGTACCTCACAACGACGTTCGCCTTCGAGGAGCGCCGCTCACAGACCGGCGCAGCAGGTCGCACGCATTACGAGCTGCTCTTGGGGTCCGATGGCCTCGTCATGCTCGGCCAGGCGAGCGAGTCGTTCCGGAGCCCGCGATCGCTCGGCGTGGAGCCGCCCTCGCTCGTCCACGTCTACGTCAACGACGTGGAGGCTCTCCATCAGCGGGCGAAAGCGGCAGGAGCGGAGGTGACCGACCTGGAAACGGCACCCGTCGGCGATCGTCGCTTCACCGCCACCGACCCGGAGGGGCAGATCTGGGTGTTCTCGCAGCGGGTCAGATAGCCGGGGCTCGGGCTGTCGCACGAAGCAGTTGATAGAGGCTGATCAGTAAAACGAGAGCTGAGTGGAATGGCGGAAACAGCGGCTATTGCGACCTTCATGACACTCCTGCTGATCGGGAGCGCCGGCTTGTATCTGTCTCTTCGAAGACGAATATCGCGCCGCAGGCGGGTGGTCTGGCCACCCCAAGGGCCTCCTGGGCCAATGGGCAAGCCGACTTGGTCCGGCGAGTGGTTCGCGCGTCTCTCCGTTGGAGGGGCGTTGGCTCTTGTCGCAGTTATTGGTGCCGCAGTGATCTTGAGCACGCGGCCGAACCATTGGCTCGCTACGCTCATCTTCGCCCCTCAGTTCTTGATTGGCACCTCCATGGCAATCCGCGCCCTGCTTTCTGGTGACCGTTCGGACCAGGCAGTCCCAAACGAGGGCGAAGGCGGCGCCGAGGGGCCGGCCAGGGGTGGGCGTTGAGTGAGTCTCTGATGGACGGGCAGAGCGGGCAACGAGACTCAATGGAGGTGTAGCTGCTCGGTCGGGTGCCTGAGGAGGGAAGAAGGGGAGGCGTGAGGCGGGCGGTCCGCTGCGAGTTGCGATAGCCGAGCGAGGACCGTCCGCCTCACGCCACCACTCCATCGGTCCATCCTGATCCTCCGACCGAGGTGCTACCCTCTCACCCACCATGGACCTCGCCCGCCTGCGGGCGGCTCCGGCCGCCGTGGTGCAGCGCATCTCGCGCGGGCAGGCACAGGCGGAGCCGACCCACACCATCGAGGACGTCGTCGAAGAGGCGCGTCGCCATCGGCCGAGCATCAACGTCGGCCTGATCGAGCGTGCGCACCAGTTCGCGACGTCAGCCCACGAGGGCCAGGTCCGCGCCTCGGGCGAGCCGTACATCAACCACCCGGTCGAGGTCGCCTACTTCCTGGCGACCCTGCAGACCGATGCCGAGACCCTCGCCGGCGCCCTCCTGCACGACGTGCCGGAGGACACCGAGATCACGATCCCAGACATCGAGAAGCGGTTTGGTCGTGAGGTGGCGCGCCTCGTCGACGGCGTGACCAAGCTCAGCAAGTTCGGCAGCGCCCGCTCCATGGAGGAGCAGCAGGCCGAGAACATCCGAAAGATGTTCCTGGCCATGGCCGAGGACGTGCGGGTGGTCATCATCAAGCTCGCCGACCGGCTGCACAACATGCGCACCCTCCAGTTCCTGCCGGAGGACAAGCAGGCCCGCATCGCCCACCAGACCATGGAGATCTACGCCCCGCTGGCCCATCGGCTGGGGATGTGGCAGATCAAGTGGGAGCTGGAGGACCTCTCCTTCAAGTACATCGACCCGGAGAAGTTCCGACAGCTGGTGGAGATGCTCGCGGACCGTCGCAAGGTCCGCGAGTCGTTCATCAACAAGAGCATCGGCATCCTGCGCAAGGAGCTGGGCAAGGTCGGCATCGAGGCCGATATCTCCGGCCGGCCCAAGCACCTGTATTCCATCGCAAAGAAGATGGAGCGCAAGGGGGTCGAGTTCGACGAGATCTACGACGTCAACGCCATCCGCCTGCTGGTCGACGAGGTGAAGGACACGTACGCCGCGCTGGGCGTGGTGCACTCCCTCTGGCGCCCGGTGCCGGGGCAGTTCGACGACTACATCGCCATGCCCAAGGCGAACATGTACCAGTCGCTGCACACCGCCGTCATCGGGCCCGATGCCAAGCCGCTCGAGGTCCAGATCCGGACCCGCCAGATGCACGAGGTGGCGGAGGCGGGAATCGCCGCCCACTGGCGCTACAAGGAGGGCTCGCGCGGAGACCGCCGCTACGACGAGAAGCTGGCCTGGGTCCGGCAGCTGATCGATTGGCAGCGCGAGGTGGCGGACGCCACCGAGTTCGTCGAGGGCCTCAAGCTGGAGGTCTTCCAGGACCAGGTCTTCGTCTTCACTCCGAAGGGCGACGTCAAGGACCTGCCCAACGGGGCCACGCCGCTCGACTTCGCCTACCGGATCCACACCGATGTCGGCCATCGCACCATCGGCGCCAAGGCCAACAACCGATTGGTCCCGCTCGACTACAAGCTGCGGAACGGCGACATCGTGGAGATCATCACCACCAAGGCCGCCCACGGCCCGTCGCGCGACTGGCTGAGCATCGTCCAGACCAACGCCGCGCGCGAGAAGATCCGGCAATGGTTCAAGCGCCAGCAGCGCGACGAGAACGTGTCGCAGGGCAAGGAGATCCTCGACCGCGAGCTGCGCCGCCTGGCCCACGAGACGCTGGCCAGCATCAACTCCGACAAGCTGATGGAGCTCGCCTCGCAGGCGCACTACAAGGAGCTGGACGACTTCTTCGCCGCCATCGGCTACGGAGCCATCTCGCCGGCGTCGGTGGTTTCGAAGCTGGAGATCCACGACGACGCGGCGATCACCCTGCCCGAGGTCGCCCCGCCATCCGCCGCCCCGTCGCCCGGCGGCGTGCGGGTCAAGGGCGTGGGCGACCTGCTGGTGCGCTTCGCGAACTGCTGCTCGCCGATCCCCGGCGACCCGATCACCGGCTACGTGACCCGCGGCAAGGGCGTCACCGTGCACCGGGCCAACTGTCCGTCAGTGTTGTCGGAACGCGACATCGAGCGGCTGATCGACGTGGAGTGGGAGTCGGTCGACCAGCAGACCTACCCGATCACCATCCGCATCGACGCGAACGACCGGCCGGGGCTGCTGAACGAGATCACGAACGTGGTGGCCGAGTACAAGGTCAACATCGTGGCTGCCTCGATCGGCACCCATCCCGACGGGACGGCCACCATCACGGCCACGCTGAAGGTGACGTCGCTGCAGCAGCTTTCCAAGGTGCTGGTCCGGATCGAGCGCATCCGCGACATCACCAGCGTCACCCGCGAGACCCACTAGCGCCGAACTCTGGCCCCGCGCGGGAGCTTCGCTGACGCGGCCGTCATTCGCGTTATGCGGTTTTGAGCGATCGCGTCCCCTCAGGCGCGAATGTCAGCAGCGTATGAGGCCTATCGCGTCCAGTCGGCGAGCCCGCCGAGCGTGGATCTGCACTGCTTCGCGCGTGCCATCCATCTAAGGCGGGCGCGATTCGCACCTGAGAAGATACCGCCGCCCCGACGCGAGCTGGCCGCGACCTCCTCGCTCGGGTCCCGAGGTGCTACTGGTGCGCGCGTAACGTCGCTGAGCCTTCGCCGACTCGCGGCCTGCGATTCCCAGTCGCGTTACGTGTCTCGGACTGGCCGGCTGAGTAGGTGGCTGAGCGTGAAACCACGCCGGCGTGCGGTTGCGAGATGCGTACCGCGACTGGTATGCGCGCACCGCAGATCAACGAACCGATGGGCGCGCCGTGCGCCGAAGCATCAGCCAGACCTGGGCCGACGCGGCACTTGCCAGGATGAGGCCCTGGGCCCAGAGCCCTGCCGTCGTGAGCAGCACGTCCGCGAATGGCAGCCGTCCGAACGATTGCGGCATGGACATGGAGAGCGACGCCATCAGCGAAGCCGCGAACGCAAGCGAGATCGCGATGTAGGCAGCCAGGCTCCATCGTGACGTGGCCGCGAACGGCGCAAGCAGCGCAATGGCGGGGAACAGGTAGCGCTCGTGCACGCGCGTCGGCAGGAAGTAGAAGGCAAAGACGATCAACGTCCCCACCGCCAGCAACGTCCAGAGATCACGGCCGCGGCGCAGCGGAAGCAGCGCTGCCACCAGCCCGGCGAGCAGCAGTGCCACACCCACCAGCACATATCCGTCGTCGGGCACTCGGTAGCCGATCAGCAGGGCCCACGGATTCGGCGCCGAGACGGACGCGAACGGCTTCATGTCGGCGTTCTCGACCACGACATTCACCAGGCGGATCGGGTCGAGCAGCAGAGGCAGGGTCACCGCGAGGTAGGTGCCGAACGCGCCTGCGGCCACCCGCAGCATCGGTTCCCGCCGGCCGTGAGTACGCCACTCGCGTACGGCGACGACGAAGACCGGCAGCAGTACCAGGCCGAACTGCGGCTTCACCAGGCCGGCGAGCACGGCCAGCGCCGCGGCCAGGGCGAACCGCGGCCAGGCCAGCGCCGCCAGCGCAGCGACGAGGAGCAGCGTTCCGGCGGCGTCGATCTGCCCCCACATCGGCCCCGCGATCAGCACCGCTGGGTTGAGCAGGTACAGCCCGGCCGCCGCCAGCCCGCGCCAGGGTCCCGCCAGGCGGCGGACTAGGACGAACAGCAGCACCCCGAGCGCCAGGTCGAAGGGGATCGAGGAGCCCTTGATCGCCAGCTCCAGCGCCTCGCCGTCCAATAACACGCCCATCGGCCAGTAGAGGTAGAGGAGGGCGGGATAGATCGAGGACGAGTGCGCGTAAAACCCCCACGGCCCGACGCGGGCCAGGGTCTCGGCCCAGCGGCTGATGACCAGCACGTCCCCGCTGTGGCCGTCGAGTCCCAGCGCCACCACCCGGAGGACCAGCGCCACCGCCAGCAGCCCGATCAGCCCGACCGGCCCCGCCAGGACGAGTCGCGGTCGAGTTCGTGGGCCGGTGCCTCGCACCCGCGCAGGCTACTGCAGGGGCCCGTCGGTGGCGCCCGCCCATCGGTACACTGCGGCGCATGCCCCGCCAGATCGCAGCCCCGCGCGGCACGCACGACCTGCTGCCCGAGGATGCGCGCAGCTGGGAGCGCCTGGAGGGGCTGGCGCGGGACCTCGCCAACCGCTACGCGTTCGAGCGGATCGACACCCCGATCTTCGAGCGAGTTGAGCTCTTCGCGCGTGGGCTGGGCGAGGCCACTGACGCGGTCGAGAAGGAGATGTTCCGCGTCAGCGGCCCGGCCGCCAGCGACGAGCAGGCCGCGGAGTGGGCCCTACGCCCGGAGCCGACCGCGGGCATCGTGCGCGCCTACGTCGAGCACGGCATGCACGTGCAACCGGGACCGCTGAGGCTCTGGATGCTTGGCCCCATGTTCCGCTACGACCGGCCGCAGGCCGGGCGCTACCGGCAGTTCACCCAATGGGACGTCGAGGTGCTGGGCGATCCGGGACCGATGGTCGACGCCGAGCTGATCGAGCTGGCGCATCGGTTCTACGCGGAGGCGGGCGTTCAGAACGTGGTGGCGCACCTGAACTCGATCGGCGACGCCACCTGCCGGCCCGGCTATCGCCAGGCCCTGGTCGACTACTTCAGCGCCAACGAAGTCCGCCTGACCGATGACTCCCGTCGCCGGCTCGCCACGAACCCGATGCGGGTGCTCGACGACCGCCTGCTCGACCCCGACCTGGCCGCCGGTGCTCCACGCGCGCTCGATCACCTGTGCGATGCCTGCAGGGCTCATTTCGCGGCCGTGCGCGGGCTGCTCGATGCGCTGGGGCTGCGCTACGAGCTCGACCACCGGCTGGTGCGGGGGCTTGACTACTACTCCCGCACCACGGTCGAGTTCTTCGTGGCCGGGCGCGAGGGGCAGCAGCAGGCGTTGGGCGGGGGCGGTCGCTACGACGGCTTGGCGGAGCTGCTGGGCGGGCGCCCGACGCCGGGGATCGGCTTCGGGATCGGGATCGACCGGACCGCCCTCGCCGCGCGCGAGCAGGGCGTCGCTGATCCTGAGCCGACGCCGCTGGTCGTGGTCGTCTCCGCCGACCCGGACGCCTTCGAGCCGCGATTGCGCGTGGCGGGCTCCCTGCGCGAGGCGGGCCTGCGAGTGCGGGTCGATGGCAGCTCCCGCAAGCTCGGCAAGCAGCTCGAATCCGCCGCGAAAGTGGGCGCACGTTGGGCCGTCATCGTGGGCGAAGAGCTGGAACGGGGAATGGTCGTGCTGCGGGACCTCACCGCCGGGGAGCAGCGCGCGCTGCCGCTGGACGAGGTCGCAGCCGCAATCGATTGATGCGCTAGCCGGCCAGGAGGCTGACCAAGACGATGAACCCGGAGAAGGCCGCTCCGACGAGGAGCAGCTGGGGGTAGAGCTGGCGCCGCGACTCCTCGTGGAACAGCCGGCTCGCCAGCGCCGGACCGGCCTCATCGCGGATCGCCTTGAGTGGCGCCATCCAGTCGCCTCCCGAGTCGGCGAGGTCGCGAGCGATTGCGATCGCAACCTCTCCGCGTGCCCACAGTCGCTCCATTGAGCCGGGCTCGCCGACGGTCTCGGCCTGCCTGCGAAGCGCATCGAGGTCAGCCTCGCCGCCTCGGACCCACTCGATGTACTCGAACAGCGTCCGCTGATCGAAACGATCGCGGTCGGTTTCGATCAGCATTCGCTCGGCCACGTCGCGCGCCTCGGCCAGTTCGCCGACGGTGACCAGCAGCTGCGAGCGCACCCAGCGCGTCTCGGGCCGATCCGGGGTACGCCGCAGCCATCGGAGCATGGCAAGCCGGGTGCGCGGAACTGGCGCCCCCGTCGTCTCCTGCCACCGCTTCGTCTCCGGATTGGCGACCAGCGTGAATCCTTCCCACGCGCTGCGCACTCGGCGCGGCATCGCAATCTGCCACAGCTCCACCCAAACGACGGCATACGCCACGGGGCCAAGAACCAGCGCGAGTGGCCACGGCAGGCCGGCCTGGATCGCGAATGGAAGGCCAAGGACGAGCAACGGCGACGCTACGCCCACAGCGACAAGGGTCTGGAACTGGATCGTCCCGACCGCCAGCTCCCTATGGAACGCATTCGCGAGTGCTATCGGATCGCGCACATGCTCGGGGGTCCGCTTGATGAGCTCGGCCGGAGGGGCGCTGCGATCGCCGCGACTCGCGACCAGCGCTCCAATGATGAGGAGCGCCACCTCGGGCGCCCACCAGAGCCACAGGACCGGCTCATACAGGTCCAGCGGGTCCACGAGATCCTGGACGAGGAAGAAGCCCCACCACAGGGCCCCCGGCAGGCCGAGGGTTGCGAGCAGGATTCCGGCGGCAACCCGCCTCCCACCCCGCACCAGCCAGTACGTGAGCAGCGCCGGGATGACGATGAGCGGTGCCAGGGTGAACGGGTCTTTGATGAAGTAGATGAAGGCCGTCCCGTGGCCGGCGCCCAGCAGCCCGACCGCCAGGCGTAATACGCGGGCCGGCACGGGCCGGCCGCGGTAGCGCAGGAATCCGGCGTAGACGCCAAGACCGATGGCACCCAGCAGGGCGAGTCCGGTGGCGATGGCGAGGGCGAGGGCGAGGGCTCGTTCCACGGGCGGCATCATCGCAGGCTCCGCGGCGCTCACGCTCCGGTACCATTCGACCTCCCATGGCACAGGCCTTCCGGACGCACACCTGCGGTGAGCTGCGCCCCGATCACGTCGGGGAACGCGTGACCCTATCCGGCTGGGTCCACCGTCGCCGGGATCACGGCCACCTCACCTTCTTCGACCTGCGCGACCGATACGGCATCACCCAGGTGGTGACCAGCGCCGACGAGGCGCAGCCCGCCCACGCCGCCGCCGAGCCGGCGCGCAATGAGTGGGTGGTACAGATCTCCGGGGTGGTGAGACATCGGCCTCCGGGCACCGCCAACGCCGAGCTGGGGACCGGCGAGATCGAGGTCGCGGTGGATCGGTTCGAGGTGCTCAACCAGAGCAAGGTGCCGCCGTTCTACATCAATGAGGAGCAGCCCGGCCTGGACGAGTCACTGCGGCTGACGTACCGCTACCTGGACCTGCGGCGTCCGCCGCTGCAGGGTCGGCTGCTGCTGCGTGGCCGACTGGCGGGCGCCATCCGTCGCGCGCTGGAGGGGCTGGGCTTCGTCGACGTCGAGACGCCCACCCTGATCCGCTCGACGCCGGAGGGGGCCCGTGACTTCATCGTGCCGAGCCGCCTCCAGCCCGGGACCTTCTACGCGCTGCCCCAGTCGCCGCAGGTGCTCAAGCAGCTGCTGATGGTGGCTGGCTACGACCGCTACTACCAGCTGGCGCGCTGCTATCGGGACGAGGACTTCCGCGCCGACCGTGGCCCGGAGTTCACGCAGATCGACATCGAGATGAGCTTCGTGCGGGCCGAGGACGTGATGGCCACCGTCGAGGAGATGGCCACCACCGTCACGCGCGAGATCCTGCCCGACCGGTCACTGCTCGCCAGCCCGTTCCCGCGGCTGACCTACGAGGAGGCGCTGAGCCGATACGGATCGGACAAGCCGGACGTCCGCTTCGGGATGGAGCTGGTCGACCTGGGCGAGGCGGTCGCTGGCGCCGAGTTCCGCGTCTTCGCCGAGCCGCTGGCGGCGGGTGGCGCGGTCCACGGCATCCGGGTGCCCGGCCAGGGTGACTACTCCCGCAAGCAGCTCGACGAGCTGACCGAGTTGGCCCAGCGCCACGGCGCGAAGGGCCTGGTCCACCTGTCGGTCCAGACCGATGGCTCCCTGCGCGGCCCCGCGGCCAAGTTCCTTGACCTGACGGCGACCGCCACCGTTCTCGAGGCAACCGGCGCCGAGGCAGGGGACCTGCTGCTGATCGTGGCCGATGCCGATCGGGTAGTGGCGGCCGAGGCGCTCGGCCGTCTGCGCCTGGAGATGGGGGATCGGCTCGGCCTGCGCGACCCCGCCGTCCTCGCGTACGTCTGGGTCTATCCCTTCCCGATGTTCAAGTGGGACGCCGAGCTCAATCGTTGGGACGCGACCCACAACCCGTTCAGCGCCCCGCTATGGGAGGAGGAGGCGCGCATGGAGTCCGATCCCGGATCGGTCCACGCCCAGCAGTACGACCTGGTGCTCAATGGCTGGGAGCTCGGTGGCGGAAGCGTGCGCATCCACCGCCGCGACCTGCTCGAGCGCGCCTTCGCGCTGATGGGCCACAGCATCGAGGGCATGCGCGACCAGTTCGGCGCGCTGCTCGACGCGTTGGAGTACGGCGCGCCGCCGCACGGTGGGATCGCCATCGGTCTGGACCGATGGGCCGCCCTCTTCGCCGACCAGGACAACATCCGCGAGGTGACCGCCTTCCCCAAGACCCAGTCGGGGAGCGATCTGATGATGGGAGCGCCGTCCCCGGTCACCGAGGCGCAGCTCGCCGAGTTGGGCCTGCAGCTGGTCGAGCGGGACGACTGACCCGCCTCCCGAACGCCCTGCGACCGTAACGGCCAAGTTCAGGCACCTCGCTGCCCGCAGCGTGCGGGACGCGCTCGCAGCGGCCAAGTTGACGCCTGGAAGGCGGGCATCTTGGCCGTTATGAACACCCGTTGTTCCTGGAGGCCATTCACTCGTCGGAAGGCGAGCAACTTGGCCGTTGTGAACGCTCAGCGATCAAGGAGGCGTGGTCACTCCTCGGACCGCGGGAAGCTCCCCGTGGCGTCGTGGGTCTCGCCGCCGCTGAGCGCGGGGTTGAAGACGCACACCAGTCGCAGGTCGCTGCGCACCTGGAGCCGATGCCGATCGTGCTGGTCGAGCGCGTAGGCGACGCCGGGCCCAACGGCGTGGGTCGCTCCGCTGGCGAGATCGGTCAGCTCGGCCTCGCCTTCGAGGCAGTAGCAGGCCTCGAGGTGGTGCCGGTACTGCAGCTCCATGTCGGCGCCGGCTGCGACAGTCGTGTCGTGCAACGAGAACCCCAGCCCGTCGCGTTTGAGCATGAGCCGGCGGCTTCGCCAGCCGTCGCCGGCGACATCCCGATCGGTGCCGAGCACCTCGTCAAGGGAGCGAATGATCATCACGTCCTCCATCGGTTCCGCACGGGCCCGACCGGCGCCGTCCGCAGCGTAGACTGCCGCCGTGGCTACCCGAGCGGCCGCATCGCCTCGACGCTCCGCCGTGCTGGCGGCGGCGCTCTCGTTCGTGCTCCCCGGCCTCGGCCAGGGGTGGTTGGGCGATTTCCGGCGAGGCCTGACGCTGGCGATGCCGGTCCTGCTCCTGATCGGCTTTGCGCTCGGCGTCGTCGTCTTCCAGGGCCGCGCCCGGGCGCTGGGGCTGCTGGTCCAGCCAGGGGTTCTCATCGCCCTGCTGATCCTGAACGCCGGCCTGCTGGCATGGCGGGTGGGCGCCATCGTGGACGCCTGGCGGCTGGCGCGTCGCACGTCACCGCACGTGGTTGCGGCCAGTCGCACGCGAGAGGTCGCGGCGGCGACGGCGCTCGCCGTCCTCCTCGCCGCGACGCTGGGGATGCACGTCGGCCTCGGGTTCCTTGGCTACAAGACCTACGACACGATCACGACCGTCTTCGCCACCCCCGAGCCAAGCCCGTCGCCCACGCCAGCGGGCGCAACCGACCCATCCGTTACTCCGGAACCGTCGCTTGCCCCGACCCCCGTGCCGATCTGGTCGAACGACGGGCGGCTGGACATGCTTCTGGTCGGCGCCGACGCGGGGTTCGGCCGCACGAGCCTGCGCACCGACACGATGATCCTGCTCAGCGTGGACATGGCCACCGGCCGAGCGGCGATGTTCGGCATCCCGCGCAACCTGATGAACGTGCCGCTGCCGGAGGCGGCGGCGGCTGCGTTCCCCGCCTGTGGCTGCTTCCCCGACTTCCTGAGCGGCCTGTGGCGCTACGCGAGCGAGAACCCGCAATGGTTCCCCGGCGGCGAGTCGCGGGGCTACCTGGCGCTGCAGGACGCCATCTCGGGGATGACCGGCCGTCAGGTGGACGGGATGCTGGTCGTCACCCTCCAGGGCTTCGTGGACCTGGTCGACGAGCTCGGTGGGCTGGACATCTACACGCCCTACTCGCTGTATGACGCCATGTACCCGCACGAGAACGGCCGGCGTCACGAGGTGCTCTGGATTCCGGCCGGGCAGCACCACCTCGACGGCCACAACGCCCTGGCCTTCGCCCGCTCCCGGAACCAGGACACCGACTACGACCGCATGTGGCGTCAGCAGCTGGTGCTGACCTCGCTGCGCCAGCAGCTCGACCCGTGCACGCTCATCACTCGCATCCCGCAGCTGCTCGACATCGCCCGCGACTCGCTCTGGACGAACATCCCGATCGAGCAGCTCCCGGACCTGCTCAACCTGGCCGCCAGGGTGAAGACCGACAAGATCGCGCGCTACCAGTTCTGGCCGCCGGACATCCACGAGAACCTGGACGCCGAGAGCATTGCGCTCATTCGCCAGATGGTGGCCGATGCCTTCCCGCCCATCTCGTCGGCGAGCCCCGGCGCATCGGCCAGCGCCGCCCCGACCCCGGCGCTGCCCGACCCCGGCTGCTGAGCGCTCGCCCGCCTGCGGCATAATCGGTCGATCATGTCGGTCTATCTCGACCACGCGGCCACCACACCGCTGCGCCCCGAGGTGCTCGAGGCGATGCTCCCGTACCTCACCGAGCACTGGGGCAATCCCTCGAGCATCCACGCCTCGGGTCGTGACGCGCGGCGCGGGCTCGACGAGGCGCGCGAGACGGTGGCACGCCTGCTCGGCGCCAAGCCGCGCGAGATCGTCTTCACCAGCGGCGGGACGGAGTCCGACAACCTGGCCATCAAGGGAGCTGCCTGGGCGGCGAGCGCCCGCGCCCGCCATGTCGTCACCACCGAGGTCGAGCACAAGGCGGTGCTCCATTCGTGCGCCGTGATGGAGCGCCATGGCTTCGAGGTGACCTATCTGCCGGTGGACCGATACGGCCGGGTGGACCCGGCCGACGTGGCCGCCGCCGTCACGGACCGCACCTCGCTGGTCAGCGTGATGTACGCCAACAACGAGGTCGGGACCATCCAGCCGATCCAGGCGATCGGCGCCATCTGCCGCGAGCGGCGCGTGCTGTTCCACGTCGACGCGGTGCAGGCCGGCGGATTCCTGCCGCTCGACGTCGATGCGCTGCAGGTGGACCTGCTCAGCCTGGGGGCCCACAAGCTGTACGGGCCCAGGGGGGTCGGCGCGCTGTTCGTGCGGCAGGGCACGCAGCTGCTGCCGCAGCAGTCCGGCGGATCGCAGGAACGCCAGCGACGGGCGGGGACGGAGAACGTGGCCGGCATCGTTGGATTCGCGCGCGCGCTCGAGCTGGCACAGGCCGATCCCGTCGCGCGCGACGTCGAGAACGCGCGCCTCGCCGGCCTGCGGGACACGCTCATCGCCGGGCTCACCTCCATCCCGCGGGTGTTCCTCACCGGCGAGCCGGACGATCGGCTGCCGAACAACGCCAGCGTGGTGATCGGCGGCGTGGAGGGCGGGGACCTGGTGGCGGCGCTCGACCTGGAGGGGATCGAGGTCTCGACCGGCAGCGCCTGCACCACCGGCTCGGCCGAGCCCAGCCACGTCCTGCTGGCGATGGGCATCGAACCGGAGCTGGCGCATGGTTCGCTGCGCCTGACCGCCGGGCGGGACACGACCGCCGAACAGGTGGCGCGCACGATCGAGGTGACGCAGGCCGTCGTCGGGCGGCTGCGTGACTTCACGGCGCCTCGCCCTGCGGTCGCATCGGTCTGATGGCCAGGATCGTGGCCGCCATGAGCGGCGGGGTGGACTCCTCGGTCGCTGCCGCGCTGCTGGCGCGCGACGCCGCGGACAGCGGGGACGAGGTGATCGGGGTCTGGATGCGCCTCCACCCCGACAATGGCGAGGGGTACGAGCAGAGCCGAAGCTGTTGCTCGCCCGACGCCGCCGACGACGCGCGGCGGGTCGCCCAGATCGTGGGCATCCCGTTCTTCGCCCTGAACCTGGAGCGCGAGTTCGAGGCCAAGGTGATCGACGCGTTCGCGGACGGCTACCTGGACGGCGCCACGCCCAACCCGTGCCAGGCCTGCAACCAGTACATCAAGTTCGACGTGCTCCTGCGCCGTGGCCTGGCCGCCTACGGCGCGGAGCGGGTCGCGACCGGCCACTACGCCCGCGTCGAGCAGCGCGACGGCGCCCACGCTTTGCTGCGGGCCGCTGACGCGGAGAAGGACCAGACCTACTTCCTCTGGGTCCTCGACCAGGACCAGCTCGCCGCCACCAGCTTCCCGCTGGGCGAGCTGATGAAGCCGGAGGTGCGCCGCATCGCCGCGGAGCTGGACCTGCCCACCGCCGCCAAGCCGGAGAGCCAGGAGATCTGCTTCGTTCCGGCCGGCGACTACCGCGAGCTCCTGGCCGAGCGGCGCGGCTACGTCGGCGAGCCCGGCCCGATCGTCGACGCGGATGGCACGCGGCTCGGAACGCACACCGGCTATGCGCATTACACCGTGGGACAGCGCCACGGCCTGGGAGTGGCGCTCGGTGAGGCCGTCTACGTGCGCGAGGTCCTTCCCGCCTCGAACACGGTCGTGGTCGGCCGTCGCGACGAGGTCGCGGCACGACACTTCACGGCGGAAGGGCGCCGCTTCGTGGCGGGCGAGCCGCCGGCCGATCGCTTCGACGCCTCGGTCCGCATCCGGCACCGCTCGCCGGACGTGGCCTGCGAGGTGACGCTGGTCGGGGAGGAGCGCTTCGTGGTCGAGACCGACGAGCCGGTCTGGGCGCCAGCGCCGGGCCAGGCCGCCGTCCTGTACGACGGCGAGGTCTGCCTGGGCGGCGGACGGATCGCGCGGGCATGACGCGTGACACCGTGGATGCTTCTCACCGCCCTGGTGGCGGCCATCAACCTCGCCGGCTTCATCGCGCTGCGCGGGCGCTGGGGGCGGGTCGTGCTGCCGCTGGCGATCGCCTCGCTGCTCGGGACGGTGGCTGGCGACGCGGTGGGATCGCGGACCGGGCTGGAGCCGATGCGTCTGGGCGACTACCACGTCGTGGCGGCCTCGGTCGGCGCCCAGCTGGCGATGCTCGTCACGCTGCTGCTCACGGCGCTCGTGCCCTCGTCGCCGGACGCCGAGCGCCGGGACGCGGAGCGCCCGGCGCGACGCCGGTGAGGGACTGAGCGACGATGGATCTGGCGCAGACGATCTTCCAGGTCGGGGTGGGGGTTGGCGCCATCCTGGTCGGCCTGGGGGTCGTGCTGGCCGCGCTCAGCCTGCGGCCGGTGGCTCGGGACGCGCGCACGCTCGCCAACGACGCCCGGCGCCTGGTTGCCCTGACCGAGGCCGAGCTGCCCGCCATTCTCGCTGACGCCCGCGAGGTGGGGGCCGATGTGGAGGAGCTCGTTACCGACCTGGCGGCCCGTGTCGACGAGCTCGGCGAGCTGGCGGCCAGCCTCGAATATCCGGTTCCGCAGTGGCCGAAGTCGCTGGTCCTGCCCCGCTCGACAACGGGGCCGGTACAATCGGCGGACGCACGGGAGGACGAGCGAATCGCATGAAAGACTCCGGATTCGGCAGTTTCGTGGCTGGCCTGGCGATCGGCGGGCTGATCGGCGCGGCCATCGGCCTGTTGCTGGCACCAGCAACCGGCGACGAGATTCGTGAGCAGGTCGGCGACTTCGTCGACGAGAAGCGGGCCGCCTTCGACGAGGCGGTGAACGAGGGACGCGCAGCGGCCGAGAAGGCGCGCGCCGAGATGATCAACGGATACGATGCGGGCGCCGCCGTCGAGGGCGAGGCCGCGCCGGAGGGCGCTGCCGGTTAACGACGCACGCCACCGAGAGCACGCAGTCACGAGAGCCGGTGGTAACCGGCTCTCGCCGTGAGTAAGGGGATCCTTCGAAACCGATGGAGTGGATGAGCGCGGCAGACATCCGCGAGGGCTTCCAGCGCTTCTTCGAAGCGCGCGGGCACACGCGAGTGCCCCCCGCGCCGCTGCTCGCCCGCGACGACCCCACGCTGCTCTTCGTCAACTCGGGAATGGTCCAGTTCAAGCGGGTGCTCACCGGCGAGGAGAAGCGCGACTACACCCGCGCCGTCGACGCGCAGCCCTGCCTGCGCGTGGCGGGCAAGCACAACGACTTCGAGGAGGTCGGCCGCACGCCGCGCCACCAGACCCTGTTCGAGATGCTGGGCAACTGGAGCTTCGGCGACTACTTCAAGCGCGAGGCCATCCACTGGGCCTGGGAGTTCCTGACCGAAGAGCTGAAGCTCGATCCGGAGCGCCTGGCCGCCACCATCTACACCGATGACGACGAGGCGCACCGCATCTGGACCGATGAGATCGGGCTGCCGCCGGAGCGGGTCGTGCGCTGGGGCAACATCGCCGAGGGCGACGACCACAACTTCTGGCAGATGGCCGAGACCGGACCGTGCGGGCCGTGCAGCGAGATCCACTATGACCGTGGGCCCGAGCTGAGCGAGGGGCCGCACTGCATCCCGGACCATTCGGAGACCTGCCCGCGCTGGCTGGAGTTCTGGAACCTGGTCTTCATGCAGTTCGATCGGGCCGCCGACGGCACGCTCAGCCCGCTGCCGTTCCAGAGCGTCGACACCGGCCTGGGTCTGGAGCGCACCGCGTCGATTGTGCAGGGCGTCGACAGCAACTACCGGACGGACCTGTTCGCGCCCATCATCGACCGGCTGGCGACGCACCTGGGTCATCGGCCGGAGGAGGTCGAGGCCGAGCGATTCAGCTACCAGGTCGTGGCCGACCACTCGCGGGCGATGACCTTCCTGATCGCGGAGGGCGTGAAGCCGGCCAATGACGGCCCCGGTTACGTGCTGCGCCGCCTGATCCGCCGCGCCGTGCGCCACGTCCGCCTGATGGGCATCACGGACCGCGTCCTGGCGGAGACCTGCGCCGCGGTGATCGAGATCATGGGTTCGGCGTATCCGCTGCTGACACGCGAGAAGGACCGGATCCTGGCGGAGGTCGCCGAGGAGGAGGTCAAGTTCCATCGCACCCTGGAGGCGGGCAGCGAGCGGCTGGCGGCACTGGTCGAGGCGGCGCGCCGCGACGGGGTGATCCCCGGCGAAGAGGCGTTTCGCCTGCACGACACCTTCGGCTTCCCGATCGACCTGACGGTCGAGGTCGCGGCGGAGAGCGGCGTGACCGTGGATCGCGCCGGGTTCGACGCGGCGATGGCCGAGCAGCGCGATCGCTCGCGCGGGACGAAGGCCGGCCGCTTCACCGCAGATCCCAGCCTTACGTCGCTGCGCAGCGAGTTCATCGGTTACCCGAACCAGACCGATGCCGACGACCTGCGCGTCACCGGGCTCGCCGAGGTCGACGGGCGCTGGCAGGTGGTCCTGGACCGCACCCCCTTCTACGCGGAGGGCGGTGGCCAGGTCGGCGATCGCGGCGAGCTGATCGGGGAGCGAGGGCGGCTCACGGTCGAGGACACGCAACGAGCGGGAGACGCGATCGTGCACATCGGTCTCCTGGAGGGCGAGCTGGGCGAGGGCGATGCGGTTGCCGCTCGGGTGGATTCGGAACGTCGTTGGGCCGCGGCACGCAACCACACCGCCACCCACCTCCTGCA
>DASWIE010000044.1:0-4865 GCA_036397815.1 Candidatus Limnocylindria bacterium
CGTGAAGGCCAACCTGCGCACCGCGGCGGCCGCGCAGCACAGCCTGGTGCGGGCGGTGCAGGTCGCCATGCGCGGCGGAGCGGTCTCGGGCTTCCTGGTCGTCGCCCTGTCGCTGCTGGGCGTGTACGGCATCTTCGTCGCCTTCGGCGGCTTCACGAATCCGGAGGAGGCCCCGTTCCTCATCGTCGGCTTCGGATTCGGCGCCAGCTTCGTCGCGCTCTTCGCGCAGCTGGGCGGCGGCATCTACACCAAGGCCGCAGACGTCGGCGCCGACCTGGTGGGCAAGATCGAGGCGGGCATCCCGGAGGACGACCCGCGCAACGCCGGGGTCGTGGCGGACCTCGTGGGCGACAACGTCGGCGACTGCGCTGGCCGTGGCGCCGACCTCTTCGAGTCGACCGCCGCGGAGAACATCGGCGCCATGATCCTGGGCGTCGCCGTGTGGCGCATCGCGACGGACCTTGGCTGGCCGAGCCCCGAGGCCTGGATCTTCTTCCCGCTCGTCGTGCGCGGATTCGGACTGCTGGCGACGATCGTGGCGATGTACTTCGTCCGCGGCCGCGAGGACGAGAACCCGATGAACATGCTGAACCGCGGGTACTGGGCCACCACGATCCTGTCGGTCGCCGGCCTGGCCCTCACGACGTACGTGATGATGAACACCGGAGCGGACCTGCCCGACAACGGCATCCCCGCCTGGATCTGGTTCTTCGGCGCGGGCATCGTCGGCCTCGCCACCAGCGTGGCGTTCGTCTACATCACGCAGTACTACACCGCCGGCACGTTCCGGCCGGTCCGCGAGATCGCGGAGGCGTCCAAGACCGGCCCCGCCACGAACATCATCAGCGGCACGGCCGTGGGCTTCGAGACGACCGCGATGACGGCGATCACCATCAGCATCGCGCTCTTCGCGAGCTTCACGCTCGGCAGCCAGGCCGGGCTGATCACGGAGGCGGGCGACAACGTCGGAGGCATCTTCGGCACCGCGGTCGCGACGATGGGCATGCTCATGACCACCGCCTACATCCTGGCCATGGACACCTTCGGGCCGATCACCGACAACGCGGGTGGCATCGCCCAGTTCAGCCACGCCGAGGAGAAGGCGCGGGGGATCACCGACCACCTCGACGCGGTCGGCAACACGACCAAGGCGCTCACCAAGGGCTACGCCATCGCGTCCGCCTCGCTGGCGGCCTTCCTCCTGTTCAACGCCTACATCGACAAGGTCAACCTGATCCTGACGAACCAGATCGAGGCCGGCACGAGGGCGGCGGGGACCCTCCTCGAGTCGGTCGACCTCGCGAACGTGAACGTCTTCATCGCCGCGCTCATCGGCGCCATGCTCGTGTACTTCTTCTCGAGCCTCGCCATCCGCGCGGTCGGCACGGCCGCGCAGGCGATCATCATCGAGGTGCGGCGCCAGTTCCGCGAGATGCCGGGGATCATGGACTACACGCAGCGCCCCGATTACGCGCGCGTCGTGGACATCACCACCCGCGCCGCGCTGCGGCAGATGATCCTGCCGGGCTCGGTGGCGGTGGCGACGCCGATCATCGTCGGCCTCCTCCTTGGCCACGAGGCCATGGCCGGCATGCTGATGGTCGGCACCATCGCCGGCGTCCTGCTTGCCACCACCCTGAACAACGGCGGCGGCGCGTGGGACAACGCCAAGAAGTACATCGAGTCCGGGCAGCTCAAGGACGCGGAGGGCAACGTCCTGGGCAAGGGATCTGCCGCTCATGCCGCGGCCGTCGTCGGCGACACGGTCGGCGACCCGTTCAAGGACACCGCCGGGCCGTCGCTGCATGTCCTCGTGAAGCTGCTCGCCACGATCACCCTCGTCCTCGCGCCGCTCTTCATCCGGTAAGGCGGAGCCGCACTGGACGTCGTCATCCAGGCCGCGCTCGTCGGCCTGCTCCAGGGGCTGACCGAGTTCATCCCGATCAGCTCGTCGGCGCACCTCGAGCTCGTGCCGTGGATCGCCGGATGGGAGTCGGACGGGCTCATCGGCAGTCTCGCGTTCGACGTGTTCCTCCACCTCGGGACGCTGGTCGCCCTCCTCGTCTACTTCGCCCGCGACTGGATCCGCTACATCGGCGCCCTCGCCGCGAGCGTCCGCGAGCGGCGCATCGGCCCCGATCCAGACCGTCGCATTGCCTGGCTCCTCGTGCTCGCCACGATCCCGGCGGGCCTCATCGGCTTCCTCCTCGAGGACGTCATCGCCCAGGTGTTCCACGGCGACGACGACGCGGCGCGCCTGGCCATCGCGGGCTTCCTGGTGGTGGGCGCGGCGGCCCTGTGGCTGGCCGACCGGTTCGGCGCGCGCCGCCGCGAGGTGGACGAGCTGTCCACGCCGAGCGCGCTGGCCATCGGCGTCTCACAGGCGCTGGCCCTGCTGCCGGGCATCAGCCGCTCGGGGGCGACCATCACGGCCGGCCTCGCGCTGGGGCTCAACCGGCAGGCCGCGGCGCGCTTCAGCTTCCTGCTCGCCACGCCGATCACCCTGGGTGCGGGGTTGTACGGGTCTCGGCGACTGCTCACCGAGACCCACACCCAGACCGAGTGGCTGGCCATCGGCGTCGGGTTCGTGGTCGCGGCGCTCTCCGGGCTCGTGGCCATCGGCTTCCTGCTCGCCTGGCTGCGTACCCGATCGGTGACGATCTTCAGCGCCTACCGCATCGGGTTCGCGGCGCTCATCGTCGCGCTCGTGATGATGGGTCGTTAGGCGCGAAACCTTTGACTCCGGGGCGCTGCGAGCCTACAATGCGGCGCGCCACCGGCACCGGCCGGGGGGCGGGACCTGGCCGCGGGGACGGCCAGCTTCAGGAGACGCCGCCGGTAGGCGTCCCTGGAGCGTTTTTTGTTATCGGAGAGCCGCAGCCGGCCACTCGAACGGCCGGCAACGGGCGACGACCACGCACCGCACCAGCGAGGGGGCGCGAAGAGATGAACGCCAAGCCTGTCTACCTCACGGCCGAGGGCCTCGAGAAGCTCAAGGCGGAGCTCACGGAGCTCGTCGCCGTGCAGCGCCCGCGCATCGCGGCTCGCATCCACGAGGCGAAGCTCGACGGCGACCTCTCCGAGAACGCCGAGTACGAGGACGCCAAGCAGGAGCAGTCGTTCCTCGAGGGACGCATCGCGACGCTCGAGCTCCAGTTGCGCAATGCCGAGGTCATCGAGAAGGCCAACGGCGACAAGGTCGGCATCGGCTCGAAGGTGGTCATCAAGGGCTCGCAGGGCGAGGAGACCTTCACGATCGTCGGGTCGGCGGAGGCGGCACCCCGCGAGGGGCGCATCAGCAACGAGTCGCCCGTCGGCGCCGCGCTGATGGGCCGCAAGAAGGGGGAGAAGGTCGTGGTCCAGGCGCCGCAGGGCCCGACCGAGTTCACCGTCGTCAGGATCGGCTAGGCCCGGGCATCGTGTTCTGGGCTGACGAGCTCGCGGCGTCGGCCTCCGGACCGCAGGTCGTCAACGACTCGAAGACGCCCTCCGGCACCATTCACGTGGGTGCGCTGCGGGGGGTCGTGATCCACGACGCCATCGTCCGCGCCCTCCGGGACGCCGGTCGCGAGGTGCGCCTGCTGTACGGCATCGACGACCTCGACCCGATGGACTCGGCCACGCTGGCGACCCAGGAGGGCGTGGCGGAGTACATGGGCCGGCCGCTGGCCGAGGTGCCCGCCCCGCGCCAGTCGGCTCATCCGACGTGGGCGCGCCACTTCGCCCAGACCTTCCTCGACACGTTCCACCGGCTGGGCGTGACGCCCGAGCTGTACTGGGCCAGCGAGCAATACCGCGCCGGCCTGTTCGACGAGTTCATCCGCGAGGCGCTCGACAGGGCGGCCGACGTCCTGCGGGTGTATCGCGAGGTGGCGCACGTCCGGCACCCCGACGACTGGCTGCCGGTGATGGTGATCTGCGAGTCGTGCGGACGAGTCGGCACCACGTACGCCACCGACTGGGACGGCGAGACGGTCGCCTACCGCTGCCTCCAGGACCTCGTGTCGTGGGCGGTCGGCTGCGGGCACTCGGGGCGCGTCTCGCCGTTCGGCGGACTGGCGAAGCTGCCCTGGAACCTGCACTGGGTCGCGAAGTGGCGGCTGTTCGGCGTCACCATCGAGGCCGCGGGGAAGGACCTGGCGACGGCCGGCGGCTCCCTGGAGCGGTCCGTGACCCTCGCGCGCGAGGTCTTCGGGGTCGAGCCGCCACGGAGCCTGCCGTACGAGTTCCTGCTGGTCGGCGGACGGAAGATGAAGTCCTCCCTGGGCACCGGCACATCGGCCGATGCGGCGGCGAACCTGCTCCCCCCGGAGCTCGTGCGCTTCCTCATGCTCCGATACAAGCCAGGGGCCACCATCGAGTTCGACCCGGACGGGACCGATGCGATCCCGCGCCTGTTCGACGAGTTCGACCGGGTCGCCGCGGCCACCGCCGGCAACGAGGTCAAGGGCGAGCTGCCGCCCGACCACGAGCGGGTCTTCCAGCTCAGCCTTGTCGATCCGGATGCCGATGCGGCCGCCGAGGCTGCCGCCTACCGCCCCGCCTTCGCGCACCTGGCGCTGCTCGAGCAGATCCCCGGCGTCGACGTCCCGGCCCGGGTCGAGGCCGAGAAGGGCTCGCCGCTCACCGGGCGCGAGCGTGAGCTGCTCGAGGAGCGGCGCGTCGCCGCGCGTGCCTGGCTGGAGGGCTACGCTCCGGAGCGCGCCCGCCTGGCCGTGGCACGCGACCACCTCCCCGAGGCGGCGGCCGAGCAGCTGGACGCGGCCCAGCGGCGGTACCTCGGCGACCTGGCCATCGCCCTCGAGACCTCCGGCTGGGACGGCGAGTCGATCCAGGCGGCGATCTTCGCCATCGCGGCGGGCCAG
>DASWIE010000045.1:0-27699 GCA_036397815.1 Candidatus Limnocylindria bacterium
TCCTGCACCTGGCAGAAGTAGGGGCCGTAGAAGAGCTCCTGGAAGCACATCACCTTGGCGCCCTGCTTGGCGGCCTCCCGCGCGTACTTCTCGTGCTTCTCGATCATCGACTCCTTGTCACCGGTCCACTCCGCCTGGAGCAGGGCGGCACGGATGGTTCGCGGCATGGATGCGAGAGCCTCCTGGAACTCAAGTGCACGGTCTGACGTTGGGGAAGGTGCCGATACTACACCTGCACCGATGCAGATCCGTCGCCTCGTCACGACCGCCGCAATCGTCGCCGGGCTCGCCATGCCGGCGCCGGCGGTGGCCGATTGCCAACCCGCCGGGCCGCTGGCCCAGGAGATTGCTCGGGCGCCGATCGCATTCGTCGGGACTGTTGTCGACACCGGGGTCGATGGTGCGCCGCCCGCGGCCTTTCTCGTCGAGGAGGTCTGGGTCGGCCAGCTGCCGGCCGAGTCGGTGCGCGTCCGCGGGCTGGCGGTGGATGAGACCTTCGGCGAGGACGACCGACGGTGGCGGCGCGGTGCCCGATACCTTGTAGCCCCAATCGTCGATGGCAACGTCCTGCGCGACAGCATCTGCAGCGCGACGACCGAGTGGCGCCCGGAGCTGGCAGCGCTCCGGCCGATCAGGGTGCCATCTGCCGCCAGAGGGATCGCGGTCCCGTTGCTGCCGATTCTCGCCGTCGCCGCCTTCGTGGTCGTGCTCCTCACGGCGTTCGTAGGCTGTGACCGCGTAGCGCCCAGAGTGGAGGGCAAGGGACCGGAATGAGCATGCCCGACGCGAAAGATGTCTATCGGACCCACCCAACCGCCGATGAGATCGCCGACGTGCTGCAACATCGCGAGATCGCCACCCTCGGCACGCTGAACGGGGATGGGTCCGTCCATCTGACCTACGTCATCTTTCTGCACGAGGACGGACGCCTCTACCTCGAGACCTCGTCGGTGACACGCAAGGCGCGGAATGCCCTGCGACGCGGTCATGCCTCGCTGCTTGTCCAGGGCCGCGCCTCGTCTGGGCGGACCCTGATGGTCTCCGCGGAAGGACAGGCGCGCGTGATCGACGGGGAGCAGGCGCACGAGATCAACCATCGAATCCGGGCCAAGTACGTGAAGCCGGAGGAACTGGCCGGGATCGACCGCGCCTACGGCCGCTTCGACGACGTGGCGATCGAGATCACGCCCACCCGCTGGCGTTCCTGGACAAATGAGGTGCTTCGCGAGGAGACGCAGAAGGAGATCGCAGGCGATTACGGAGACGTGTGGCTGTCCGACGACGGGTAGCCGGCCGCGCCCTTAGAGCGCGATCTCCAACCCTTCGGTGCCGCCGACCACCTCCGGGCCGTCCCGGCGCTGCAGCTCCTCGACCAGCGCGTCCAGCTGCGCATCGCTGTGGCCCGGGTCGTGGTGGAAGGTGACCAGCCGGCGGACGCCTGCCTGGAGGGCGAAGGCCCAGGTGTGCTCCGTCGAGCTGTGCCCCCAGCCGACCCTGGCCGGGTACTCCGCCGCCGTGTATTGGGCATCGTGGATGAGGAGGTCGACCCCTTCCGCCAGGGCGTGGCCGGAGGTCCATTCGGGAGCGAGTGGGAAGGTCGGCGCGCCGAGTGCCGGCTCATGATCGGGCAGGTAGGCCAGCGTTCCCGACTCGTCGGAGATCCGGTAGCCGACGGTCGGGTCGGGGTGGATGATCGCCTGGCCCTCGACGGTGGCATCCTCGATCCGGAATGGCTCATGCGGGATGTCGTGGAGCAGCACGTGCGGGCCGAGGTCGCGCAGGCGGACCGGAAAGAGCGGAGGCGACAGGTAGCGCGACAGCCGCTGCCGAAGGTCGGCGGTCGTCGACGGCGGCCCCCAGATATGGAGCTCGATCTCCTGCCGGAAGGCAGGCTCGAAGAAGCCGATCCCCTGCAGGTGGTCGAGGTGCAGGTGGGTGAGCAGCAGATCGATCCGGCCGTGGTGGCCGCGCAGGCTTGCGCCGAGCTGTCGAATCCCGGTCCCGGCATCCAACACCAGCACCGCATTCCCGGTGCGCACCTCGACGCAGGCCGTGTTGCCGCCGTAGCGGACGGTCTCTGGTCCAGGGCTGGCGACCGAGCCACGGGTGCCCCACAGGCGGACCTGCATCGGTCAGCCCTCCTCGATGGCGGATTCCCAGAAGAGTGCGACCGCACCCAGCAGCTGCGCGCCCTGGCCCTCGAGCGGGAAGGCGCTCACCTCCAGGGCTCGCGGCGAACCGTCAAGGCCGGTGATGGCGACACGAACATGCACCGGCCGGCGCGTGAGCAGTGCGCGAGCGAGCGGAATCTGGTCGACGTCGACCAGCTGGTCGCGCTCATCACGCACGGCAAAGACCGATGTCCAGTCCTCGAACGCCATCTCGCCGGCCTCGTCGAATCGCCGTCCGAGGATCGGTTCCGCCGCCTCGTTGTAGAAGACCAGCCTGCCGTCCGCGTCGACGAGGAAGGTGGGAAGGGCCAGCCTGCCGGCCAGATGCCGGACCAGGATCAGCTCGATCGGCTGTGCCACCTGACCATCCCGATCTGAGGCTAGTCGCTCGGGCCGCCGCCGGGTAGCCCCCGCGGTGCAGAATCTGGGCAATCATGCCCTGGACGCGCCCGGCCAAGATCGCCTTCATCGGCTCCCACTCGGTCCGCAAGTCGAACGCAGTGCACGCCTTCGCCAGCACCATCGGCCGAGCCGGGCGCAGCGTCGAGGTGGGGCGTGAGGTGGTCCGCTTTAACCCGCTTGGGATCAACGAGGGCGCCACGCCGGAGGCCCAGCTCTGGGTCCTGATGGCCCAGGTCCAACAAGAGCTGGAGCTCCGCAACCGGGCGGAGGTGCTGGTCACCGACCGGTCCGTGGTCGACAACTTCGCCTACTTCCTGCGGGTGACCGATGGTGCCGACCCGTTCGGCGTCGAGCCGCTCATCCGCCGCTGGGCTCTGACCTACGACCTCTTCGTCCGGCTGCTCCCCGACGTGGCGCTGCTGGCCGACGGTGTACGTAGCACCAACGATGCGTTCCGCGATGAGATCGAGGCGATCCTTGATCGGATCCTGCCCGACTACGTGCCAACCGATCGGCTCGTCAATGTGCGCGCCTCGGACGTGACCGCCGATTTCGACTGGTGGGCGATCGCCGAGCGCCTGGCCGCGCGCGTCGGCGAGACTCTGGTCGAGGGCCAGCTGTCCGCCGAGCTTGCCGAGGCCTGATCGAATGTCCGCGTAAGTGGCTTTCGCGCAGCACCCCGGGTACTACAACCGACGCGATCCGGCCGCATCCGCGCATCCTCAGTACCCAGCGTTCATCTCCAGACCCATATGACCCGAATTGCGTCCCCTTGCAGCACCGTCAGTGCTGCCCGAAAAGCGGCGCCACGCTTGTCTGCGCCCAGCCGCCGGATACACTCGCCTCCGATGAGCACCAGTGACTGACGCCGCCGCGCTGCTGCGCCGCACCGCCGAGCTGGCGGTCGCCTACCTCGATAAGCTGCCCGACCGGCCGGTCGGAGGCGAGCGAGACGTGGCGAAGCTGCGCCGCGAGCTGGTGACCCCGCTTCCCGAGAGCGGCGAGGACCCCGTCGCCGTGATCGAGCAGCTGGCGGAGGTCGGCGGCCGCGCCGCGGTGGCCATGGCGGGTCCGCGCTACTTCGGCTTCGTGATCGGCGGCTCGCTGCCGGCCGCGGTGGCCGCCGACTGGCTGACATCGACCTGGGACCAGAACGCCGGCCTCTTCGTGGCTGGGCCGGCGGCATCGGTCGTGGAGGAGGCGGTGGGCGCATGGTTGATCGATCTCTTCGGGCTGCCAGCCGACGCCGGCTACGGACTGGTGACCGGCTGCCAGATGGCGCACTTCACCTGCCTCGCCGCCGCCCGCCAGGCGACCCTGGAGCGCGCCGGTTGGGACGTCACCGCCCGCGGACTGTTCGGAGCGCCGGAGATCGAGGTGGTGGTCAGCGCCGAGACCCACAGCACCGTGCACACCGCGCTCCAGTACCTCGGCCTCGGCCGGGACCGCGTGCACGTGGTCGAGGCCGATGAGCAGGGGCGCATGCGAGCCGATCGCCTGGCCGCGGTCCTGGACGAGATCCCGGGCGGCGCGCCCCTGATCGTCTGCCTGCAGGCCGGGAACGTGAACACGGGATCCTTCGACCCGATTGCAGATGGGATCGAGCTTGCGCGCCGCCGAAACGGCGCGTGGTTGCACGTTGACGGCGCCTTCGGGATGTGGGCCGCAGCAAGCCCCGAGCTGCAGCCGCTGGTCGAGGGCATCGGTCTGGCCGACTCCTGGGCCACCGATGCCCACAAGTGGCTCAACGTGCCGTATGACTCAGGGCTCGCCTTCGTCGCCGACGCGGAGGTTCACCAGCGGGCCATGGCGCCGCCGCACGCCGCCTACCTCGAGTACGGCTCGGAGCGCGACGAGGTCTCATGGGTGCCGGAGTTCTCGCGCCGGGCCCGAGGGTTCACCGTGTACGCGGCGCTGCGCACGCTCGGGCGCGACGGGGTGCGGCAGCTGGTGGAGCGCTGCTGCCGCCTGGCGCGGCGGATGGCCGAGCAGCTGGACGCTGCCGACGGCGTGGAGGTCCTCAACGACGTGGTGCTGAACCAGGCGCTGGTGCGCTTCACTCCGCCGGACGGCGGCGACGCGGACGACTTCACCCGGGAGGTGATCCGGCGCGTCCAGGCAGATGGCACGCTCTGGCTGTCGGGCACGACCTGGCACCGGATGGCGGCCATGCGAATCAGCGTCAGCAACTGGTCGACCACCGAGGCGGACGCGGACGCATCGGTCCAGGCCATCCTCCGTCTTGCACAGGCCCGACCGTGAGATTTCGCAGATGCTCGGCTGTGGAGCGTTTGAGAGCTTTCGGGCGGCCAGGCGGCAGGCAATCGGGGCGGGGCATGCTCGCATCGTCCGTCGTTAGAGGCGCGTTCGGACTCAGGGCTCCGCTAAGGCTCCCTGGGTGAGCGTTGGAGAGAACCGTCCGCGCTTCGGCCTGGTTGCGGCCTGTGGTCTAATCGGCCGATGACCGTCACCTCCACCGATCGGCTCACCGCCGACGAGATCCTGCGCCTCAACCGCGAGTACACCTTCTTCTCCTGGTCGGCCCAGGCCAAGATCAACCCGATCGTCATCGACCGGGCCGAGGGGATCTACTTCTGGGATCCCGATGGCAAGCGCTACATCGACTTCAACAGCCAGCTGATGAGCGTCAACATCGGCCACGGCGACCGGCGCGTGGCCGACGCGATCGCCGAGCAGGCGCACAGGCTCGCCTTCGCCGCGCCGCAGTTCGCGACCGAGCCTCGCGGACGGCTGGGCCAGCTGCTGGCCGAGCTGACGCCAGGCGACCTGAACACGTTCTTCTTCACGCTCGGCGGCGCTGAGGCCAACGAGAACGCGCTGCGCCTGGCCCGCATCGTCACCGGCCGCCAGAAGGTGATCGCCCGCTATCGGTCGTATCACGGCGCCACGGCGGGGGCGATCAGCGCCACCGGCGACCCGCGACGCTGGGCCAGCGAGCCGGCGGTGCCGGGCTTCGTCCGGGTCCTTGACCCGCAGCGCTACGGCAACCCGGAGCCCGACCCGGTCGACGAGCACCTCGCCTACCTCGAGGAGGTGATCCAGTACGAGGGGCCGCACACCATCGCGGCCTTCATCCTGGAGACGGTGGTCGGCACCAACGGGATCCTGATCCCGCCCGACGGCTACCTGCAGGGCGTGCGCGAGCTGTGCACCAGGCACGGCATCCTGCTCATCGCCGACGAGGTGATGGCCGGCTTCGGTCGCACCGGGCGCTGGTTCGCGGTCGACCACTGGGGCGTGGTGCCGGACCTGCTGACCATGGCCAAGGGCCTGACCAGCAGCTACCTCCCACTCGGGGCGGTGGCGATGACGGATGAGATCGCAGCGCACTTCGCGGAGAAGGTCTACTACGGCGGCCTCACCTATTCCGCCCATCCGGTCAGCTGCGCGGCCGCCATCGCGGCGGTCGGCGTGCTGCGTGACGACGACCTTGTCGGCAACGCCGCGCGCCTCGGTCCGGTCATGGCCTCGCTGCTCGCCGACCTCAAGGCGCGGCATCCGAGCGTGGGCGCCGTGCGCAGCATCGGGCTGTTCGGCATCGTGGAGCTGATCCGGGATCGCACGACCAGGGAGCCGATGGCGCCGTTCAACGGATCGTCTCCCGAGATGGCCGCGCTCGACGCGCGGCTCAAGGCCGATGGGCTGTACACCATGCAGCACTGGGACGGCTTCTTCACCAACCCGCCGCTGTGCATCACCGAGGAGCAGCTGCGCGAGGCCTTCGCGATCATCGATCGCGCCCTCGAGGTGACCGATGCGGCCGTCGCCTGACGCGCGCGGCTAGCCGGCGAGGAGCCAGGGCTCGATGACGCTGGCGGAGGGCGGCCAAGGGCGCAGCCGCGTCCGCTCAGTTCTCACCTTCATCGGATTCGCCCTGGCGCTGCTCGCGATCTGGGAAGGGCTGAAGTTCATCGGTGGCGACCCCTGGCGCCTGGGAGCCTGGGAGTGGCGGCCGCCGATCGAGATCTGGTTCGCCACGGACCTGAACATGCCGCACATCTGGGAGATCATCGGCGCGCTGGCCGCGCCGGTGCAGCGCAACCAGGAGGCTTCGCTCGCGCAGTTTCTCTTCGGGGCGGCGCTCTACACGTGGCGCGAGGCGGCAATCGGCTTCGTGGCAGGGGCGGTCCTGGGAATCGCACTTGCGGCTGCGTTCGTGCACTCCAGCCTGCTCGAGCGCGCCTTCGTGCCATACGTGATCGCGAGCCAGACGATCCCCATCGTGGCGCTTGCGCCGATGATCGTCTTCGCGTTCGACGACCCCGTCGTCAGTGTCGTGATCGTGACGACCTATCTCACCTTCTTCCCGGTGACGATCGCCATGATCCGCGGGCTGCGCTCGCCCGATCCACGAGCCCTGGAGCTCATGCGCTCGTATGCCGCATCGCGCTGGGATACGTTCTGGAAGGTCAGGCTCCCAGCTTCGCTCCCGTACCTGTTCACTGCTCTGAAGATCTCGGCCACGGCCAGCGTTGTGGGCGCCATCATCGGCGAGGGACCGGGCGGGATCCCGGATGGCCTGGGGCGCGCGATCATCAACTTCAACAACCAGTACATCTCAGGCCCGGGGAAATTGTGGGCCACGATCCTGGCCGCGGCGCTGGTGGGGATCGCCTTCTTCGGCCTGGTGCGCATACTCGAGCTCCAGACGCTGCGAGGACGAGCACAGGCGGCGACCGGGTGAGCGAGCCGAATGCGGTCGTCCGAGTCTCGGGCATCCACAAGACGTTCCGAGTCAGCGGCGGCGTCACCACGGCCCTGGCCGGCATCGACCTGGAGATCAACCAGGGGGAGTTCGTCTCGCTGATCGGTCCCTCGGGTTGCGGAAAGAGCACCCTGCTGCGGCTGATCGGCGACCTGACCCAGCCATCGGCCGGTTCGGTGATCGTCAATGGCAAGCCGGCGGATCGGGCGCGGCGCGACCGCGACTATGGGATCGTCTTCCAGGCGCCGGTCCTCTTCGATTGGCGCACCGTCGAGGAGAACGTGCGGCTGCCGCTCGAGCTGCTCGGCATGAGCCGCAGCAAGCGGGAGGAGCGGTCCCGCGAGATGCTCGCGCTGGTCGAGCTGGCGGACTTCGCCAGGCACTACCCCTACCAGCTCTCGGGCGGCATGCAGCAACGGGTTTCGATTGCCCGGGCCCTCGCGCTGGAGCCCGCGATCCTGCTGATGGACGAGCCCTTCGGCGCGCTCGACGAGATGACTCGCGAGCGGATGAACTCAGAAGTGCTGCGCATCTGGGAGAAGACCGGCACGACCGTGGTCTTCGTCACACACTCGATTCCGGAGGCCGTGTTCCTCTCGTCGCGAGTCGTGGTCATGAGCGCCCGTCCTGGACGCATCACGCGCGTCATCGAGATCGACGTGGCTCGCCCACGGACCTTCGAGACGCGGGAGGACCGCCGTTACTTCGAGCGCATCACCGATGTGCGCGAGGCGCTTCGCGGTCACTCGGGGGAGGACCCGACAGGGCTCGACCGAGCCGCTGCCGAGGGCGTCACCTGATGAGATGGCCTGGGCGTTGGCAGGACACGCTCCTCCGATACCTGCCCGCGGTCGCCGTGTTCGTGGCGGTCCTCGCCGCATGGGAGCTTGCCGGCAGCTCTACGGTACTGCCGAGGCCCTCAGCCATCGGATCCGCGCTGGTCGAGAACTGGTCGTCGGGCCGCTGGCCGCTCTTCGAGGCCGCCAGGAACACGCTCACTGAAGCCCTTATCGGCCTTGGCCTCGGGACGATGCTCGGCGTACTGACGGGGGCTGCCGTCGCACGCTGGGCTACCGCGCGCGACGCAGTGCTGCCCATCGCGATTGCGGCCAATGCGGTGCCGATCATCGCCTTCGCGCCGATCATGAACCTGTGGTTCGGCGCCACCAATCCGCTCTCCAAGGCGGCAATCGCCGCCGTCCTGGTCTTCTTCCCTATCTTCATCAACGTCGTTCGAGGCCTGAGCGCCGTGGATCCGGCGGCGATCGAACTGATGCGCGCATTCGCGGCGAGCGAGGGTGCGATTCTCCGCAAGGTGCGAATCCCGACCGCGCTCCCCTATTTCCTCACCGGGCTCAAGGTCAGCACCACGCTGTGCTTGATCGGCGCGATCGTGGGCGAGTACTTCGGTGGCGCCAGTGACGTGATCGGGCGCGTGGTGGTCCAGAGCGCGAGCGCCCTGCGCTGGGACGTCACGTGGGCGGCGATCCTGTTCGGTGCGGTGGCCGGCATCGCCCTCTACCTGGTCGTCGTCGGCATCGAGCGGGTCGTCATCCCATGGCATGCATCGGTCCGGGGGGAAGAGGCGCGCTAGCACCTCGACGATGGCCAACCGGCCCGACGATCCTTAGAATCCCCGGATCGGGGTCGTCATCGGCCCGCGCGCGCGGGCCATCACCGAAGGAGTGGACATGAAGCGACCACGCGTTTCCCTGGCCGTAGTGGCGACCGGCGCGCTGCTGCTCTCGGCATGCGGGACGGGCACCCCAACTGGCAGCGTGGAGCTGACGCCTGTCCGCCTCCAGCTGCAATGGGTGCCGCAGGCGCAGTTCGCCGGCTACATTGCGGCGGTGGCCCAGGGCTACTACACGGCCGAGGGGCTCGATGTCGAGCTTGTCGACGGCGGGCCCGATGTCATCCCGCAGGTGGTCGGTTCAGCCGCAAATGGGCCCGAGTTCACGATCAGCTGGGTCCCGAAGGTGCTCGAGGTGCGCGAGGCGGATCCGCCGTCGGACCTCGTCAACATCGCGCAGGTCTTCCAGCGCTCCGGAACGCTCTCGGTGAGCTGGGTCGACAGCGGGATCACCAGCCCGGAAGACTTCGCGGACAAGAAGGTTGGGGTCTGGGATTTCGGCAATGAGTTCGAGGTGACAGCAGGGGCACGACTGTTCGGTCTCGAAGAGGGCACCGACTACGAGAAGGTGATCCAGCCGTTCGACATGACGCTCCTGCTGAGTGACCAGATCGACGTCGCCGAGGCGATGATCTACAACGAGTACGCCCAGGTCCTGGAGGCCGAGAACCCCGACACCGGCGAGCTCTACCAGCCAGACGACCTCACCGTTATCGACTACAACGAGGTCGGCACCGCCATGCTCCAGGACGCCATCTTTGCGCGCGCCGCCTGGCTCGCCGAGGACGGCAACGAGGAGATTGCGGTCAAGTTCCTGCGGGCCTCGTTCAAGGGCTGGATCTACTGCCGCGAGAACCCTGACGAGTGCGTCCAGTTGACCCTCGACGCCGGGACCACGCTCGGTGCCGGTCACCAGGCGTGGCAGATGAACGAGATCAATGCGCTGATCTGGCCGTCGCCCGACGGCATCGGCGTCCTGGATCCCGACCTGTGGCAGCAGACGGTAGACGTGGCGGTCGAGTCCGGGATCATCTCGGGCGCACCCCCCAGCGAGTCCTATCGGACCGACCTCGCCACCCAGGCACTCGAGGACATCACCGAGGACAAGACGGGCAGCGACTTCGAGAAGGGCACCGTGGAGGTCACGCCCGGCGGCGAGTAGACCTTCGCATGACCGATGACGACGAGGCCCCTCCGCCCAGGAGGGGCCTCGTTGCGTGGTCACCTAGAGCAGGTAGCGGAGCCAGATGTACGCCATCGCCACGATGATGGAGCCGAGGGTTACCGGCGCGGCGTAGCGGACGAACGTGCCGAATGGAATCGGGTGGCCCTCGCGTTCCGACATGCTGGCCAGGATCACGTTCGCGGACGCGCCGATGATCGTGAAATTGCCGCCCAGATCGGCCCCGGCGGCGAGCGCCCACCAGAGCGCCTGCGATGGCTCGTGAGGCACCGACATCTCAGCCACCACCGGGATCATGGTGGCCGTGTACGGGATGTTGTCGACCACTCCGGAGAGGATGCCCGACAGCCAGAGGATGACGATGGTTCCGAGCTCCAGGCTGCCGCCCGTGACGGTCGTCAGCGCCGTGGCAATCGCCTGGATCATGCCGATCTCGATCACTCCGGCGATCAGCATGAAGAGACCGATGAAGAAGAAGAGGGTCGGCCACTCCACCTCGCGCAGGATCTCGTGCGGATCCTCGCGAGCGACGACCATCAGCGCAACCGCGCCGGTCAGGGCCACCGTGGCCGGCTCGTAGCCGAGCGGACCATGGATCAGGAATCCGATCAGCGTCAGGCCCAGGACGACGAGTGACTGCCGAAGCAGTCGCGGATCCCCGATCATCTCGCGCTCATCCAGCGCCAGGAGGGTATCCCGCAGCTCCGGGTCGACGCTCAGCTGGCCACGGAACAGCCAGCGTGCCGAGACGAGGAATCCGACCAGGATGATCGCCGACAAGGGCCCCATGTTCACTGCGAAGCTGAGAAAGTCGATGTCGGCCGCGCTACCGATCAGGATGTTCGGCGGGTCGCCAATGAGCGTCGCCAGGCCACCGATATTGCTCGACAGGATCTCGGCGATGATGAAGGGCAGCGGGCTAACGCCCAGGCGGGCGGCCAGGAACAGCGTGATCGGTCCGACCAGGACGACGGTGGTGACGTTGTCGAGCAGGGCCGATGCGATGGCGGTGATGACGCACATCACGACCAGGATCCGATAGGCGTCCCCTCCTGCGAAGCGCGCCGCTCGCACCGCCATCCAGCCGAACACCCCGGTCTTTCGGACGATTCCGGCAAGGATCATCATGCCGGCCAGCAGGAAGATGACGTTGAAGTCGATGTGCTCGAACGCCTCCTCCTGGGTCACGATGCCCAGGAGCACCATGGCCGTTCCGCCGGCCATGGCGGCGATCGTCTTGTGGATGCGCTCGGTCGCGATCAGCGCGTAGGTGGCGATGAAGACGACGAGTCCGATGATGACCGTGGGCGTCATCAATCGCGGCTGTGGTCGTGTGGCTGCAACAGCTGCGCCCGACCGGTCGCCTTGACCCAGACGAGCAGCAGCTCGAGCTGGTCGACGTAGCCGGTGACCCGCTGCTCATCGTCGACGATCGGCAAGCCGTTGAGATGTGCCTTGTGCATCTTCTCGAAGGCGTCGCGCACATTCTCGTCGCGACGCACGAAGACGGGCGGGAGCATGATGTCGGCGGCCGTCCTGGCGCGGATGTGCCGCGCATACTCCATCACGTCGTCGACGTCCGCGATCACGCCCAGGAACTCCTCGGGCACGATCTTGAGAAAGATGTCGTTCACCAGCAGCCGGACCGGAACGAGCCCGATCAGGCGATCGCCTTCGTCGACGACAGACAGCACCCGGCAGCTCGGTTGCTCGATGGCCAGCTCGGCGAGCCGCTGCAGGCTGTCGCCGGCGTGCACGATGACCGCATCGGTGCCGCGCAAGAGCCGGTCGACCTCGCCGATCGGCGTGGCCTGGGTGATCGCCTCGGGTGATTCCTTCATGGTCGTCCCGCGCCCTGCACGGCAAGAGACCGCGCGGTGCGCAGTCTCCTCCTCGACGCCGTCGGTACGGGCCCGGCGTCACACCCGCGCGCCCGCGATGGCGGCGCGCTGCTGAAGGATAGCGACCGGCGCCCGATCCCGGCAAGCCGGGGACCGGCCGCTATCATCGGTCGATGGAGGCCGACCCCCGATGACCGGGAGCCTGGCGATCACCCTCCTTGCCGCGCTGGGCGCAGCCCTGGTGCTCGGTGCCGTCGCCCACCGCTTGCGCCTGGCCCCGATGATCGGCTACATCGCAGCCGGGCTGCTGGTCGGCCCCTTCACACCGGGCTTCGTCGCCGACCGCGAGGAGGTCCTGGGCCTCGCCGACATCGGCGTGGCGCTGCTCATGTTCAGCCTTGGGCTGCGCTTCAAGCTGGAGGAGCTGGCAGAGACCGGTCGCCTGGTCCTCGTCGGCGCGCCGCTACAGGTGGCGCTGACCATGGGTCTGGGGACCGGGGTGGCGCTGCTGATGAGCAGCCAGCTGACCGAGGCGCTCTTCCTCGGTGCGGTGGTGAGCGTCTCGTCGACCGTGGTGCTGGCCAAGATCGCCGGCGAATCGGTCCTCGAGACGACCCTGTACGGCCGGTTGGCGTTGGGCTGGACGATCGTCCAGGACCTGCTCACCGTCGTGCTGGTGGTCGTCCTCTCGGCGCTGGCCGGTGAGTCAGACCAGCCCTTCGTCGATGGGCTCATCTCGATCACGGTGGCGCTCGCGTTCGTCGCGGGGGTCCTGACCATCGGTGGGCGGATCCTGCCTGCGGCGCTGGCACGTGTCGCCCTGCTCGGCAGCCGAGAGCTGTTCGTGGTGGCGGTCGCGGTGCTGGCGATCGGCACCGCCGCGGCGGCCGGGGCCCTCGGCGTCTCCGTGGCGCTCGGCGCGTTCGTCGCCGGCCTGGCGCTGGCCGAGTCCGATCTCGCCGCCAGCGTGCTCGGAGAGGTGGTGCCCCTGCGCGAGCTGTTCGCGACCATCTTCTTCGTCTCGGTCGGCATCCTGCTGCAGCCCGCCGCGCTGCTCGCCGGCTGGCCGGTCGTCCTCGTCCTGCTGCTCCTGATCGTGATCGGCAAGGGGCTGCCGATCGCCGCCATCACCCGCGCCGGCGGCCAGCCACCGCGGACCGCGCTGCGCACAGCGGGCCTGGTGGCGCAGTCCGGCGAGTTCAGCTTCGTCCTCGCCACGGTGGGGCTGGAGCTGGGCGCGATCGGCCAGGACACCTTCAGCCAGGCGATGGGCGCCGTGGTGCTCTCCATCCTGCTCGCCTCCGTCGTCGCCGGCGGCGCGGCGCGGATCGGCGATGCCGCCGAGCGGCGTTGGCCCATGCCGCAGCTCGGAGTCGAATTGCGGCGCCGAGCGGCGGAGCTGCGCAGGCACGTGGTCGTGCTCGGCTACGGCCAGGTGGGCCGCTCGGTAATCCGCGTGCTCGAGCGCCGCTCCATCCCGTGGGTGGCGGTCGACGCCGACTACCCATTGGTGCGTTCCGCCGCCGCCGGCGGCGCGGCGCTGGTCTACGGCGACGCGGGGACGCCGTCGGTCCTGGACGCTGTGCGGATCGAGACGGCGAGCACGATGGTGGTGGCGATCCCGGACGCCCTGGCGGCGCGGCAGGCGGTCCGCTACGCCCTGGGGCGCAATCCCCGCCTCCACGTCGTGGCGCGCGCCCATTCCGAGGCTGATGAGGCCGACCTGCGGCGCCTGGGTGCGGCTCGCGTCATCACCGCCGAGCGGGAGCTCGGGCATGAGCTCGTGCGCCACACGCTGGCGCGCTTCGGCGTCAGCGAGCGCGAGATCGACGTCATCCTGCGCCGCCGGGACTAGCCGTAGGCCTCCTCGACCCGGTCGGCCAGCTCGTCGAGCGAGTCGACCACCAGCGCAGGCGTGCCACTGGGCAGCGACTGAATGAAGCCCCACGGCCCGCGCCGCAGCCAGACGGCGCGCATCCCGGCGGCGATGGTGGGCAGCACGTCGTTGTCGACCCGATCGCCCACGTAGGCGACGGTCGATGGTGGCGGCGAGCCGAGCAGCTCGAGCGCGCGCGCGAAGAAGGCCGGGTCCGGCTTCCAGACCTGCAGCTCGTCGCTCATGGCGATCACGTCGGCATCGATGCCCAACGCGCGCAGCTCGGCGGTGCGGCGCGCTGGCTGGTTGGCCAGCACCGCCAGCTGGAAGCCGGCGGCTCGGAGCCGGCCGACGCCCCGGCGCGCGTCGGGATAGAGGTCCAGATCCTGGAACCCGCCGTACGCCTCCTCCAGCTCGGGGAGGCGCGCCCGCCAGTCATCGGCACCGATCCCGAACGCGCCGAACACGTCGCTGTGCTCACCGCCACGCGCGACGGCGGCCCCCAGCGCGGCGAAGAAGGTGAGCCGCGGGACGCCGTACATGTCGGCCCAGATGGACCAGACCCGCGTCTCGTCGATGAGCGTCTCCCCCACATCGAGACAGACCCAGCGCTCGCTCACCTCGCCAGCAACTCGCGCGCCCGCTCGATCACCGCGCCGAGCTGCTCGTCGGGCAGGTCCGGGTGGTCCTTGCTGATGATCTCGGTCGCGCCGCTCGGCAGGCGGCGCGTTTCGACCTCACCGTTGATGAGCATCGTGCTGAGGACGCCGTCCGGCACGTTCGGCGCCAGGTGGACGTGCAGGTGAGGCACGCCGCCGCCATACACGAAGGCGTAGACCAGTCGGGCGCCCGACGCCTCGCGCAGCACGGCGCTCGTCCGCGCGATGACCGGCCCGAAGGTGGCGGCTTCCTCCCCGTCCAGGTCGGCGAGGTACGGGATGTGGCGGATCGGCTCCACGTAGCCGAAGCCCAGCGTCGGCCCGTGCCTGGCCATGGTGAACCGCCAGAGCGCGTCGCTCCAGACCTCGACCACGTCGAGCTCCTCGTCGCCCTCCGCGCCTCGGCACAGGATGCAGTCAGACAGCGGAGTCATCGGGCTAGGCTGACTTCACCCCTGCCACCAGGTCCTCCACGCTTTTCTTGGCGTCGCCGAAGAGCATCGCGGTCTTCGGGTCGCCGTAGAGCGGGTTGTCGATGCCGGCGAAGCCGGCCGCCATCGACCGCTTCAGCACGATGACGTTCTCCGCGGCGTCGACGTTGAGGATCGGCATGCCGTAGATCGGCGAGCCGGTATCGGTCCGGGCGGCCGGATTGGTGACGTCGTTGGCACCGATCACCAGCGCCACCGAGGCGTTGGCGAAGTCGTCGTTGATCTCGTCCATCTCCTGCAGCCGGTCGTAGGGCACGTTCGCCTCGGCGAGCAGCACGTTCATATGACCCGGCATGCGCCCGGCGACCGGGTGGATGGCGAACTGCACGTCCACGCCCTTCTCGAGCAGAAGGTCCATGAGCTCGCGCACCGGCTGCTGGGCCTGGGCCACCGCCATGCCATAGCCGGGCACGATGATCACCTTCCGGCCGTAGGCCATCAGCACCGCGGCGTCGTCGGCGCTGATCTCACGCACGGTCTGCTCCCCGGCGGCGCCGGCCACCATCGTCCCGCCGCCGGTGCCGAAGCCGGCGAACAGCACGTTGAAGAGGGATCGGTTCATGGCCCGGCACATCAGCTGGGTGAGGATGCCGCCCGAGGCGCCCACCAGGGTGCCGGCGATGAGGAGCGCGTAGTTGTTCAGCACGATCCCGGTGGCCGCCACCGCGATGCCGGTGTAGCTGTTCAGCAGCGAGACGACGACCGGCATGTCGGCGCCACCGATCGGCATCACCAGCTGCACGCCCAGCACCAGCGCGATGGCGCAGAAGAGGAGGAAAAGCGGCACGCTGTTGGCGACCGCTGCCAGGTAGACCCCCAGCCCGATGAGGGCCAGAAAGAGGACGGCCGTGACCACCTGGCTGCCCGGGTACTTGACCGGCCGCCCGGCGATGAACCCCTGCAGCTTGCCGAAGGCGACGATCGAGCCGGTCAGCGAGACGGAGCCGATGACCGCGCCCAGGAGCGTGGCGATGATGAACGGCAAGGGAAGGAGCGCACCCTGGTTGATCGTGCCGAGGATCGGCTCGCTGGTGGTGGCCGGGGCGTCGCGCAGGAACTCGGCCACGGCGACCAGCGCGGCGGCCCCGCCGCCGGCGCCGTTGAAGATGGCGACCATCTGGGGCATGGCGGTCATCGGCACCCGCCGGGCGCCCACCACCCCCGCCACGGTACCGATCGGGATGCCGACCGCCAGGATCCAGGCCTGCCCCAGGCCACCACCGGCCAGCAGGAAGTCGGTGACGAAGACCCAGAGCACGACCAGCGCCATGCCCGCCGCTGCCAGCTGGTTGCCGCGCCGCGCGGTGGTCGGCGAGGCCAGGAACTTCAGGCCCAGGATGAAGCTGACGGCGCCGACCAGGTAGACGACGTAGCTGGCGATGTCGAGGCCGCTGACCTCGGGCATCAGCCTTTCCCCTCCGGGCCGCCCTGGGGCCGGCGCCTGAACATGTCGAGCATCCGGTCGGTGACCACGAAGCCGCCGACCACGTTGATCGTCCCCAGGATCACGGCCACCAGGGCGAGGATGATTCGCAGCGGTCCCTCCGCGCTGGCGGCCACGAACATGGCTCCCACCACGATCACGCCGTGGACGGCGTTCGCGCCTGACATCAGCGGCGTGTGCAGCATGGTCGGCACCTTGGAGACGACCTCGTAGCCCACGAACGCGGCCAGGACCAGGATGAAGAGGGCGGCGACCAGCTCGAAGGCGCTCAGCTCCATCTACTTCGCCTTCCCTTCCTGGACCGATGCGCCCGCCGGCTTCGCGGGCTCCGCAGGCTCGATGCCGAGCGCCTTGGCGGTCGCCTCGTGCACCACCCTGCCACCGTGGGTGATGGTCGCGCCGCGGGTGATCTCATCGGTCCAGTCCAGGTCCACCTTGCCTGCCTTGATCAGGTGCTTGAGCAGGGTCTGGATGTTCTTGGCGTACATCTGGGTGGCGCTGCCCGGCATGGTGGCCGGCAGGTTGGTGAAGCCGATGATCCGGACGCCGTGCTTGACGACCTCCTTGCCCGGCTCGGTCAGCTCGCAGTTGCCGCCCATCTCGGCCGCCATGTCGACGATCACCGAGCCCGGCTTCATCGTCTTCACCATCTCCTCGGTGATGAGGCGCGGGGCGGGCCTTCCGGGGATCAGCGCCGTCGTGATGACGGCGTCCGCCTCGCCCACCTTGCTCGCGATCAGCTCCGCCTGGCGGCGCTTGTAGTCCTCGCTCGGTTCGCGCGCGTAGCCGCCCGCGGTCTCCGCTTCCGCCTTCTCCTCGTCGGTCATCTCGACCTCCAGGAAGCTGGCGCCCAGGCTCTGGACCTGCTCCTTGACGACCGGGCGGACGTCGGTGGCCTGGACGATCGCGCCCATCCGCCGTGCGGTGCCGATCGCCATCAGCCCCGCCACTCCCGCGCCGAAGACGAGCACTCGCGCCGGGCGGACGGTCCCGGCCGCCGTGGTCAACAGCGGCATGAACTTCGGCAGCCGCTCGGCGGCGAGCAGGACGGCCTTATAGCCGCCAACCGTCGCCTGGCTGGAGAGGGTGTCCATCGACTGGGCCCGGCTGATGCGCGGGATCGCGTCCATGCTGATCGCCGTCACCCCGGCCTTCGCCAGCTCTGCCGCAAGCTTCGGGTTGGCGAGCGTCCCCAGCGTCCCGATCAGCACGCTTCCAGGGCGCAGCATCTCGATCTCCTCCGCCGTCGGCCGGCCGACGCGCACCACGACGTCAGCCTGGCCGTAGAGGGCCGGCACGTCGGACGCGATCGTCGAGCCCGCCTCGGTGTAGGCGTCATCCGGGATGAACGACGCGTCACCGGCACCCCGCTGGACGACCACCTCGACGCCGTCGCCGATCAGCTGCGCGGCGGCCTGCGGGGTGAGCGCCACACGGGTCTCGCCATCGGCGGTCTCGCGTGGTACAGCGATCTTCATGGCGCGACGTTCCTGAGGGTTCACACACGCGAACCGCCGGCGCGATGCGAAGGCGGTTCGGGAGGCAAAGTCTAGCAGGCTCGGGACCTCTGCCCGAGGCTCGGATATCGCCGCCAGCGATCAATGCGCACCGGATTGTCGTGTGTGGATCCCCTCGATCGCTGCAGCCGATCAGGCGCCGCCGCTCGAGGCCTATCGGTGCCGATAGATCGCTGGCAGCGATTCCCATGGCGTCGGCTACCCTGACACAGTCATCCCATCGGTCCAGACGGAGGTCATGCCGCCCGTGAGCCTGGTCGTCGAGAACCTCCAGAAGCGGTTCGGTCAGGTTGTGGCGCTCGACGGCATCAGCTTCAGCGTGGAGCCGGGTCGCATCTTCGGGCTGCTCGGGGCGAACGGCGCCGGCAAGACGACCTGCATGCGGATCGTGCTCGACATCCTGCGGCCGGACCGCGGGAGCGTCACCTGGCAGGGCAAGCCGAACATCGCCCTCCGGCGCGACACCTGGGGTTATCTGCCGGAGGAGCGCGGCCTCTACCTACGCATGAAGGTGATCGATGTGCTGCGCTTCTTCGCGGCGCTCTACGGCGTGCCGGAGGCGCAGGCCACGCGCGAGGTCGAGGAATGGCTGGAGCGCTTCCGCGTTCCCGAGTACCGCGACCGGAAGGTCGAGGAGCTCTCGAAGGGCAACCAGCAGAAGATCCAGTTCATCGCGGCGATCCTGCATGACCCGGACGTGCTGATCATGGACGAGCCCTTCTCGGGCCTCGACCCGGTGAACGTTCAGCTCCTCAAGGAGGCGTTCCTGGAGATGCGAGACCGCGGCAAAACGCTCATCTTCAGCACCCACCAGATGGAAACGGTCGAGGAGCTGTGCGAATCGATCGCGATCATCGACCGCGGTCGGGTCGTGGTCAGCGGCCAGGTCCGGGACGTCAAGCGCGCAATGGGGCGCCAGGTCGTTCGGCTGGCGACCGATGGCGACGACAACGGCAGCGCGTGGGTCGAAGCCCTGGACGGCGTCAGCATCACCGCGCGGCGCGAAGACTTCATCGAGCTGCACGTGCCGGCGGGGACCGATCCGGAGAAGATCCTGCGAGCCGCCCTGCAGCGCAGCGAGCGAGTCACGCGCTTCGAGATTGCCGACCCGTCATTAGAGGAGGTCTTCATCGAGCACGTCGGTCGGCCTGCCGCCGCCGAAGAGGAGCGTCACCTGGCCGCCGCCGGCCGAGCAGGTGCTGAGTTGCCGCAACCATGACCGACCTCTTCCCCAATGCCTGGCACGTCGCGCGTCGCGAGTACCTCCAACGGGTGCGCACCCGCACGTTCGTGGTGATCACCGCCGTGCTGGCGGTCATCGGGCTCGGGCTGGCGGGCCTTCCGCTGATCGGGCAGGTGCTGGGCGACGAAAGGGCGCCGACGATCGGCGTGTACGCGGCCGATGCGGGACTCAACACGGATCCGGCGCAGAGCCTTGAGCTGGCGCTCAACGCCATCGGCTCTGAGGGAGGTGGGGACGGCAGCGGCTTCGAGGTCCGTTCTGTCGACGACCCGGACGCCGCCGCCGGACAAGTGCGCGATGGGGAGCTCGACGGGCTGCTCACGATCGGGCGCGCGCCGGACGGCGAGCTCACCTTCGACTACCTGAGCGAGGAGAGCCCAGCCAGCCGTGCGCTGCTGGGGGTTCGGTCCGCGGCCAGCCAGGTGGCGATCGGCGACCGCCTTGCTCGCGCCGGCCTCGACCCGTCGCAGGCGGGAGCGCTCTTTGCCCCGGTCGCCTTCGACCTGACGCCGGTCGACCCGAACGCCCAGGATCCGGAGGAGAACTTCGGCCCTCGCTACCTGGTTGCCCTGGCCATGACGGTCCTGACCTTCATGGCGGTCCTGACCTATGGCCAGTGGGTCGCCACCAGCGTGGCCGAGGAGAAGAGCAGCCGGGTGATGGAGCTGCTCATCACCGCGGCCTCACCACGGCAGCTTCTCGCCGGCAAGGTACTGGGCACAGGCGCCGCGGGCCTGACGCAGTACGCGGTCGTGGTGGCCGCCGCCCTGGTCGGCCTGCTGGCGCAAGGCGTGATCGGTGAGCGCCTGCTCGGTAGCGCCCCCGCGGATCCAGCGCTGCAGGGCGTCGACCTGGCCGTGCTGCTCACGTTCGCCGTCTTCTTCGCCGGTGGCTTCCTGCTCTACGCGCTGCTCTACGCCGCTCTCGGCTCCACCGCGAGCCGGCTGGAGGACGTCCAGCAGGTGGTTGGGCCGATGGTGGTGGTCGGCATGATCGGCTACTTCGCGTCGATAGCCGGGCTGAACGCGCCGGACGCCGAGTGGGTGCGCCTCCTGTCGCTGGTGCCCTTCTTCACGCCGTACCTGATGCCGGCTCGACTGCTGCTGGGCAGCGTGGAGCCATGGGAGATCCTGCTCGCCGCCGGCCTGACGGCGGTCGCGCTGGCCCTTGCGCTGTGGGTGGCTGCGCGCATCTACTCCGCCGGCGTCCTCCTCTACGGGCAGCGTCTCAGCCTGCGCAACGTGCTGCGCGCCGTTCGGGTGGACCGATAGGGGCTGACGACCGATAAGGGACTATCGACGGGCTCGATGCCGCGGGATAAGATCCGCGACCGATGGCCTCTCTGGTGCGCCTCGCGTCGCGACTGCCTCCGGCACGGCGTCCCGCTGCCGAAGCGATCCGGGCCGTCCTTGCCGATGGGCTGACGCGGCTCCTCGCCAACGAGGCCGGCGTTCGCGGCGGCGACGTGGAGGCCGTGCACCAGATGCGTGTCGCCGTCCGCAGGCTGCGAAGCGACCTCCGCACGTTTCGGCCCCTGCTCAACGCTGACTGGGCCAATGAGCAATCCTCCGCGCTGCGGCCGCTGGCCGCCTCGCTGGGCGCGGTCCGTGACCTCGATGTCCTGGTCGAGCGATTCGACACTCGTGGCGCAGACCTGGCGGGTGACCTGGCGCCCATGACCGCGGACCTGCGCGGGCTGCGCGACGTCGCGCGATGGGCGCTCATCGAGTCGCTCGGGTCTCCGGACCATGCGGCGCTCGTAGCCCGGGTCGTGGCTGCCGCGCGCGAACCTCAGCTCGGCCCGCTGGCGCGCGGCGACGCGCGAGACGTCCTGTCACCGCTGGTCACCGCAGCCTGGCGTCGCCTGGCGCGCCAGGCCGATCCGCTGGCCCGCGCCCTCGCTCGCGACGCGGGAGCCCCGGCCGACACCGAGCTGCACCGTGCGCGGATCCTGGCCAAGCGGGCGCGATACGCATCCGAGGCGGCGAGCCAGTTCATGGGCAGGCGCCGTGGCCGCGCCGCCGCCAGGTTCGCGCGGCGGCTCGCGGACCTGCAGCAGCTGCTCGGGGACCACCAGGACACGACCGGCCTGCTCCGTGAGCTGCGCGACGGTGTGACCAACCATCCGGCAGACTCGCGAATGGCGTTCGCCGCCGGCCGGCTCTTCGAGCGCGAGGCTGAGGCGGCGACCCAGGTGCGCGAGGCCTTCCCCGGCAAGTGGACGGAGCTCAGGCGCCCGCGGCTTCGGCGCTGGCTGGACCGATGAGCGCCGCGATCGACGTCGGCGCGCGTCGATTGCAGCTCGAGATCGGCGACATCACCCACGAACGCGTTGACGCAGTCGCCAACGCAGCGAACGCCGCCCTGCGCGGCGGCGGGGGAGTGGACGGTGCGATTCACGCCGCGGCAGGTCCAGCACTGCTGGACGAGCTCCGCGCTCGCTACCCCGACGGCACGCCCACCGGCACGGCGGTTCACACCGCCGGGCACCGGCTGCCGGCGCAATGGGTGCTGCACGCCGTCGGGCCGATCTGGCGCGGCGGCGGCCACGGAGAGGCGGAGCTGCTGGCGAGCGCCTACCGATCATGCCTGGCCCTGGCCGACGAGCTCGGCGCCACAAGCGTCGCATTCCCGGCCATCAGCCTGGGGATCTACGGCTATCCGATGGAGGAGGGCGCCCGGGTCGCGCTGGAGACGGTGACTACCCACCTGGCCGGCGAGACCGGGATCGAGCTCGTCCGCTTCGTCCTACGAGACGCCACGTTCCCCGCCTTCGCGGCAGCACTCGCCGGGCTGGAGCTGCATTGAGTGGGCCCCCCGAGGTGCTGCTGACCGGTTCGTGATCGCCAGCGGATCGTAACGGCCAAGTTCAGCGCGCTCCCTGGCTGCTTCGATCGCGAGGCGATCCTGGCGGCCATCCAGACAGAGGCAACGGCCGCAACTTGGCCGTTAGGATCGCCAGGCGTTCCTGACGATGGCCGCAGAGGGTAGATTGCGCACCATGCAGTCCGAGCCTCGCCCACCCGCCATTCGCACTGACCGGCTGACCAAGCACTACGGCTCCGTGCGGGCGCTGGAGGAGCTGACCCTCGACGTCGACCACGGCGAGATCTTCGGCTTCCTGGGCCCGAACGGGGCCGGCAAGTCGACCCTCATCCGGACGCTGCTCGGCTTCCTGCACCCGACTACGGGATCGGCCCGGGTGCTGGGCCTGGACATCGTGGCCGACTCGGTCGAGATTCGGCGGCGGACCGGCTACCTGCCCGGCGGGATCGCGCTCTACGACTCGCTGAGCGGGGAGGCGGCGCTCGACTACCTGTCCGACCTGCAGGGCGCAAAGCCGGTGCGTCGCGAGGAGCTGTGTGAGCGGCTGCAGATGCCCCCATCGGTCCTGCGCCGCAGGGTGCGCGACTACTCGCGCGGGATGCGGCAGAAGATCGGCGTCATCCAGGCGCTGCAGCATGATCCCGAGCTGGCGGTCCTCGACGAGCCGACCGAAGGGCTCGACCCGCTCATGCAGCAGGCCTTCTACCGGCTGATGGACGACCTGCGGGCGGCCGGCCGCACCGTCTTCCTCTCCAGCCACATCCTCTCCGAGGTGGAGCGCATCTGCGACCGGGTCGCGATCATCCGAGCCGGCCACCTGATGGCCCTGCAGGACGTCGACGAGCTGCTGGCCAGGAGGAAGCGGCAAATCCAGCTGCGCTGGCGCGGCGGTCCCCCGGACCTCTCCAGCGTGCCAGGCCTGGCCGACGTGAAGGTCGAGGGCGACCGGATCAGCGCCACCCTGCTCGGCGAGGTCGCGCCATTCGTGCGCGCCGTGGCGTCGCCCGCGCTCGTCGACCTGACGATCGAGCCGGCGCGTCTCGAGGACGCGTTCCTCGAGTACTACGCGGAGGATGAGCCCGCTGAGGAGGTGCGGCGATGAACCTGCGCCTCCTGCGGCAGACGCTGCGCTGGAACAGGATTCGCCTGGCAGCGGTGCTCGTAGCCGCCTTCGGCTGGGGCCTCCTGATCCCGATCGTCTACGCGCAGTTCTCCGAGGCGTTCCGCGACCTGGTCGACTCCGGCATCATCCCCGAGAACCTGATGAACTTCGGCTCGGGCAGCCTCTTCTCGCTGCCCGGCGCGCTGACGCTCGGCCTGCAGCATCCGCTGGCGATCGCCTTCCTGGGCATCTTCGCCGTGGGCTCAACAACCGGGGCCGTCGCCGGTGAGCGCGAGAAGGGCACGCTCGAGGTGCTCCTGGCCCGACCGATCTCGCGGGTCAGGCTGTACGTCACGCTGGCGGTCGCCAGCCTCATCTTGCTGACCCTTGTCATGATCGCTCTCCTCGGCGGGCAGGTGGCCGGCATCGCGATCCAGGGCCTGACCGATGAGCTCGACGTGGGCGCCATGCCACTGGTGCTGGCCAACGGCCTGTTGCTGTGGTGCGCCTTTGCCGCCTTTGGCCTCGCGGCATCGGTCTCCTTCGACCGCCATGCGCCCGCCCTGGGGCTGAGCATGGCGTTCCTGCTCGTCAACTACTTCCTGGAGATCCTGGGCTCGCTCTGGACCGATGTCGCCTGGAGCCAGGAGTACTCGCTCTTCCACCATTTTCAGCCGGGCGAGATCCTGGAGGGCAACGCCGATCCGCTCGACTTCCTGATCCTCGGCGTGGCGGTGATCGTGCCGGTGGTCTTCGCGCTGATCGTCTTTCCCCGCCGGGACCTGGCCGCGCCGGCCTAGCCGTTGCCGGGCGGCGGCTCGTCCCGGTGCAGCGCCAGATCGGTCGCCCCTTCCAGGGTCAGGCGTTGGCCCTCCGCATACGCCTCGGCCAGTTCGGGGTCGCTGGTCAGGGTCTCGGGGAAGAAGCCGGCGAACTCGCGGTTCAGCTTGGCGAGGCCGGTTCCGGCGCTTCGTTCCGTGGCGGCCGCATAGCCGGACAGGACCATCGCCCGCCGTACGTCACCCTCGGCCCATTCGAGTGTCGCAAAGCCGTCGAACAGGAGCGCGTAGCCGGACTTGTCGTCCGTCTCCGCAAAGAGCGGCAGCGTGGCCTCCAGGAGCTGACGCACGGTGCTGCGGTCGACCTGCAGATTGAACAGGGCGAGCATGTATTGCGCCCAGGCGGTCATGAATCGATCGCCGGTCCGAAGAAAGATCTCGAGCGCCTCCTGGGCCACCGGGATCCCCATTGCGAAGTCGCCAAAGAAGTAATAGGCATTGGCGAGGCCCCACAGCGAGCGGCCGATTCCGGCCTCATCGCCGATGCGGCGGTAGATCTCGACCGCCTCGGCAGCGTTCGCGCGGGCCTGCTCCTGCTCCTCCGAGATCAGGGTGAACGTGAAGCTGAGGTTGTACAGGGCGTTTGCAATCCGCGCCTCGTCGCCGGACGCGCGGGCGAGGGCCAGTGCCTCGCGGTACCAGGCCCGCGAGGGGACCATGTCCGCCTGCCAGTAGGCGATCCCGCCGGCGGCCTCCAGTGCGGCGGCACGGATATCGGGGGCCACCTCCTCGCTTGCGTGGGACAGCACGCGCTCCGCCTGCTCTCGCGCCTCCGGCAGGTAGCCACGCATCTGCCAGAAGCGCCAGCTGGCGGCGAAGATGCGCATCGCCATCTCGGAGTGCCCGCCCGCCATTGACCAGGCGAGGGCCGCCCGGATGTTGTCGTGCTCGCGCTCGAACCGGTCGAGGGCCGCGCGCTGTTCGGCCCCAAACACCAAGCCGGCGTTCCGATCCACCAGCGCCAGCACCCAGGCGGCGTGGCGTTGGTGCAGCGTCTCTCCCTCGCCGCGGGCCTCGAGCTGCTCGAGGGCATACTCCCGAATCGTCTCGAGCATGCGGAAGCGAGGCTCGCCGTCCTCCTGCGTCTCCTGCCGGACGAGGCTCTTGTCGACCAGCGATGCGATCGCGTCAAGGGCATCGGCTCGCTCGCCGGGGTCGAACACCACGTCCTTGATCGCATCCAGCATCGCCCCGCCGGCGAACGCCGCGAAGCGGGCGAAGACACGCCGGTCCTCCTCCTCCAGCAGGTCGTGGCTCCAGGCGATGGCACCGCGCAACGTCTGCTGTCGCTCCGGCACGTCACGCGATCCACTGGAGAGGAGCGCCAGTCGGTCTCCGAGGCGCTCCATGATCGCCTGCGGGCTGAGGACGCGAATACGAGCCGCGGCGAGCTCGATCGCCAGCGGCAGCCCGTCGAGACGCACGCAGATCTCGGCCACCGCCGGCGCGTTGGCGCTGGTGACTGCGAAGTCGGGGCGCACCGCCATGGCCCGCTCGACGAAGAGGGCGACCGATTCAAAGGCGGAGAACTGCTCGAGTTCGGGCAGGTGCGCGGGGTCCGGGACGCCGAGGGGCGGCACCGGGTACTCGCGCTCGCCGTAGACACGCAACGGGCTTCGGCTGGTGACCAACGCCGAGATGCGCGGTGCGCGGAGCAGCAGCTCGGCGATCCCGGGCGCCGCGTCGCTCACCTGCTCGAAGTTGTCGAGGACCAGGAGGAAGCATCGGTCGCCGATGTGCTCGGCCAGCCGCTGCAGCGGCTCGACGCCGGGGTCCACCAGGCCGACCGCCTGGCCGATGGTCGGCAGCACCAGGTCCGCCTGCCCGATGGTGCCGAGCGGCACGAAATAGATCCCGTCGGGGAAGCGGTCGGTCGCGTCGGCCGCGATCTGCAGGGAAAGACGCGTCTTGCCCGTGCCACCCGGTCCGGTCAGGGTGAGCAGCCGCCCGTCGATGAGCAGCTGGCGAGCCTCAGCGATCTCCCGCTCGCGACCGAGGAACGAGGTGAGCTGCGTCGGCAGGTTGTTGGGGACGGCGTTCAGGGTGCCGAGCGGCGGAAAGTCGCTCGCCAGACCCTCGATCGCGAGGCCCCAGAGCCGCTCCGGCCTCGAGAGATCCTTGAGCCGATGCTCCCCCATCTCGCGCAGGCTCACCCCGTCGGGCAGCGCCCCCTCGACAAGGGCGCTGGTGGAGCCGGAGATCAGCACCTGGCCGCCGTGGCCGGCGCCGGCGATGCGGGCGGCGCGGTGCACGTCCAGCCCGACATATGAGCCGCCGCTGATCAGCCCCTCGCCGGTGTGCATCCCCATGCGCACGCGGACCGCGGCGTCCTGCGGCCACGACTCCGCGGCCAGGCCGCGCTGGGCCGCAACTGCTGCAGCGACCGCATCGGCGGGGCGTTGAAAGACGACGAAGAACGAGTCGCCCTCCGTCACGATCTCGGTGCCGCCATGCGCGGCCCACGCCGCGCGGGCGATCTCGCGGTGGCGCTCCAGGAGCGGCGGCCAGCCGGCGCCGAGCGCCTGCGCAAGGCGCGTGGAGCCCTCGATGTCGGTGAACAGGAAGGTGACGGTCCCGGTTGGAAGCTCGGTCACGGCCACACGGGCAGTTTCGGGCGCGGGGCGCCAGACGGCAAGCCCGTTCCGGCACCTGCCGCGCCCCTCCGCTACGCTGCGCCGGTGACCCCCGGCCCGCGCCAGACGCTCATCGGCAACCCCCTGGTGGGGCTCGCCGAGCGCCCGATCCTGGCCGCCGTGCTCGGTGCGCTGAGCATCGCGTTCAGCGGCATCCTGGTGAGGCTGGCCGACGTGGAGCCCTCCACGGCCGCGCTCTTCCGCTGCGCGTATGCCCTGCCGTTCCTTGGCCTGCTGGCGCTGGCCGAGCGCCGCGCCTACGGCCCGCGGCCAGCCGGCCAGCGCTGGCTGGCGCTGCTGGCGGGCGTCTTCTTCGCCATCGACCTGGTGGCGTGGCACCACACCATCAACCTCGTGGGTGCAGGGTTGGCCACGGTGCTGGGCAACACCCAGGTCGTGATCGTGGCGGTCCTGGCCTGGCTGATCCTGGGCGAGAGGCCACCGGGCCGCACCCTGCTGGCCCTGCCGGTGGTGGTGCTTGGCGTGGTGCTGATCTCGGGCGTCATCGGTTCAGGTGCCTACGGCCGGGATCCGGCGATGGGGGTCGTGCTGGGGGTGGGCACCGGGCTCGCCTACGCGGGGTTCCTGCTCGTTCTCCGGCGTGGCAACGCGGACCTGCGTCGGCCGGCAGGCCCGCTTTTCGACGCGACCCTGGCGGCGGCGGTCGCATCGGTCCTGATCGGCCTTCCGCTGGGCGAGATCGACATCGTCCCGACCTGGCCATCGCATGGCTGGCTCCTGGCGCTGGCGCTCTCGTCTCAAGTGGTGGGCTGGCTGCTGATCAGCATCTCGCTGCCGCGCCTGCCGGCCGCGCTGACGAGCGTGGTGCTGACCCTGCAGCCGATCGGCTCGGTGCTGCTCGCCATGGTCATCCTGGGGGAGGCGCCATCCGCGGTTCAGCTGCTGGGGGCCGCGACGATCCTGGCCGGCCTGCTGCTCGCCACCGTGCGGCGCCGCGGCGACGCGCCGCGTATGGCGGTCGACGAACCCGAGTTCGGCTAGCGCTCGTTACCGCTTACCGCCAGTAGCGGTATCCCGGTCATTCGGTGCGTAGGGGCGATAACGACGACGCGATGCGCAGCGCGTCCCGCAGGCTCGGCGCGCCCTCGATCC
>DASWIE010000046.1:0-17396 GCA_036397815.1 Candidatus Limnocylindria bacterium
CCCGCGGGCGACACTCAAGTTGATGGGCACCCACCGGGGCCCTGGCCGATATGGGTCAACCCGCGGAACGCTCCGGCAACACTCGCACCTACCGGGCGGGCGCCGCGCGAACTCAGCGTTACGCATGGCCGATACGATCACCGGCTGTTCACGGTCGGCGAGCAACCACCTCGCGGGGTGCGCATCCCGACGTGGCCAGACGGTACTGCTAGACTGATCGGGAGCGGGATGCGCCTCGGCGCGGACCGCTCGTAAACGGCAACCAATCGACCCGCGCGTACGGTCACGACCGATCCATGCGCTGCGAGCAGCAGAAATTACCAGCCAACCCAGCGAGCACATCGGAGCACAGATCGGAGCTGACATGGATCAGACCGGCCTGATCTACGTCCTCGGATTCGGGTTCGCCGCGACGACGTTCGTCTTCGGCACCATCCTCTTCTCATGGCTCATCACCCATCGGCGACGGCGCCCGCAGAAGGGATTGCCGTACGAGTCGGGGATCGACACCATCGGCGACACCTGGTCGCGGTTCGGGCTGGCCTTCTACCTCTACGCGCTGCTCTTCGTCGCCTTCGACGTCGAGATCATCTTCGTCTACCTGTGGGCGATCACGGTGCGCACGGTGGAGGTTCCAGGGATCGTGGCGATCGGCCTCTTCCTGGCGATCCTGATGTTCGGGGAGCTGTACGCCTGGCGGAAGGGAGACCTGCGATGGCAGTGACGACACCCGGAAAGCAGGACCCGGGAGAGCAGGACCCGGGAAAGCAGGACCCGGGAAAGCAGCGGCCCGCGCTGAAGGAACCCGGACACAAGGATCCCGGAGCGATCCTGACGAGGGATAGCGGGTCCGAGCGCGCGCTCGTCCCGACCGAGACCAGCGCGCCGATCATCATCCCCGACCAGGCAACCGGCGACGCGCTGCTCCGCGAGTTCGGCATGGAGGAGCACCCGAAGGGCGGCTTCCACGGCCTGCTCGAGGTGATCCCCACCCGTGCGGACTGGCTGCTCGACCTGATCCGCGCCAACTCGCTGTGGCCGCTCCTCTCCGGCCTGAGCTGCTGCGCGATCGAGATGATGAGCTCGGCAACCAGCATGAACGACATCGACCGCTTCGGGATGTTCCCCTTCCGCGCCAGCCCACGGCAGGCCGACGTGCTGATCGTGGCCGGGACGCTGACCACCAAGATGGCCGGGCCGCTGGTCCGGCTCTGGGAGCAGATGCCCGAGCCGAAGTGGTGCGTCGCGATGGGCACATGCACCACCAGCGGCGGCCGATTCAAGCGCTCGTACAGCGTCGTCCAGGGCGTGGATCGGGTGATGCCGGTGGATGTCTACGTGCCGGGCTGCCCGCCGCGGCCAGAGGGCCTCATCTACGGTCTCCTCAAGCTCCAGGAGCTGGTCAAGCAGCGGCGCGGCCAGTGGACGACCTACGTCGACCGGGGTCCCCAGCGTCTCGCCTGGGAAGGAGACGTGCGCTGACCGCCCCCGCGGTTGCCGGGGCGCTGGTTCGCGCGCTCACCGACCGCTTTCCCGAGCTGGCCGGCACCCTCTGGACCGATGAGGACACGGTCGAGGTGCAGATCGACGGCGCGCGCAGCGTCGAGGTGCTGAGCCGGCTGCGCGACGATCCCGAGCTTCACTTCTGGTACCTGGCGGATGCCGCCGCCGCCGACTATGGCGTCGGCGAGCACTTCGAGGTCGTGTACCACCTCTACTCGGACCTGCATCCCGCCTGGCTGCGCGTTCGCGCCCGCGTGGACCGATCCAGCCCGCACCTGCCGAGCATCACCGGGCTGTGGGAGGGCGCCATGTTCCACGAGCGCGAGATGTTCGACATGATGGGCATCATCTTCGACGGGAACCGCGACCTGCGGCGGATCTACATGTCGCCCGACTACCGCAGCTTCCCGCAGCGCAGGGACTTCCTCCTGCCCGATGACGCCGCCGACTCCTCGGCGGCGGGCGTCAACCCGCTCGAGCGCCCGGAGACCTGGGACCTGTCCCGCTTCAGCGAGGAGGTCGCCCACTCGATCGACCCGATCCTCCCGCTCGGGACGAGCGCGATGGCCCCCGGCCCCGAGGCGGCCGAGATCGAGGCTGACGAGACCGACGCGGACAAGAGCCGGCCGCGATGACCGCCGTCGATCCGGAGACCCGCGTCCCGGACCCGATCGAGCTCGATCGCGCGGAGGAGGCGCGACTGCACGCCGCCCTGGGCGTCGACCTTCCGCCGCGCCCCGGCGACGAGTACGCCGGCTTCGACACGGTCGGCATCCCGGACCGCCCGCCGCAGACCGAGCGCGAGGCAGAGATCTATACCCTCGACGAGGGCGAGATGCTCGTCAACATGGGCCCGCAGCACCCCTCGACCCACGGCGTCATGCGGCTGGTGGTCAAGGTCCGTGGCGAGGTCGTGGTCGACCTCGACCCGGTGCTCGGCTACCTGCACCGCGGCATCGAGAAGCTGTGCGAGAACGCGACCTACACCACGGTGCTGACCTACGTCGACCCGATGGACTACCTGTCCTCGATGCACAACGAGCACGCGCCGGCGATCGCCTTCGAGAAGCTCTACGGCATCCGCGCGCCAAAGCGCGCCGAGTACATCCGCGCCCTGGTGGTGGAGCTGAACCGGGTCTTCAGCCACGGCCTGATGATGGGCTTCCTGGCGCTCGACATGGGCGGCCTGACACCGATCCTGTACGGCTTCATCAACCGCGACGAGACCGTGGAGCTGCTCTCCGCCATCAGCGGGCAGCGGATGCTCTTCAACTTCTTCCGGGTCGGTGGCGTCAACTGGGACGTCAGCGACGAGTTCATCAGCCGCCTCTCGAGCTGGCGCTCGAACGTGGGCCGCTCGATCGGCGACAACGAGGCGCTGATCACCGAGAACGAGATCTTCACCGCCCGCACGAAGGGGATGGGCGTCCTGTCCGGGGAGCGCGCGATCGCGCTCGGCGTGTCAGGGCCGAACCTCCGCGCCTCGGGCGTGCCGTTCGACGTGCGCAAGGCGCATCCCTACTCGATCTACCACGAGCTCGAGTTCGAGGTGATCACCCACAGCGCCGGCGACGTGTACGCCCGCTACCTGCAGCGCATTGCCGAGATCAAGCAGAGCCTGCACCTGATCGACCAGATCGTTGACCAGATGCCGCACGGCCCGGTTCAGGCCCAGGTGCCCGGCATCATTCGGCCCAAGCCCGGCCGCGCCTTCGGGGCGGTCGAGTCGCCGCGCGGCCTGTACAGCGTCTACGCAATCAGCGACGGCGGCCCCAACCCGTATCGGTTCCGGATGCGCGACCCGTCCTTCATCAGCCTGCAGGTGATGCCGGTGCTGATGCCCGGCCACCTGATCGCCGACACGATGGCGATCATGGCCAGCCTGGACCCGATCATGGGCGGCGTGGACAAGTAGATGGACTGGGACCTCGTCCTCGGCATCGCCCGCTTCGTGGTGGCCACCACGCTGCTCCTGCTGCTCACCATCCCGACCGCCTTCATCATCATCCAGATGGAGCTGAAGGTGATCGCCCTGATGCAGCTTCGCTACGGCCCCAACCGGGTCGGCCCGAAGGGCATGTTCCAGAGCACGATCCACGGCTTCAAGGTGCTCGCCAAGGAGGACGTCACGCCGGACCTGGTCGATCGGCCGACCTTCACCCTGGCCCCCTGGATGGTCTTCATGGCGGCGGCGATGAGCATGCTGGTGATCCCGTTCGCGCCCGGCCTGGTCGCCTTCGAGTCGAGCATCAGCGTCGTCTACTTCTTCGCGATCCTGGGGCTCTCGGTGGTGGGCCTGCTGGTCGCCGGCTGGGCGAGCTACAACAAGTACTCGCTGCTCGGCGGCCTGCGCAGCGCGGCGCAGATGGTCTCTTACGAGATCCCGCTCACCCTCTCGATCGTGGGCGTGGTGGTGCTGACCGGCAGCCTGAGCTTCACCCAGATCATCGAGTGGCAGCTGCAGCACGGGTGGGCGGTGATCTGGCAGCTGGTCGGCTTCCCGATCTTCTTCATCGCCGCCACCGCGGAGATCAACCGGACGCCGTTCGACATGGTCGAGGCCGACTCGGAGATCGTGGCCGGCTTCGCGACCGAGTACTCCGGCATGCGCTTCGGGTTCTTCTTCTTCGCCGAGTACGTGTCGCTCTTCATCATGAGCGCGATCACGGTCACCCTCTTCTTCGGCGGCTGGCTGGCGCCGTGGCCATTCCCGGCGCAGCTGGAGGGGTTCATCGGCACCCTGTACGGCCTCTTCTGGTTCTTCCTCAAGACGTATCTTTTCGTCTTCGTGGCGGTCTGGATGCGCGCCACCCTGCCGCGGGTGCGCGTCGACCAGCTCATGGGCCTGGCCTGGAAGGTGCTCCTGCCGGTCGCGCTGCTGAACCTGCTGGTGACCGGCGTGGCGGTCGTCGTCTTCAACCTGTCGGGGGTGCAATAGACCGATGGCCATTCCCGGCGGCGGCATCTTCAAGGGCATGGCGACCACCTTCCGCAACCTCTTCGCTCCGAAGGTCACGCGCCAATACCCCGAGGAGCGGCCGCAGATGTCGGAGCGCTGGCGCGGCCGGCTCGACCTGATCTACGACCCGTTCGGCGAGCACAAGTGCGAGGTCTGCTTCCAGTGCGCGCAGGTTTGCCCGGTCGAGGCGATCGACATGAGCGGCTTCGACTCGCAGGGGAACCGGATCCGCTACGGCATGCCCGAGATCTACGACGAGCGCACCGACCCCAACGCCCACCGCCGGGCAGGCCTTCCCGCACGGCCGATGCGCAACCTCGCGCGCTGGGACGAGGCGATCGACGAGCCGTGGGTCCGCGGCGTGGTCGACGGCTACGGCGGGAGGCCGGAGTCGCTGGTCGCGATCTTCACCGCCGTCCAGGAGCGATACGGCTACCTGCCCGAACGGGCGCTGCGCGTCGTCAGCGACCGGATGACCATCCACTGGGCCCAGGTCTTCGGCGCCGCGGGCCTCGGTGGCTTCCGGCTGCTGCCGGCCGAGGGCCACGTCATCACCGTGTGCAGCTGCGCCGCCTGTCGCTTCGCCGGCGGCGACGCGCTGCTCAAGGAGCTCTCGGCGGAGCTCGGGATCGGCCCGCGCGAGTCGACCGACGATGGCGCCTTCACGCTCGAGACCGCGGACGACGTCGGGGCGGGTGCGCTCGCGCCGGCAATTCGGCTCGACACCCTCGTCTACGGCCCGCTCACCGGCGAGCAGGCGCGCCACCTCGTGCACGAGCGGCGGCGCGCCGATGTGCGCGCGACGGTGCGCGCCGGACGGGCGAGCTGAGCCGGTGAGCAGCAATGGGGCGGCGGGCCTGTCGCCCCAGATCCACATCCTCGACGGCGGTGAGCCCCGCCTGCTGGCCGATATCGGTCGCGTGGATCCGGGCAGCCTTGCCTCGTACCGCGAGCACGGCGGCTACGCCGGCCTCACCCGCGCCGTCGAGCAGCTTGGCCCGGAGGGCGTGATCGCCGAGATCGAGCGCGCCGGCCTCCGCGGCCGCGGCGGTGGCGGCTACCCGACCGCCGACAAGTGGCGTGCGGCTCGCTCTGGCGACGCGACGGGCAAGGTGGTGGTCGCCAACCTGATGGGCGCCGACCCGACCGCCCTGGGCGACCGAGCGCTCGCCGAGGGCAACCCGCACCTCGTCCTCGAGGGGCTGCTGATCGCCGCCTTCGCCACCGGCGCCTCCGAGGCAATCCTGGCGGTGCGCCGCGACTGGACGACCGCCATCGAGCGGCTGCGGGCCGCGACGGCCGAGGCCGAGGCCGCGCACCTGGCGGGGTACCTGGTGCTGGGCACCGACTTCAGCTGCCAGCTGAGCGTGTGGGAGGGGTCCGGCGCGCTGGTGGCTGGCGAGGAGACGGCGCTGATCGCCGCGCTCGAGGGCGACCGTGGCATGCCGGTCATCCGCCCACCCTATCCGACCGAGTCCGGCCTCCGCGACGCGCCGACCACGGTGCAGAACGCTGAGACGCTGGCGCACGCGGCCTGGATCGTTATCAATTCCGCCGAGGCCTTTGGCACTGTCGGCCTGGCGAAGAGCAGGGGCACCCGGCTGGTGAGCATCTTCGGCAAAGTTGCGGAGCCAGGACTGCTCGAGGTCGCGCTCGGCACGCCGCTGGGCGAGATCGTGGCCATGGCCGGTGGTGCCACCGGCACCCTCAAGGCCGTCTTCGTGGGTGGCGCCGGAGGCGGCGCGCTATCTGCCTCCGAGCTGGACACCCCGTACGACTACGAGCCGCTGCACGCCGCCGGCGCGGGCATCGGTCTAGGCGCCTTCCTCGTGGCCGATACCACCACCTGCATGGTCGACACCGCGCGCTTCTTCCTCGACTGGTCGAGCAGGGAGTCGTGCGGCAAGGCGGTCCCCTGCCGGATCGGCACCAAGCGGCTGGTCGAGACGCTCGACCGGATTCTTGGCGCCACGCCGCGACCCGACGACTTCAACCTGCTTCGCGCGCTGTCGCGCAAGGTGGCCGACACCGCCCTCTGCCGGCTGGAGGCCCGCGCGCCCGGCCCGATGCTGACCACCCTCGACCGCTTCCCCGACGAGTACCGCGCCCACGCGGAGCGCGGCGAGTGCCTGGCCGGGGCGTGCACCACCGCCACCCTGCCACCGCTGCGGGTGCCGCTCCAGGGCCTCGAGCCGGCCGCCGCGGCGGACCGGTAGGATGAGACGGCAATGAGCTTCGCCACCAACGGCAACGGCCGGGGCACCCTGCGCCCTGAGGATTACGCGCCCATCTGGCCGATGGTGCCCGGCACCCGCCGCATGAGCGTCACCATCAACGGGCAGCAGGTGCAGGTGGAGGAGGGCCAGACCATCCTCCAGGCCTGCCGCGTGCTGGGCATCGAGGTGCCGACCCTCTGCTACGAGCCGAAGCTGGCGCCCTACGGGGCGTGCCGGATCTGCGTGGTCGAGGTCGAGGGTGTCGAGGGCACGCCGATCTCGTGCGGGACCCAGATCGCCGAGGGGATGGTCATCACCACCCACTCGGAGCGCCTGGTCGAGAACCGCCGCATGGTGCTTGAGCTGATCTTCTCCGACCACGACGCCTACTGCCTGCCGCCGTGCCAGTTCAAATGCCCCACCCGGGTCGACATCCCCGGCTACCTGAAGCAGAACACGCTCGGCAACTGGGAGGAGGCGACGCGGATCCTGAAGCGTTCGCTTCCCTTCCCGGCCATCCTCGGCCGCGTCTGCCCGGCGCCATGCGAGACGCACTGCCGGCGCGAGGAGGTGGACACCGCGATCGCCATTCGCGACAGCCACCGCTACTGCGCCGACCGCGTGCTCGAGGTCGACGCGCCGGCCCCCATCCCGTGGCCCAAGGAGCCGGACACCGGCCGCCGGGTGGCGGTCATCGGCGCCGGGCCGGCCGGCATGTCGGCCGCCTACTACCTCCAGCTGCGCGGGCACCACTGCGACGTCCTCGAGGCCGATCCGGAGCAGGGCGGCATGCTGCGCTACGGGATCCCCGGCTACCGGCTGCCGAAGGCCTGGATGGACCGCGAGCTGGACCACGTCTGGGAGCTGGGTGCCACCTTCAAGCCGAACATGCGCCTCGGCCGCGACTTCCACCTGGCCGACCTGCTGGAGCAGGGCTACGACGCCGTCTACATCGGGACCGGCTGCTACAAGAGCAACGAGCTCGGGATCCCCGGCGAGGACGCCGACGGCGTCGTGAACGCCCTGGAGAACCTCTACAACAGCACCCGCGGCCTGCCGATTCCCGCGCTCAGGGACGCGCGGGTGGTGGTCATCGGTGGCGGGTTCACCGCCATCGACTGCACCCGCACCAGCCTGCGCCAGGGCGCCGCCGAGGTGACCATCGTCTACCGCCGCGACCTGAAGGACATGCCGTCCCAGGACGAGGTGCACGAGGCGATCGAGGAGGGTGCGCGAGTCATCTTCCAGGCCGCACCCGTCCGCATCATGACCGATGCCAGGAACAAGGTCACCGGCGTCGAGTTCCAGCGCATGAAGCTGGGCACGCCCGATGAGAAGGGCCGCCGCCGCCCTGAGCCGATGCCCGGCACCGAGTTCGTGGTGGAGTGCGACACGGTGCTGGGCGCCATCGGGCAGGGACCTGACCTGGCCTGGATCGAGAGCGAGCCCGATGAGATCCGCAGCCAGCTGGAGGTGAGCCGGCGGGAGACCCTGGTCAGCGAGGAGGACATCTTCCGCACCGGCGTGCCGCGGGTCTTCGCCTCAGGGGACGTGCGCGCCGGGGCGACCACCGTGGTCGAGGCGATCGGCGAGGGACGCCGGGCCTCGTACGCGATCGACTACTGGCTGCGAGGCCACGACCTGGACGATCCACAGATCCGGCGCATCGTCTCCGAGCCGCAGCCCAACTTCCTGACGATCGTGCCCTTCACCGACGACGTGAAGGAGCCGCGCGCGGTGATGGGCAAGCTGGGCGCCGAAGAACGCAGCACGAACTTCAACGAGTACGAGTTCGGCTACACCGGCGACCAGGCGATGGGCGAGGCCGCGCGCTGCCTGCAGTGCACCTGCGAGGCGATCGGCCACTGCGACCTGCGCGAGGCGGCGATCGAGTACGAGACGACGCTGAACATGGCGATCGACGAGCGCTCGATCCAGGACAACCCGTACGTCGGCGTCAACCACGGCTACGGCCGCGACGAGACGCACTCCTTCATCCTGCGCGACTACTCCCGCTGCATCGACTGCGGACGCTGCGCGCAGGTGTGCAAGGACATCGTGGGCGCGGGCTGCTACGACTTCATCGGAAAGGGATTCGACTCGCTGGTCACCACCGCCGACTTCGTCTCGCTCAACGAGACGCCGTGCGTGTCGTGCGGCCGCTGTGCGGAGACCTGCCCGGTCGGAGCGCTCATGCCGCGGCCGCGCACCCTGGAGACCTACCAGCTCGACATCAGCCGCTGCATCTTCTGCGGCATCTGCGCCGACGCCTGCCCCTACGACGCGCTGCGCTGCGGCCCCGAGTTCGAGTTCAGCGAGTACCAGCGCGACCTGCCGATGCTCGACATCCTGGAGATGTCCGACCGGGAGCGCCCCACCCGCTGACCGATGACTCCGTGGGAGGTGATGGGGCGTCCACCCACCTCCTCGGCTGGCTGGCGCAACAGCCTTCGGAGGCGGCCGGCCACCCCTTCATCTTCGGTCCGCAGCCATCCACCTATCGGGTGGCGTGATCTCGGTGGGTGGAGCGTGGTGTTGGCAGGCGAATTTCTCAGATGATCGCCCTGGGAGCGTTAGCGACAGGGGAGGGGTCGCACAGCGATCGCATGGCCGACTTATGAGCGTGGCCGAGGCGCGACTTCGGCCGGCGTGGCGCCGCAGAGGTCGTTAACGGTCTCCACGCGTGCATCTGCGAAAACCTCGGCGGCCATTCAGCGCTCCGGGATCGCCGTGGGGCGTCGGCCGCCCAGCCCAGCGCGCAGCGCGGTGAAGCCCGCGTAGCCGAGAGCGGCGCCGCCGACGTTCAGCAGCAGGTCGTCGATATCGGCGGCGCGGTCGGGAATCCAGAGCTGTGCCAGCTCGATCGCCAAGCTGAGCGCGAACGCGGCGAGCAGGACCCGGCGCCAGCGGTCCATCCAGGGCAGGGCGATCGGCCCGAGCAGCCCGACCGGCAGCAGCAGGAGCAGGTTGCCGACCATCTGGCGGATCCAGAAGCCCGAGTCGGGGTTGGCCACCCAGATGGCGATCGTCCGGAACGGGATGAAGTTGTGGTCGACCACCTGGCCGGGTGCCGGGTGCGCCGGCGTCAGCGCAAAGAGGAGCCCGCCGATCAGCCATGCGGCAAGCGCAAGGACGGCGACCAGGCGAGCGTTCACGCCCTCAGTCTGTCAGCAGCGGCGCCAGGGTGCCTCGGTACTGTCGTACAGGACCGATGGCCGGCTTCACGAGCCTCCGGGGGCGAACGTTCCAATGATGCCGTCGGTGTGAACGATCCGAATGCGGTGGTTTCCAACCTCGCCGATGTACAGGTTGCCTGCCGCATCCAGGACCAACCCGGTTGGGAAGCTCAGCTGGGCAGCCGTCGCGGCGCCACCATCCCCCGACAGGCCGGATTCGCCAGTCCCCACAACGCTGCTGATGATCCCGCTGGGATCGATCATCCGGATGACGTTGCCGGAGCCGCCGACCAGGAGGTTGCCTCCGCCATCGACGACGAGCACGTACGGGTCGACGATCATGGCGTCGAGCGCCGGCCCGCCGTCGCCCGAGTAGCCGGGCTCGCCGGTCCCGGCGATGGTCGTGATGACGCCACTCGTGTCGACCTTGCGGATCCGATGGTTGTCGGAGTCCGAGATGTAGATGTTGCCCACTCCGTCCACGGCGACGCCGTGGGGCCGGGAAAGCTCCGCCTCAATCGCCGGCCCATCGTCACCCGCGAAGCCGCGCTCCCCCGAACCGGCCACGGTTGTGATCGTCCCGCTGGGGTCGACGCGCCGGATGGCGTGGTTGTCGCGATCGGCGATGTACAGGTTGCCGGCGCCGTCAAACGCGATTGCCGTCGGTTCCTGCAGTGATGCTTCGATCGCCGGTCCGCCATCTCCGGTGAGCTCGCCGTCGTCGCTCGAGGTTCCGATCGGGCCGCTTCCCACAACGGTGTTGATGAAGCCGTCGACGCCGATCGCGCGAATCCGGCTGTTTGCATGGTCGACAACCAGGAGCCTGCCCGCCGGGTCGAAAGCCAGGCCCATCGGGCAGTGCAGGTCCGCAGCCGTGGCCGGGACGCCCTCGGGTGAGAGGCCTCCGGCAGGGCTGGACACCCCGGTGCCAGCGAATACGGTGACTGTTCCGGCTGGATCAACGCGGTAGATGCGCCCGCCGACGCAGTCGGAGACGTACAGGGTGCCGGCGGCGTCGAAGGCCAGGCCCTCGGGTGCCCAGGTGAGCGCGGCCGCCGATGGCGTCGGCACTCCAACAGGCTGGCTCAAGCCCGGCGATCCGTTTGCGACCGACTCGCCCGCGTCGGTCGAGCAGGCAGCCGCGAGCAGCATGCCGCCAAGCGCGATCGCGATGAACCGACGCCTCATGACCGCATTAGATCCCCAAATAGCACCCTGGTTACTGGTAAGCAGCTCTCCTGGGATTGTCACCGGGAACGACACCGTGATTGAGCGTGAACTGCCCGCCACAATGGGCCGCGGACCTCCCTCCAGTCGCTTAGCAGTAACAGCATTGCTGAGAGACAGGCAATCTGGCGCCAGCGGCCTCGCGCGAGGCTCGAGGCGGCCGCTAGGCCAGAGGCTGCGCTAGAATCGGACGCGGCCTCCTCTTCAGCGAGGCCGTTTGAGCGCTCGAACCTCCTAACTCGGACCTCAGCGGGAGCCCGCGAACTCTGGACATCACCGCAGTTCTCTTCGTCCTGCTCGCCGTCGGCGTCATCGGGGGAGGCCTGGCGGTCGTGACGCTGCGCAACATCATCCATTCGGCGATCGCGATGATGGTTTGCTTCGGGGCGCTCGCCGGGATGTACGCGCTGCTGGGCGCGCCGATCGTGGCCGCGGCCCAGGTGCTCATCTACCTTGGCGCCATCAGCGTGCTGATCCTGTTCGCGATCATGCTCACCCAGGCCGGCGACGCGAACCTGCCGGCCCCGTTCCACCGCCAGGTCTGGCTCGCCGCCCTGGCCGCGCTGCTGATCGTCGGACTGATCGGCTGGGGAGCGGTCTCCACCGACTGGGGCGCCGCGGCCGCCACCGTCGCGGTGGATCTGAACGCCATCGCCGCCGCGCTCTTCACCGACTACGCCCTGCCACTCGAGATCGTCAGCCTGCTGCTGCTGGCGGCCATCATCGGCGCCATCTTCCTGGCCCGACGCCCGGAAGAGGACGAGCGAGCGAACTGATGGGCCTGGCCAGCTACCTGATCGTCTCCACCCTGTTGTTCGGGATCGGCGCCTTCGGCTTCCTGGCGCGGCGCAACGCGATCCTGATGCTCATCTCGATCGAGCTGATGCTGAACTCGGTCAACCTGTCCCTGGTCGCCTTCAACGCGTACATCCCCGAGGCGCAGAACGCCGGGGCCCTCTTCGCGCTGCTGGTCATGGCGGTGGCCGCTGCCGAGGCGACGGTGGGCCTGGCGCTGGTGATCGCCATCATCCGCACTCGCCAGACCGCCGAGGTCGACGCGTACAGCGACCTGAAGGAATAGGGCGAATCCGATGGAGCTGCTCATCGTCCTCATTCCAGCCCTGCCGCTGGCAGGCTTCCTGTTCGCCGTGCTGGTCGGCCCGCGCCTGGATCGGGTGCCGGTGCACGGCCACGCCGAGCACGGCGAGGAGTCCCACGCCGACGCGGCGCACGGCGACGCAGGCGCGGCCGATCACGACGCGGTAGACGAGTCAGGCTTCCGCCCGATCCCGTCCGAGGAGGAGCAGGCCGCCACCAGCCCGCACGCCGGGCACGCCGACGATCTGGCCAACAGCAACGGCGCCGATGGGGTGATCCCGCCGGAGCTGAACGACGGCCTCGGCCAGGCCGGCCACGTGACCGAGGACGGGCCGCAGCCGGTCTACCGCTCGTGGATCGTCCCGGTCGGCCTGGTGGGGCTGTCGTGGATCTTCAGCATGTTCGTCTTCGCCGGCGTGGTGTTCGGCGGCAACGAGTACCACGTGACGCTCTACGAGTGGATCGGCTCCGGAGACTTCCGGATCGACATCGCCTTCACGGTCGACTCCCTGACCGCGATGCTGCTGCTGGTGGTGAGCACGGTGGGCCTCCTCGTCCACGTCTACTCCATCGGCTACATGAATCGCGACCGCGGGTTCTGGCGCTTCTTCGCCTACCTGAACCTGTTCATGTTCAGCATGCTGCTGCTGATCCTGGGCGACAACTTCCTGCTGCTCTACGTGGGCTGGGAGGCGGTCGGCCTGTGCAGCTACCTGCTCATCGGCTACTGGTACAAGAAGCCCTCGGCGGCGGGGGCGGCAAAGAAGGCGTTCGTCGTCAACCGGATCGGCGACTTCGGGTTCGGCCTGGGGGTGATCCTGATCTGGGTCAACCTGGGCACGCTGAGCTTCCGCGAGGTGTTCGAGCAGATCGGGACGCTGGAGGGCGGGACGGTCACCCTCATCGCGCTGCTGCTCTTCGCCGGCGCCGTCGGCAAGTCCGCCCAGTTCCCGCTCCACGTCTGGCTGCCGGACGCGATGGAGGGCCCCACCCCGGTCAGCGCCCTGATCCACGCCGCGACGATGGTGAACGCCGGCGTCTACCTGGTAGCTCGCGCCAACCCGATCTTCGCCGAGTCGCCGGCGGCGATGTGGGTGGTGGCCGGCATCGGCGTCTTCACCGCCATCTTCGCGGCCGCCATCGCGCTGACCCAGAACGACATCAAGAAGGTGCTCGCCTACTCCACCGTGAGCCAGCTGGCGTACATGTTCTTCGCGCTGGGCATCGGCGCCTGGGTGGCGGCCATCTTCCACCTCGTCAGCCACGGCTTCTTCAAGGGCCTGCTCTTCATGGGCTCCGGCTCGGTGATCCACGGCGCGGCGGGCGAGCAAGACATCCGCTTCCTGGGCGGCATGCGCGAACGGATGCGGTGGACCTATCGCACCATGGTGGTCGGGTCGTTGGCCCTGGCCGGCATCCCCATCTTCGCCGGCTTCTTCAGCAAGGACGAGATCCTGGCCGAGGCATTCAACCGCGGCTACTACCTGTTCTACGTGATCGGGGTGGTGGTCGCCTTCATGACCGCCTTCTACACCTTCCGCATGATCTACCTGACCTTCCATGGCCGATGGCGTGGCGGTCGTGACGTCTTTCGGCAAATCCACGAGTCGGCACCCACCATGGTCGCCCCGCTCGTGATCCTGGCGGTGCCGACCATCCTGGCCGGCCTGCTGCTGGGCATCCCGCCGGAGGGAGGCCTGATCCACGGCTGGCTGGAGGAGGTCTTCGCTCACTCCGAGGCGGCGGGCGTCCTGCCCGGCTCGCTGGCCGCCGGCGAGCACCACGGCTTCGAGCTGCTGGGGATCGGTGGCCTGCTGCTGCTGGTGGGCGCCTCCGCCGGCGCGGCCGGCATCTGGCTGGCGTACCGCTGGTACGTCCTCGATCCGGAGGCGCCGAAGCGCTTCGTGCAGCGCATCCCGTTCGGGCTCGGCCCGGGGATGTACGCCGCCAGCGTGAACAAGTACTACGTCGATGACGTCTACCAGCTCGTCTTCGCCCGTGGCGGCGTGCTGCTCGCCAATGCGCTGTGGTGGTTCGACGCGAAGGTCATCGACGGGGCCGTCAACGGCATCGCCTGGATCGCCCAGCGCCTCGGCGGACTGCTGCGCAAGGTGCAGACCGGCCGGGTCGAGAACTACGGGCTCGGCATGGCCGCCGGGCTGGTGCTGGTGCTGATCGCCTACCTGGTGATCCGGCCGTGAGCGACTGGCCAATCCTGACGCTGGTCGTCTTCACCCCGCTGCTGGGTGTGCTGGCGCTCCTGCTGCTGCCCGGCGACAACCATCGGGCCATCCGCTGGGTGGCGCTGCTGGCGGCGCTGGCCAGCGCCTTCTTCTCCTTCGTGCTGCTGGGCTACGAGACCGGTGGGCCCGAGTTCCAGTTCCGCGAGGAGATGGAGTGGATCCCCGCCTTCGGGATGGGCTACCGCCTCGGCGTCGACGGGCTGTCCGTGGTGCTGGTGCTGCTGACGACGGTCCTGTCGGTGGTCTCGATCCTCTATTCCTGGGACCCGATCAAGACCCGGGTCAAGGAGTACTACGCCACGATGCTGCTGCTGATGGTGGGCATGCTCGGCGTCTTCGTCAGCCTCGACCTGTTCCTGTTCTACGTCTTCTGGGAGATCAGCCTGATCCCGATGTACCTGGTCATCGGGATCTGGGGCGGGCCGCGGCGCATCTACGCCACCGTCAAGTTCGTGATCTACACCCTGGTCGGCTCGCTGCTGATGCTGGTCGCCATCCTGGCGGTGGCGATCGCCCACGGCGCGGAATCGGGCACGTTCACCTTCGCCTACGAGCAGCTGCGCGGCTTCCCCTATGCCGATGGGCTGCAGGCCCTGGCGTTCGTGGCCTTCTTCCTGGCCTTCGCCATCAAGGTACCGATGTGGCCGCTCCACACCTGGCTGCCCGACGCTCACGTCGAGGCGCCCACCGCCGGCTCGATCCTCCTGGCGGCGGTGCTCCTGAAGCTGGGCGGCTACGGCTTCCTGCGCTTCAGCCTGCCGCTCCTGCCCGATGCCGCCATGGAGTTCGCGCCGATCGTCATCGGCCTCTCGATCGTGGCGATCATCTACGGCGCGCTGGTCAGCATGGTCCAGCCCGACCTGAAAAAGCTGATCGCCTACTCCAGCGTCTCGCACATGGGCTTCGTCACGCTCGGCACCTTCGTCTTCAACCAGCAGGGCATCTCCGGCGCCGTCTTCCAGATGGTGAGCCACGGGGTCACCACCGGCGCGCTCTTCCTGCTGGTGGGAGTCATCTACGAGCGCACCCACGACCGGATGATCGCCCACATGGGCGGGCTGAACGCCCGCCTGCCGCGCTACGCGGCGCTCTTCGGGCTGTTCACCTTCGCCAGCATCGGCCTGCCCGGACTGTCTGGCTTCGTGGGCGAGTTCCTGGTGGTGCTGGGCGCCTTCCAATACAGCGGCTGGGTGGCGGCCGCGGCGATGTTCGTGGTCATCCTCAGCGCCGTCTACATGCTCTGGATGTTCCAGCGCGTCTTCTTCACCGTGCCGTCGGGCTGGATGCGGCGCTGGTGGCCGTCGCTGACCGACCTGACCCGCACCGAGTGGCTCTCCCTCGCGCCGCTGATCCTGCTGGTGGTGGGGCTCGGCGTCTTCCCGGGCCCGGTGCTGGGGGCGATCGAGTTGCCGGTGCAGCGCATCGTCGAGGCGGTCAATGGCTCCAGCGGCCTCACCTCGCTGTCGCTGCCGTGGTGAGGACGTGGTGAGGGAAGGCTGAGCCGATGCGCACCCTGAGCGACCTCTTCACGCTGCTGCCGGAGCTGATTCTGACCGTGACGGTGCTGACCGTGATCACGGTCGACCTCTTCCTGCCCCGCGCGCTGAAGTGGCTGCTGACCCCGATCACCGTCTTCGGGCTGGCCCTCGCCGGAGTCGGATGCGCACTGGTGTGGGGCGTGAACGCCAGCGTCTTCGCCGGGTTCTACGTGGTCGACGACCTGTCGGTCTTCTTCAAGGCGGCCACCATCGTGATCGGCATCCTGGCCGCGCTCTTCGGGCCGGCCTACCTGATCTCGCGGCGGCTGCCGCTCGGCGAGTTCAACGCCATCCTGCTGTTCAGCCTGATCGGCATGTGCGTGCTGGCCAGCAGCTCGGACCTGATCACCCTGTTCCTTGGCCTGGAGCTGATGGTGATGCCGTCCTACCTGCTCGCCGGCTTCCACAAGACCGATCGCTACAGCAACGAGGGCGGCCTGAAGTACTTCCTGCTCGGCTCGTTCGCGTCCGCCATCCTGCTGCTCGGCATCAGCTGGGCGTATGGCCTGACCGGCAGCACCCGAATCGATGCCATCGGCGCCGGACTGCTCGACAGCGGCCCGGCGGGCCTGGTGGCCATCGGCCTCCTGACCGTGGGCGGCACCTTCAAGATCGCGGCCGTCCCATTCCATTACTGGACCCCGGACGCATACCAGGGCGCCCCCACGCCGCTCACCGGCTTCCTCTCGGTCGGCCCCAAGCTCGGCGCGTTCGCGCTGCTCGTCCGCCTGTTCGCGGTGGGCCTGGGGGCGGAGCGCAACGACTGGCTGGCGGTGATGGCCATCCTGGCGGTGCTGACCATGACCGGCGGCAACGTGGTGGCTCTGGCCCAGACCAACGTGAAGCGGATGCTCGCCTACTCGAGCATCGCCCACACCGGCTACATCATGGCCGGCCTGGCGGCGTTCGCCGCCGCCTCGACACCGCAGATCCAGCAGCAGGGCATCGAGGCGATCCTGTTCTACGTGCTCGGCTACGGGGTGATGAACATCGCCGCCTTCGCGGTGGTGGGCATGCTGCAACGGGACCCGCGCCGCTATGGAGGGCTTGCCAGCTTCGCCGGGTTGGCCGGCCGCGCGCCGGCGCTCGCCGCCGCGATGGCGATCCTGCTCCTGTCGCTGACCGGGATTCCGCCGACCGTCGGCTTCTTCGCCAAGCTGTACGTGCTGCTGGCCGCGGTCGACGCCGGCCTCGGCTGGCTGGCGGTCCTGATCGCGCTGAACGCGGCGCTCGCCGCGTTCTACTACCTGCGCGTGATCGTGTACATGTACATGCGCGACGCCGAGCCGGATCCGGCGCCGATCGAGCGACATCCGTTCGGGTCCCTCGCACTGGTGCTCTCCGTCGCCGGGGTGGTGCTGCTGGGGCTCTTCCCGGAGCCGATCCTGGGCTTCCTGCGGAGCTCCGCCGGCAGCATCTTCTAGCCTGATGGCCGC
>DASWIE010000047.1:0-5466 GCA_036397815.1 Candidatus Limnocylindria bacterium
TTCTCGTCCTTCTCGACGGCGTCCCACTTGTTGATGACCAGCACGATCCCCTTGCGCGCCTCGAGCACGTAGCCGACGACGTGGGCGTCCTGCGCCGTGTAGCCGTCGGTCGCATCGGTCATGACGATGGCGACGTCGGCGGTGTCGATGGCCTTCATGCTGCGCAGCACGCTGTAACGCTCGACGCCGCGCTCGATCGCCCCGCGCCGCCGGATGCCGGCGGTGTCGACGAGGACCATCGGCTCGCCGTCGAGCTCGATGGTGGTGTCGATCGGGTCGCGGGTCGTGCCCGGCGTCTCCGAGACGATCATCCGCTCCGCACCGAGCACCCGGTTGACGAAGGTGGACTTCCCGGTGTTCGGCCGCCCCACGATCGCTACCCGAGGCGGACCGAGCTCGGTCTCGGCGAGCTCCGCCAGCTCCTCCTCCGTGAGCTCCTGGTCGGAAGCCGATGCCGCCGCCTCCGCCTCGGTCGGCGGCGGAAGGCGCTCCACGATGAGGTCGGCGAGGTCCCCGGTGTTCCGGCCGTGCTGCGCGCTGACGGTGATGAACGGATCGAAGCCGAGGGCGTAGAACTCGGCGGCCTCCGCCTCTCTGCGCGGGTTGTCGCCCTTGTTCACCACGAGGATCACGGGCGCATCGGCTCGACGCAGCCGGTCCGCGACCTCGTGGTCGAGGGGTGCGAGGCCAGCGTGCGCGTCGACCACGAAGAGGATGAGATCGGCCTCCTCCACGGCCACGCGCGCCTGCTCCTGCACACGCTCCTCGATGTGGGTGCCCGGCTCGATCTCGAGGCCACCGGTGTCGACCAGCGTGAAGGTTCGGCCATTCCATTCGGACGTGCCGTACACGCGGTCGCGTGTCGTCCCCGGGAGGTCCTCGACGATCGCGACGCGCTCCCCGACGAGCCGGTTGAAGAGCGTGCTCTTGCCGACGTTCGGGCGGCCGACGATGGCGATGACTGGCAGGGAGGACATCGGCCTGAGTCTAGGGGGGACGAGTGTGCAACACACCTGTACACCGCGAGGGCCGCCGGGGCCCGTCTTGCCCGCCCGTGCTACGTTCTGACCAATGTGAGGAGGAGTTCCACCCATGATCGACAACCGAGACCGATGGCGCCTTCCGGCGCTTCTCGCGGCGCTGATGCTCGTCATCGTCGCCTGCGCACCCGCGCCCGCTGAGGTCAGTCCACCGGCGGATGAGACCGCTGCGGCCACCGACGGCCCTGGCCCGACAGAGGCCGCCGATGCCGGCGAGGTGGTGATGATCTCGAGCCAGCTCAACCCGACGGAAGAGCAGGAAACGATGCGCAACGAGATCCTGGCCGACTTCAACGGCACGGTCGACTACATCGGTGCCGAGTCGGGGCCGTTCAACGACCAGATTCGGGCCCAGGAACAGGCGGGCGAAGGGGAGATCAGCCTGATCGGCGGGCTCGACGGCGAGTTCAGCGCCTTCGCCGCCGAGGGCTTCCTGACCGATCTGTCCGACGTGGCCGAGGACCTCGCCGACCTCGGCATCAGCGAGGACTATCTGGAGCTCGGCAGGCTTGGGACGGATCAGCAGCTCTACATCCCGTGGATGCAGGCGACCTACATCATGGTCGCCCGCAACGAGGCGCTCGAGTACCTTCCCGACGGTGCCGACGTCAACGACCTGACCTGGGATCAGCTCACCGAATGGGGGGCGAATATCCAGGCCGAGACCGGCGAGCGGCGGCTGGGCTTCCCCGCCGGGGAGGACGGCCTGTGGCACCGATGGTTCCAGGGCTTTGGCTACCCGGCCTTCACCGGTGGCGTGAACACGACGTTCGCCAGTGACGCCGCGGTGGAGATGTGGGACTGGCTGACCGAGACGTGGCAGTACGTCAACCCGCAGTCCACTACCTACGGCTTCATGCAGGAGCCCCTCCAGTCCGGCGAGGTGTGGGTCGCGTGGGATCACGTGGCGCGGCTCATCGGCGCGCTGGAGGCCGATCCCGAGGCCTTCACCGCGTTCCCGGTGCCGTCCGGTCCGGAGGGCAAGGCCTTCATGCCGGTGATCGCCGGCCTGGCGATCCCAACAACGGCAGCCAATCCGGAGGGCGCGAAGGCGCTGATCCGCTACCTGCTCCAGCCGGAGACGCAGGCGACCACGCTGCAGGCCGTCTCGTTCTTCCCGGTCATCGGCACCGACCTGCCGGCTGACCTGAGCCCCGGCCTTCAGGCCGAGGCCGATGCGGTCGCGGCGCAGCTCGCCGCGGACGACGCGCTCCCGGCGCTGCTGCCGGTAGGCCTGGGCGACCAGGGCGGCGCGTACAACCAGGTCTTCCGGGACGCCTTCCAGCAGATCGTGATGGATGGGCAGGCCGCTGCCGGCGTCCTCGACAGCCTGCTGCCGGACCTGCAGGCCGTCTTCGATGCCAGCGGCGCTGCCTGCTGGTTCCCCGATCCGGAGAGCGAAGGTCCCTGCCAGGCGGGGTAGCATGACGATCGATGGGTCCGGGGCGGCGCACGTCGCCTCGGGCCATCGCCGATGACCGCGCGGCTGGGGTGGGCGCCCTACGCCCTGCTCCTGCCGTCGCTCGCCTTCCTGGTCGTCTTCTTCGCGACCCCCATGGTCCAGGCCTTTGCCCTGGCCTTCGAGGGGCCGACCGGTGGGTTCGGCCTGACTCACGTCGAGCGCATGCTGCGCGACGCGAGCTTCCGCAGCGCCCTGCTGACGACGCTTGCGCTCGTCGTCCTCGTGATCCCGATCCAGTTCGCGCTGGCGATGGCGATGGCCCTCGTCATCAACGCCCGGCTCAAGGGCGAGGGGCTGTGGCTCTACGTCTACGCGCTGCCGCTGGGCATCAGCGAGCTTGCGGCGGGCATCGTGTGGGTCAGCATCTTCACCCAGTCCGGATGGCTGAACTCCATCCTGATGGGCCTGGGCATCACCGACCGGCAGATCGTGTGGCAGAGCGCCGAGACGCCGTGGCTGCTCATCGGCGCGGTGGTCATCGCCGAGGCGTGGCGCGCGACCAGCATCATCATGATCATCCTGGTCGCCGGGCTCCAGTCGATCCCGCGCGAGTTCCTCGAGGCCGCCGACGTGTACGGCGCCACGACGTGGCAGAAGATCCGGCGCGTGGTGCTGCCGATGCTGCGCCCCAGCCTCCAGGTCGCGCTAATCCTGCGCACGATCCTCGCCTTCCAGGTGTTCGCGACCGTGGTGGCCATCGCCGGCACCGGCCTCGATGTGCTGGCCGAGGAGGCGCAGCGCTGGGCCACGGACATCGACAACGACAACGTGGCCGCCGCCTACGCGGGACTCATCCTGCTGCTGTCGATGGTCGGCACGGTCCTGTTCCTGGTCCTGCTGCCCACGCGCGAGGAGCACCAGGCATGACGGCCGCCCGGCGGCAGGTCCCGATGCCGCGCCGCGGCGCCGGTGCCGGGCGGCTCGTCGAGCGCGCCCTGATCTACGTGGCGGCAACACTGCTGGCGCTCTTCATCCTTGTCCCGATCTACCTGATCGCCGTGTCGGCATTCACGCCCCGCGAGCGCGCCTTCGACTTCCCGCGCAGCGTGATCCCGAGCGAGGTGAGCACAGACACCGTCCTCTTCTTCCTCAACGCCTCCGGCGTCATCGATGCCTTCTGGCGCAGCGTGATCGTCGCCGTCATCACCCTCGTCCTGGCTCTATCGATCGGTGCGCCGGCCGGGTACGCCATCGCCCGCTACGTCTTCCGTGGACGGAGCTCCTATCGGCTCATGGTGCTGTCGACGCGCGCGTTCCCGATCGTCATCCTGGCCATCCCGCTGGCGGTCACCTACCGCGTGTGGGGCATCGACGACACGGTCATCGGCGTCGCGCTCATGCACACCGCCCTGGCGCTGCCGTTCACCGTCCTGATCACCTCGAGCGTGTTCATATCGGTCCCTCGTGAGCTCGAGGAGGCCGCCCAGACCCTCGGCTGCAACCCGCTCCAGGCGTTCCTGCGCGTCTCGCTGCCGCTCGCGCTGCCGGGCCTCGCCGCGGCGGCGATCTTCACCTGGGTCCTGTCGTGGAACGACGTGTTCGCCGCGGTCATCCTCACCCTGCGCAACCCCACGCTGCCGGCGAAGATCCTGACCGCGCTGACCCAGTCGCCGATCTACTTCCAGTTCGCGGCCGGGTTCGTCATGCTGGTCCCGAGCCTGGTCGTCATCTTCTTCATCCGCCGCTACCTGCTCGGCCTGTGGGGCCGCGTCGTGAAATGAGGAGGCTCCACGCCGATGGCTGAGATCCGCATCGAGCGCGTCAGCAAGCTCTTCAAAGGAGCGCGCGCCGTCGACGACGTGTCGTTGACGATCGACGACGGGGAGTTCATGGTCCTGCTCGGTCCGTCGGGCTGCGGCAAGACGACGCTGCTGCGGACGATCGCCGGGCTCGAGCAGGTCGACGGGGGCCGGATCGTCATCGGCGGACGCGAGGTGACCGACCTGCCGGCGCGGAAGCGGAACATCGCCATGGTCTTCCAGAGCTATGCCGTCTTCCCGCACATGACGGTGTTCGACAACATCGCCTTCGGGCTGCGCATGCATCGCGCGACGAAGGGCGAGATCGACCGGCACGTCAGGGACGCGGCGGAGCTGCTGCACATCGAGAACCTGCTCGACCGGTACCCCGCCCAGACGTCGGGCGGCCAGCGTCAGCGCATCGCAGTCGCCCGCGCGCTGGCCATGCAGCCACAGGTGCTGCTGATGGACGAACCGCTCTCAAACCTCGATGCCCTCCTCCGTCTCGAGGCCCGCGCGGAGCTGAAGCGCCTTCTCAACGAGATCGGCTCGACCACTATCTACGTCACCCATGACCAGGTCGAGGCGATGAGCATGGGCGACCGAGTCGCGGTGATGCGCACGGGCAAACTGGTGCAGGTCGGCGACCCGCTCACGATCTACGACGGGCCGGTCGACCGCTTCGTGGGTGGATTCATCGGCAATCCGCCGATGAACTTCCTGCCGGCCATGATCGAGCGTCGCGACGGTGGCTCGGTGGCGGTCCTGGCGGGCGTCGGCGAGGTCCGCCTGGCGGCCGATGACGACGCCGCCGGCCACAGCGGGCCGGCGCTCCTCGGCATCCGAGCCGAGAACGTCGAGGTCCAGCCCGCGGGGGCCGACTCGACGCTCGCCGGTCGCGTACTCGTGGTCGAGCCGCTGGGGTCGCACAACCTCGTGACGCTCCAGATCGGCGCGGACCAGCTGAAGGCAACGACGCGGCCGGAGGTGCGGCTGGCGCGCGACCAGGAGGTGGCGCTGACCATCGATGCGTCGCGGATCCGCTGGCTCGACGCCGAGCGCGAGGTCGCCCTCGGCGAGCGCGAGACGATTGATGCCAACGTGGCCCATGGTCCGCCCACACCCGAGGAGCGGGACGCCGAGCCGGGGAATTGATCGACGTGGGGGCCGCCGGCGCCAAGCCACTCGATCTGGGCAGCGGCAGCGTCTGCGCCTCGTTCGACCT
>DASWIE010000048.1:0-3971 GCA_036397815.1 Candidatus Limnocylindria bacterium
TCGCCGACGGACGCTGGGCCGCTGTGCAGCCGCCCGAGCGAGGGCGGCCGAGAGTGCCGGTCAGCGGGTCTGTTGGCCCGCAACTTTGACGGACTACCCTGTGGGCAACCGTGGCTTAGAGAGCCGGTGCCAGGTGGCACCGGTCAACGCCGGGCGTTGAGACGCGTGGGGTGCGCCCGACACTCAGCTCCATGTCGGCCCGACGGATACGCTCTACTCGTCGCGCACGACGATGGGCAGCGGTTGGCTATCGCGGGCTCGCGACAGTAGGTCGAGTTCCTCGGCCCGGCGGACGGCCGCGCGGCGGTTGTTCACGCCGAGCTTGGCGTAGATGCTCTTGGTATGGCTTCGGATCGTGCTCAGGGCGACGACGAGTTCGCTTGCGATGTCCGGCCCTCCGAGATCGGTGGCAAGCAGCCGAAGCACGTCCAGCTCACGTTCGCTCAGCGGCTCGACCAGGGCCTGCCGGACGCGCGTGCTGTCCTCAGCCTGGCCGAAGGCTGCCAGCAGCCGACGAACGTAGCTCGGCGCGAATCCGTGATTCGCCGCCGCTTCCAGCAGAGCCGCCATGGCTGGACCTTCATCAACGAAGGTGCGGACGTAGCCCTCCGCCTCGGCCAGCGTCAGGGCGCGTCCCAGCGGCGCAAGGGCGGCAGGGATGTCGCCTCGCATCTGATACGCGAGGGCCTGCAGCACAAGGATTTCGATGACGGTCCCTGTCCTCTGGCCCTCCTCCGCTGCTCGCAGCAGACGACCCAGCAGTTCCACTGCCTCACGCGCTGAGCGGTCGGCACTGTCCCGATTGGACTTGGCCAACAGCAGCCTGGCGAGGGTGATGTGCTCGAACTCGCGCAGGTACGTGAGGTCGTCCTCAGCCGACAGGCCCCGCTCGCGGGCCCAGGCGCTGGCCTCGGACAACCGTCCCTGCCGGACCCACACCCGCGCCTCTTGCGCCCGCAGGGGATGCACGTCGGGGTTGAAGTCAGGCATCCACAGGCGCTCTGCCTCGTGGAGCGCATCGAGCGCGCCATTGAGATCCCCTTCGGCCTCCCGGATGCGGGCCGTCACGAGATGCAGGCGGTGCCGGTTCTGAGGGAACCCCATTTTCTCACCCAGGTCCTTGCTCGCCTGCAGGTGCTGCGTGGCAGCCTGCAGGTCGCCCTGCTCGCGGGCGAGGTCTGCCAACCCCACGTACATATCTGCCATTCCCGGCAGGACTGGCTGGCCATGCTTCGTCGGAAGCTGCAACGCTTGTTCGTACGTCTGCATCGCCTCGCGGAGACGCCCCTGCGTAATCCGAATATCGGCCAGAGCGATCGCCGCACCGATGGCGTCGGAGAGGTTGCCGGCCCGCTGCACCCGCGCCATGCCATCGGCATAGATCCGGTGCGCAGCCTCGAGGTCCCCGCTCGCCCACGAGGCCAATCCCAGGAGCGCCGCCGCTGCCCCGCGGCGGAGATCGTCGTCCTCCGGTGCGAGGTTCAGGATCTCCCGAGCGTATCGGACGGTCGCGGATGTATCGCCTCGGATCTGGGCAAGTACAGCCCGGTAGAGCGCGATCGTGGCCGCCAGGAACCTGAACTCGTCGTGGTCCACGACGACCATCCCGGGCGCCCCGGCTCCGGGTCCATCGGGCGAGTCACCCGTCGCGGTGAGCCAGCGCTCGGCATCCTGCAGGCGGCTTTCGACGTCCTCGAGCTCGCCGCTGGCCATGAGTGCGCCGACATACCCGACGGTCAGCACCGGCCTCGCCCGGATCAGCTCGTCGGGAAGCGCCTCGATCATGCGACGCAGCACGGTTACCTGGCGACTCCGACGCATCGCCGGGATGGCAAGTTCGAGTAGGTCCGCTGCTCGCTCAAAGTCCTCGCCGGCCAGCGCGTGGCGGATGGCCTCAGACGGTTCGCCGTTCTGCGCGTACCAGTCGCTCGCCCGCCCGTGGAGCGCTTGGACACGGTCGGACTGCTCGTCCAGCAAGCGCGCGCGAAGGACATCGGCAAAGAGGTGGTGGTAGCGATACCACTTGCGGCGGTCGTCGAGCGGGACAAGGAACAGGTTCCCTCGATCGAGAGCCTCCAGCATGGCCTTGCCGCCGGCCTGGCCTGTAACGGCGTCGCACAACGGGCCGGTCAGCCGATCCAGGATGGAGGTCTGCAGCAGGAAGCTCCGGACGTCTTCGGGCTGACGCAGGAGAACCTCCTCGACCAGGTAATCGACGATGTAGCGGTCGTCACCCGCAAAGCTCGCAATGAAGCCGGCGATGTCGTCTCGGCCCTGCATCGAGAGCGCCGCCAGCTGGAGCGCGGCGATCCAGCCCTCGGTGCGCGCCTCCAGCGCGGCGACATCCGCTGCGTTAAGCGCCAAGCCCATGACGCCGTTGAGGTACGCCACGGCCTCGTCCGGCGTGAAGCGCAGGTCGGCTGCGCGGATCTCGACGAGCTCGCCCCGCGCGCGCAGGCGCGCAAGCGGCAGCGCCGGGTCGGCACGGGTGGCGATCACCAGGTGCATCTGGGCGGGTAGGTGCTCCAGCAGGAACGCCATGCCGTCCTGAATCTCGCGCGCGTCGACCGCGTGGTAGTCGTCGAGCACCAGCACGAAGTCGTTCGGCATTGCGTTGAGCTCATTGAGCAGGGTCGCGAGGACCGTTTCAATCGGCGGTGGCTGGGACTCCTGGAGGAGGAAGTGCGCACTCGCACCGAGCTCCGGCGCCACCGTCTGCAGCGCAGTGATGAGGTAGGTCCAGAACGATCCGGGCTGGTTGTCAGCCTGGTCGAGGGAAAGCCACGCCGTGGCCCGTTCACCAGTCGGAGCGACTGCCAGCCACTCGGCCAGCAGCGTGGTCTTGCCGAAGCCGGCCGGGGCGGAGATGAGGGTCAGCTTCGACTCGGCCCCATGGCTGAGGCGCTCGCTCAATCTCGGACGTGCTACCAGCGTGCGCCGCAGGTCGGGGACGTGGAGCTTCGTCTCGAGCACTGGGCTGGCTGTCAGCATCTCGTCCACTTAAGGAGCAGCGTAGGCGACGTACCCGACGAGGAAGGCGGCGACGAGCGTGATCGACGCCGTGCCCCACCGCTCCAGCGGGTGCCTGCCGGATCGGTTGGTTACGGTGTTCAGCGCCATGAAGCCTGCCACCACCCACGCGCCCCAGACCAGCGCTTGGCCGCCAAGGAAGATCGGCACCATGCCGGCTCGGCCCAGGACGATCCAGGCAGCCACAACCAGGACGACTGCGCTGCCCACGGCGATCGCGCGGTACGGCGGCTGAAGGACTCCGTCGACCGTGGCAGCACGGCCGCCCATCGTGGCTTCACCGAGGGGCAGCCCGGCCACAAGCGCCACCTGGAATGCGATAACGCCCGCCGGCAGCACGGCCGCTGCCACCGCCGCCAGTTCGACGAGTGTCATCGATCCGACCCCCACGGCGCGGGACAACGATCACCCGGCGGGGCGCACATGTTCCTCACAGCAGCAGGAGCACGCCCAGCGCGATGAGCCACAGCGACCAGGCGATATAGGCGATCGGCACGATCGTGCCCGCCAGCGGCCAGCCGTCCTGCTCGTTCGGCCCCACGAACTCGAGGGTGCCGATCAGGAGGGCAACACCGATCGGGAGACCGATGACGCCCAGCCAGCCCGGGAGCACGGCCGTGGACAGGATGGAGGCGGCGACCAGCAGGGTCCACATCCCAGTGAGCAGGTACCCGAGGTGTTCGCCGATGCCCACACCCAGCAGGCGATGGAGGGTTGCGAAGGTTAGCTCGATCATGCGCCGGGTGGCATCAGCATCGGGCCCGTCTGCGGCGACGTAGCGGCGCGCCAGCTCCGGGACCGCGAACGGCCAGCGCGCGAGGCCGAGCGTTTGGACGAGCGCCGCGGCCGCGCCGATGACGATCGAGAGCGCCGTGAGCGCCGGCGGCGCGCCGAGGACGACCGCGAGCAAGGCGACCAGGGGCAGCATCGCCAGCGCGCTG
>DASWIE010000049.1:0-4961 GCA_036397815.1 Candidatus Limnocylindria bacterium
CTGGGCCGGCATCGGGCGCGGACCGGGTTGAGCGTGGCGGCTCTGACGGTGGCCCTTGCGGCCGTGGTCACGCTCGGCACGACGGCCGCCTCGGCCCGTGGCACGGCGGAGCGCTGGGTCCAGTCCATCCTCCCCGGGGGACACGCCATCCGGCTCACCATTCCATCGTCCATCGACGTCCTGCAGGACACGATCGCGGCCACTCCGGGGACGCTTTCGGCCAGCCCGGTCCCCGAGTTCGGCGTGGTGGTCACCACCCCGGAGGGCGATCGGGAGGCGGGCGTGGCCGGCATCGATCCGTCGGTCTGGCAGGACGCCGGTGCCCTGATCGTGGTGGAGGCGGACCGGGCCGCGGCGTTCGAGGCCCTCCGCAGCGGCGGGGCGGTCCTCCTCCCCGAGTCATTCGCCACCCAGACGGGGTTCCGCACCGGCGATCTGATCCACCTCGCCATCCCGGGTGGCCCCGCCACCGATCTGACGGTGGCCGGGCTGGTCGCCTACTCGCTCCCCGGCCGATCCGGCGAAGGAGCGCTCCTCATCAGCCTGGCGGATGCGCGGGCCACGTTCGGCGCCGAGCTGGCGACCATCTGGGCCATGGTTCCCCAGCCCGCTATTGGCGAGGCAGCCTATGGTGTGTTGGTGACCGAAAAGGCCGCCCAGCTGGCCGGCGAAGCGCTGACGGCGAACGTGCTGGCCGAGCAGCTGTCGCGCTCATTGGATCGGCTGCTCGGGCTGTTCGACGCCCTGGCATTGCTGGCCGTGGTTATCGGCGGGTTGGGCATCGTGAACACCCTGAGCCTGGGCGTGGCCGAGCGGACGCGCGAGATTGCGGTGCTTCGCGCCCACGGCATGACCGTGGGCCAGGTCGAAGGCATGGTCGTGACCGAGGCTGCGATCATGGGCACGGTGGGCGGCATCGTGGCCGCCGTCGCCGGGGTCGCCGTCACCGGCCTGCTCGTCACCCTGGCGCCCCGGGATTTCGCCGCCGGGCTGGTCATCCCCTGGCCCCTCGTGATCGCGGTGGTCCTGCTCGGGTTGGGCGTCGCCTGCCTGGCCGGGCTGTACCCGGCGCGGCTGGCCGGCAACCGGCCTGTCCTGGCCAGCCTGAAGCACTTCGAATAAGAGACAGACCGATGACCGAGCGCATCTGGGAGGCCTCACCGGGCCGGACGTTCATCGGTCGATTGGAGAAGGGGAGCGACCTCGTCGCCGAGATCGAGCGGATCTGCGCCGAGCGGGCCGTGTCAGCCGGGTGGGTCAGCGTCATCGGTGCGGTGCAGCGCGCGGCGTTCGCGTACTACCACCAGACGGATCACCGGTATCTCGAGCTGTCCTCCGACATGCACCACGAGATCGTGGGCTTCATCGGCAATGTCAGCCTGCGCGACGGCAAGCCCTTCCTCCACGCCCACGCCACCTTTGCCGATGAGCACGGGGCGTGCGTCGGCGGGCACCTGCTGCGCGGGATCGAGGTGTTCGTGGCCGAGTTCGAGATCCGCGAGCTGCTGGACGTGGACCTCGTCCGCACCTTCGACGAGGAGTTCGGCCTGGCCCTGTGGTGAGCGGGCGCCGGTACAATCGGTCCCGGCGCCGGTAGCTCAGTGGATAGAGCGGGTGGCTTCGGACCAAGAAGGCCGATGCGCTGTGGCATGAGCGTGGCTAGCCGGCCGAAACAGGATGAGTTTTCCGCTTCGGAAGCCCCCTCGCTTCGTCACCCATGGCTGCCCGTAGCCGACGGATGGCGTGCCGTGCCGGAGAGGCCCCAGGTGGTCAGGGCTGGGCTGGTATCTGCAGGTCAGGTCCCGCTGCCCGGGTCGTACAGCTCGGCGGAGGCCAGCACGCCGGTGAAGCTGGGGTCGCCGCTGCCGCCCGCCACGAGCACCGTGCCATCGGGCAGCAGCGTGGCCGCGTGACCGGCGCGGACCTCGCTTATGTCCCCGGTGGTGGTCCAAGTCCCGCTGCTGGGGTCGTACAGCTCGGTGGAGGCCAGCTCGCCGCTGCCCACCACCAGCACCCTGCCATCGGGCAGCAGCGTGGCCGTGTGACCGCTGCGGGCCTCGCTCATCCCCTCGGTGGCGGTCCAGGACCCGCTGCTGGGGTCGTACAGCTCGGTGGAAGCCAGCGTGCCTTCGCTGCCGACGCCGCCCGCCACCAGCACCCTGCCATCGAGCAGCAGGGTGGCCGTGTGGTAGACGCGGCCCGCGTCCATGTTCCCGGTGGCAGTCCAGGACCCGCTGCTCGGGTCGTACAGCTCGGCGGAGGTCAGTAGGGCGAAAGCGCTGCTGCTGCCGCCCGCTACGAGCACCCTGCCATTGGGCAGCAGCGTGGCCGTATGGTAGTCGCGGACCCCATCCATGTTCCCGGTGGCGGTCCAGGACCTGTTGCTGGGGTCGTACAGCTCGGCGGAGGCCAGCATGCTACTGCCGATATCGCCGCCCGCCACGAGCACCCTGCCATCGGGCAGCAGCGTGGCCGTGTGACCGTCGCGGACCCCGTCCATGTTCCCGGTGGCGGTCCAGGACCCGCTGCCCGGGTCGTACAGCTCGGCGGAGGCCAGGTGGTCGTCGCTACTGCTGTAGCCGCCCGCCACGAGCACCGTGCCATCGGGCAGCAGCGTTGCCGTGGGACCGACGCGGCCCCCGTCCATGTTCCCGGTGGCGGTCCACGACCCGCGGCCCGGGTCGTACAGCTCGGCGGATGCCAGCGTGCTGCTGCCGCCGTACCCGCCCGCCGCGAGTACCGTGCCATCGGGCAGCAGCGTTGCCGTATGACCGGCGCGGGCCTCGATCATATTCCCGGTGGCGGTCCACGACGCGGCGGTGCAACCGCTGACTGCCAGCAGCAGTGCTGCGCTAGCCAGTGCCCCAGCGAACCGGTGGGTAGTTCCGCCCGGGTGAATCACCGGCCCAGCGTACTCCCGCGGTACTGCGGCCTGACTGCGGTGGCCCGAGCTCGCATCCTCGATGTACGTTCGATGGCGGGGTAGGATGTCCACCATTCCGCTCAGTTCGAGCGTGAAACGGGCGCCGGTAGCTCAGTGGATAGAGCAGGTGGCTTCGGACCAGAAACCCCCAAGCGCTGTGGCTCAAGCGTGGCTTGCCGACCAAACGAGTCCGAGTTTTCCGCTGTCGCGAAGCCTGCGATAGAACGAGGGTCAGCCGCCTAGACTGCCGGGGTGCCAGCGTGTGCGAAGTGCGGCTTCGAGTCGGACAGCGCGTTCAGATTCTGCCCCGAGTGCGGCGCGGAGCTGGCCGCCGCGGCGCCCTCCCATGAGCAGCGCAGGACGGTCACCGTTCTGTTCTGCGACCTCGCCGGCTCGACCGCGCTAGGCGAGACGCTCGATCCGGAGCGGCTGCGGGCGCTGCTCGCCCGCTACTTCGAGCGGATGCAGATGATCGTCGAGCGGCACGGCGGCAGCGTGGAGAAGTTCATCGGCGACGCGGTGATGGCCGTGTTCGGCGTGCCGGTGCTGCACGAGGATGACGCCCTGCGCGCGGTGCGGGCGGCGGTCGAAATGCGGGATGCGCTGCCCGAATTCGGGCTGCAGGGGCGGATCGGGGTCATGACCGGCGAGGTCGTGACGGGGACGCAGGAGCGGCTGGCAACCGGCGATGCGGTGAACGTGGCGGCGCGGCTGGAGCAGGTGGCCCAGCCGGGCGAGGTGCTGATCGGGCAGCCGACGCTCGTGCTCGTCCGCGACGCAGCCGAGGTCGAGCCGGTCGAGCCACTCGGCCTCAAGGGCAAGGCCGGGCCGGTTCCGGCGTACCGGCTCCTGCGAGTGCACGCCACGTCGGAGCGGCGGCCCGTGGCGCGGTTCGTCGGACGTGAGCGCGAGCTCGCGCTCGTCCGCGAAGCGTGGAAGCGGGTGCAGGCCGAGCAGCGCTGCGAGCTAGTCACGATCATCGGCGACGCGGGCGTTGGCAAGTCGCGGCTGGTCGCCGAGGCGCTGGCATGGGTCGAAGCGAGGACCGTCCGCGGCCGCTGCCTCCCCTACGGCGAGGGGATCACGTATTGGCCGGTGGTCGAGGTGCTGAAGCAGCTTGACGTGCTGCCTCCGGACCAGGCCGCCGCGCTGGCGATCCGTTCGCTGTTCGGGGAGAGCCAGGCGGCGACATCGGCCGAGGAGATCGCATGGGCCTTTCGTAAGACCCTGGAGCACGCGGCGGAGGAGCGGCCGCTGGTGGTCGTCTTCGACGACATCCAGTGGGGCGAGGAGACGTTCCGCGACCTGATCGAGCACGTCGCGCTCCTCTCCTCGGGCGCAGCGATCCTGCTGCTGTGCATCGCGCGGCCGGAGCTCACTGAGCGCCGGCCCGCCTGGCCGGTGACGCTCCGGCTCGAGCCCCTGGGCGACGAAGAGGTTGAGGAGCTGATGGCGGAGCGTATCCCTCCGCACCTGCGCGCGAGGGTCGCGCGGGCGGCGGGCGGCAATCCGCTGTTCATCGAAGAGATGCTGGCGATGGCCGACGAGGCGGACGGCACGGTGCTTGTCCCGCCCACCCTACGGGCGCTGCTGGCGGCGCGCCTAGATCAGCTCGAGCCGGGCGAGCGGAGCGTGCTCGAGCGAGGTGCGATCGAGGGGGAGATCTTCCACCGGGGTGCGGTCCAGGCGCTCGGACCCGAGGAGACCCAGGTGACCCCGCGCCTGGCCGCGCTCGTCCGCAAGGAACTGATCCGGCCACACCGGCCGCAGCTCGCGGGCGAGGACGGCTTTCGCTTCCGCCACCTGCTGATCCGCGACGCCACCTACGAGGCGCTACCGAAGGCGGTGCGGGCCGAACTCCACCAGCGCTTCGCCATCTGGCTGGAGGCGCACGGGACCGAGCTCGTCGAGCTGGACGAGATCCTCGGCCACCACCTCGAACAAGCCTGCCGCTACCGCGCCGAGCTCGGGCTGCCGGACGACGGCATCCTGGCCGCCGCGGCGCGGCGGCGCCTGACGGCCGGTGGTCAGCGCGCGG
>DASWIE010000050.1:0-2616 GCA_036397815.1 Candidatus Limnocylindria bacterium
AGGGCCCCAAGCGTCGTCCGCGGAAGAGAGCGCGGCTGCCACGGACTCCGCCATGAACCCGGACCTCGGCGCGTCCTTCGCATCGCCACGGGCGACCGGGGGCGAGCAGTCCGGGGGGAGCCCAACGCCGAAGGGGGCGCCCGCCGGTGAAGAGCCGACGGACGAGGGTCGGGACGCAGACGTCCGCGAGCTCACCGCAACGTCGGATCCCTTTGACGGGCGCCTGCCGTGGCTCGTGATGCTGGGTGCGGGGATCGTCCTCGCAGCAGGGTCGTTGGTGCTTCGCTTCGCGGTTCAGCCTCGCCCCGCCTGAGACCTCGCCGCATATCGGTGCCGGCGATCAATGAGCGCCGGAGACGGCCTTTGTGCGCAGTGTGATCGCGGACAGAGATATGTCGACGCGGGAGCCTGGCCTCAGGTGCTCATTGATCGCCAGTGGCGATGACTACGACCTGACGAGCCCCTAGGCGAGGCGTCCGGAGACGACCGCGGCGACCAGGATCAACAGGAACACGACCGCAACCAGCAGGGCCGCCCAGCCCGAGTCCCTGAACGTGCGCTCCACCGGCACGATCCGGGGCGGGCGTCGCGTGACCGGCACCGGCTGCTCTCCCGGCTGGCGGCGCGTGCGGGGAGCCGCGCGCGTTTCCGCCGCCGTCGCGCGCCAGGTCGCCCAGGTGCGGGTGGTGGTCGGCGGGGCCGGATGAAACTCGCGTCGTGATCCGGCCCAGTGGCCGGAGCCTGGCGTGCCGGCGGCGGGATGGGCCGTGTCGTAGTCGGTCCGCTGCGTTGCCGAGGAGAGGATCCGCCACGCCTCGTTGATGCGGCGCATCGATTCCGACAGGTCCTCGCCGGGATGCAGGTCGGGGTGGAATCGCTTCGCCAGGCGGCGGTGCGCACGCGCGACCTGGAGGGGCGTGGCATCGCGCGCGACCCCCAGGATGGCGTATGGATCGAGGACCTGACGGTTGGGCATCGGGGCGATTCTAGCGGCCGCCGGGCGGGATGCATCGGTCTAGACTGGCCCTGCGCCATGGCTGAACGACGACCGATCCTCATGCTCATCGACGGGCCCAGCCTCGTCTATCGAGGCTACTTCGCGCTGCCCCCGCTGACCATGTCCGACGGGACGCTGGTGAACGCCGTCTTCGGCTTCCTGCAGATCGTGCTGCGCGGCATGCAGGATCTCAAGCCGGACTACGCGATCGTCAGTTTCGACGTCGGCAAGCCGCAGTTCCGGTTCGACGCGTACCCGGAGTACAAGGCCGGCCGTCCGTCCATGCCGGACGACCTGCGCGGCCAGTTCCCGATCGTGCGCGAGATCGCCCAGATGATGGGCATCCCCACTCGCGAGCTGGAGGGCTATGAGGCCGACGACGTGATCGGCAGCCTCACCAAGACGGCCACCGCCGCAGGGGTGGACACCTACATCGTGTCCGGCGACCTGGATGGGCTGCAGCTGGTCGATGACCACGTGCGGCTGCTCACGACGCGGATGGGCGTGGCGGCCACCGTGATCTACGACGAGGCCAAGGTCATGGACCGATACGGCCTGCGCCCGGACCAGATGCTCGACTACAAGGCGCTGAAGGGCGACACCTCCGACAACATTCCGGGCGTACCGGGAGTGGGCGAGAAGACGGCCATCAGCCTGCTGCAGGAGTTCGGCACGCTCGACGGCATCTACGAGCGGATCGACGAGGTCAAGGGCAAGCTTCGCGACCGCCTGGCGGAGCACCGCGAGTCGGCGTTCATGTCGCGCGAGGTCGGCCGCATCATCACCGACCTGCAGGTGGAGTTGAACCTGGACGAGGCGCGCACCGGCCGGTACGACCGCCGTGCGGTGGCGCAACGCTTCCGGGAGCTGGAGTTCCGCTCGCTCATCGACCGGCTGCCGCCGTCGAGCATCGCTCCGACCGGCCACGACTCACCGGAGCGCGACACGAAGGACGGGCTCCAGCTGTCGCTCGACCTGCTGGGCGGCGGCGGCAAGGACGGAGGTGCGGCGCCCGCCCCGGCCCAGGAGGAGGCAGGCGTCTCCCGAGCCCGGCCCGACGCGATCGCAGATCCCGGTGGCGCGATCGAGCACGTCGACCCGCGCGTGGTGCGGGGTGATGACGACCTGGCGGAGCTGGATGCCTGGCTGACGGCCCGCGGCGACGAGGTCGGGATCGGCTGGATGGCGGGCGCGGGACGGCCGCTGGACCGACCGCTGCTGGGGATCGCACTGGCCGGCAGCGACGGGACGACCTGGTACCTGCCATGGTCCGACGACCGGCCGCTCCCCGCCTGGTTCGGTCGCAGCGATCGGCCGCTCATCGGGCACGACCTCAAGCAGCTGATCACCGCGCTGGGGGCGCGGGGCGTGGAGCTCAGCGGGCCGGCCTTCGACACCATGGTCGCCAGCTACATGGTCAACCCCGCCCTCCGCGCGCAGACGCTGGACGACCTGGCCGCCAACCGCTATGGCTCGGCGCTGCCCGAGCGGCCGCTCAACGTGGAGACCGGGGCGGAGGAGGTGGGATCGGCGCGCCGTGCGGCGGCGGAGGCGCTCACCAGCCTGCTCGTGCGGCCCGGTCTCGAGGCCGAGCTGGCCGAGGGCGCGTTGCTCGATCT
>DASWIE010000051.1:0-40191 GCA_036397815.1 Candidatus Limnocylindria bacterium
CCCCCCCACTCGGTGATGCCGATCGCGAAGGACAGGATCAGGCCGGCGATCAGCCCGGTCAGCAGCGAGCTGGGCAGGCTCGAGAACAGGTTCTGCCGAAGCCATCCGATCGGTCCCACGGTCAGACGCGGTGGGGGGAGCGTGGCGACGGACATCGGTCTCTAGCGCTCCAGCACCTGGATGCGCCGGTTGTACAGGTTCATCAGGAGCGAGGTGATCAGGCTCAGCGTCAGGTAGGTGCCCATCACCAGCACGATCACCGGGACGGGCTGTCCCGTCTGGTTTGCCATCGTGGTGCCGACCTTGAACAGGTCCGGATAGCCGACGGCGATCGCCAGGCTCGAGTTCTTCACGAGATTGAGGTACTGGCTGGTCAGCGGCGGGACGATGATCCGCAGCGCCTGCGGGAAGATGACCAGCCGCAGCGTCTGTCCCTCGGAGAGGCCCAGCGCGCGTGCCGCTTCGAGCTGTCCCCGCCTGACGGCCTGGATTCCGCCCCGCACCACCTCGGCGATGAAGGCGGCGGTGTAGATCACGAGTCCGGCGAGCAGCGCGGTGAACCCGGACGAGAGCGCCAGGCCGCCCTGGAAGTTGAAGCGACCCCTCACCGGCAGGTCGAACCGCATCGGTGCGAGGACGATCCAGCCGATGACGGCGAGCGCGAGCAGTGCAAGCAGGCCGAGCCACGCCAGCCGATGAGTCGGGCGCCCCGCCGCTGCCCGGCGCCCGGCCACGACGCTGGCGGTGATCGCCAGCACGACGCCGAAACCGATGAGCCCCAGCCAGAGGGCGAGGGTCGCCTGCGGCTGTGGCCCCGGCACGAACAGCCCGCGCTGGTTGAGATAGACCGATCCGGGGAGCGCGATGGTGTCGGCCACCCGTGGCAGCGACAGCAGGATGGCGAACAGGAAGAAGAGCTGGACGAGCAGCGGCGTGTTGCGGATCAGCTCGACGTACGCGGCCGCGACCCGGCTGAGAAGCCAGTTCGGCGAGAGGCGGGCAATGCCCACGAGAACGCCCAGGATGGTGGCCAGGACGATGCCGACGACGCTGACGAACAGCGTGTTAAGAAGGCCGACGACGTACGCCTCGCCGTAGGTGTCGGTTGCGTCGTATGGGACCGGGCTCTCGCCGATCTCGAATCCGGCGGTCTGGTCAAGGAAATCGAACCCGAACGAGAGGCCACGAGCGCTCATGGCACTCGTCAGGTTCGTCGCCAGAAAGCCCAGGAACAGGACCACGGCGAGGACGACGATGACCTGGCCCGCGACGCGGAGCACGCGCACGTCGCGCCACGGCGGCACCGGCGCGTGGCGCTCGTGGGATGCCGATCCGGTCGGAGTCATGGCTCCCGGCGAGTGATGGGCCTCAGGACGGAGTGGGTCCGCCCCGAGGCGCTACGGTCGTCTACCGGTAGGGAGGCGCGTAGAGGAGCCCGCCCTCGGTCCAGAGACTGTTCGGGCCTCGCTCGAGGTCGAAGTCCGTCCCGGGACCCAGGTTGCGGTCGTAGATCTCACCGTAGTTGCCGACGGCCAGGATGACGTCGACGACCCAGTCGTTCTGCAGGCCAAGGCCGATGCCCAGCTCGCCCTCAGTTCCCAGCAATCGTCGGACGACGGGGTTCTCGCTAGTGTCGCGCATCTCCTCGACGTTGTCGGAGGTGATGCCCTGCTCCTCGGCCTCGATCGTGGCGAAGACGACCCATTTGACGATGTTGAACCAGGCGTCGTCCCCAAGCGGAACGACCGGACCCAGCGGCTCCTTGGACATCACCACCTCGAGGATGACGTGCTCGGACGGATCGCTCATCGTCGTCCGCTGCGACACGAGCTGCGACCGGTCGCTGGTCACCGCGTCGCAGTTGCCCTCGTCGTAGGTGGCGTACGTCTGCTCGATGTTGTCGAACACGCTCGGTGTGAAGCCCACGCCGAGGGCTCGCATCTGGTCGGCCAGGTTGAGCTCGGTGGTGGTGCCCGACTGGACGCAGATGGTGGCGCCCTCGAGGTCCTCGAGCGAGGTGATGTCATCTGCCTCGCGAACCATCATCCCCTGCCCGTCATAGAACGTCGTCGGGGCGAAGAGGCCCCAGGACGTGTCACGGGTGACGGTCCAGGTCGTGTTTCGGATGAGAACGTCGATCTCTCCGGACTGGAGCGCCGTGCTGCGCTGGTCAGCGGTGGTGGCGCGGAACTCGACCGCCTCTGGGTCGCCCAGCACTGCGGCGGCAACTGCACGGCAGAAGTCGGCGTCGAAGCCGGTGTTCTCACCGGTCGCCTGGTCGAGGAAGCTGAAGCCGGGAAGGCCACCGTTGATCCCGCAGATCAGCTCGCCGCGGCCCGACACCAGGGCGAGCCGGCCGCCGGGCGGTGGTGGCGCGGGCGTGGGTACCGGCGTCGCCTCGGCCGGGCTGCCTGATGCCGCCCCGGAGACCCCCGGAGACGGTGTTGGCGTCGCCTCGCACGACGCCAAAATCAGCGCCACGATCAGAATTGCGACGGGAAACGCGATGCGCCTGGTCATGGGACCCCACCTCACTCATGAACGCGAAGACGATTGGCAGTCGCAGCCGGACCGGTCAGGACAGCAGTCCTCCCGGCTCCGCCGGGTGTCGGGATGCCATGGCTGCTCTCGCTCATCCTACCTTCGCACAACCCGAACTGGAAGTGCCGGCGGGCGTCCTGCGGCCGAGTTGGCCCCGTGGCCGAGTTGGTCCCGCGGCCGAGTTGCCTCCAGCGCCGACTCGCGCGGCGCGCTTGTGGGTAGCGTTAAGCGCCTCGGCGCGGCGAGGCGCGGCGCCGCTGGGCAGATTCCGTGCTCAATGGGCGCGTCGTGGCCACACTCGGGTAATCCGTGAGCCACGTAGCGCGACTGGTGGTCGCAGGCCGAAACTCGGAAGGCGGCGGGTCCGCTAAAGCGGAAGCGGCAGCTCGCCCTCGGTGACCTGGTCCGACGGTGGCGGGCTGACGGTCACGGCCTCGTCGAAGCCGCTGAACGTGAGCGTGGCGTTGAAGGTGCCCACCGACTCGCTCTCCACCGCGGTCGAGACCTCGGTCAGCCACAGGCTCTCGCGGTCGAAGCGCAGGTTCAGCACGAGCGCCGCGCCGAGCGCCTCGGTCGGGTCCATGTCGACCTCGTCGCCGGCATCGGCCAGGAGCTCGGACGGTATCGTGAGCCGGACGGCGTAGCAGGTCCGCTCGCCGCACTCGACGTCGTCGAGCTTCTCGGCCTCGACTCCCTCCTTGGCCAGGAAGTCGCGCACGTCCGAGAGTGCCGCCTCGGGGTCCATCGCCTCCGACAGCGCGTCCGACTCCGACGTCGATTTCGACCAGCTGTCGCCGGTCATGCTGGTCTTCAGGTAGGTGTCGTTCCCAAGCACGATCACCTCTCCGGTCAAGCCCAGGAAGGCGGGGACGGCAAAGGCGAGCTGGCCGGCCTTGCTCTCGAGGTCGAAGTCGCCATCCAACGTGGTGCCGTCGAGCGCGAACGAGCCGCCCTCCGACACGCTGAAGGTGCCGTCAACGGCGAGCGACACGTGGAAGGACTTCAGGGCGGTGGTCGCCTCGATGCCCTGGGTGATGATCTGCTCAGGGTCGGTGATGGCCGGCGCGCCGGTGCATGCGGCCAGGGCGAAGGCCGCAACGAGGAGGCTCGGCGCGAGTCGACGAAGCACGGGATTCCCTCCAGTTCGCTTCCTCGGCGGGGTTGGACGCCGCGCGCAGGATACGGCATCGCGCCAGGGTGCATGGAATGGGCCGATGGTCACCGCTCGTCGCCGATCGGCTAGGGTTGACCGATGCGACGCGTGGAGGCATCGGCGGAGATCGCCTCGACCCCCGAGGAGGTCTTCGACTTCCTGGCGGACCCAGCTAATCTGCCCCGCTGGCAGACCGGCATCGTCTCCGCAGAACGCACCTCGCCCGATCCGGTCGGGATCGGATCCACGGCACGGGTGGTGCGCGAGCTTGCCGGCCAGCGCATGGCGGTCGACCTCCAGATCACCGCCTACGAGGTGGGGCGGCATCTGGTGCTGGAGAGTGCGGTGAGCGGGATCGGGGTGGAGGCCACGCTCGACCTGGCGCCGCGCGCCGATGCCACCGCCCTGCGGTTCGAGATGACGATCCGGGCCCAGAACGTGTTCATGGCGCCAATCGAGGGAATGGTTGCCGGCGCCGCCGAGCACGACCTGGCGGACAGCCTTCGGCGGCTCCAGGCAGTATTTGCCGAGCGGCCGTCGGCCGCCACTTGACGGTGAGGGCCGCCGTCACCGGCGGCGCCGGGTTCATCGGCCGCTCCCTGGTTCGTCAGCTCCGTGCGCGCGGCGACGCGGTCGTGGCCCTGGTTCGCGACGCCGGACGCGCAGGGGCGCTGCGCGAGCTTGGCTGCGAGCTGGTGGAGGGCGACCTCGCCTCGATGCCCGCGGATGCCCTGCGCGCCGCGTTCGATGGCGCGGAAGCGCTCTTCCACCTCGCCGGCAGCTACCGGATCGGCATCCCTGCAACCGAGCACGTGGCGATGCACCGGGCCAACGTGGGCGCCACCCGTTCCGTGCTGGACGCGGCGATCGCCGGCGGCGTGCCGCGCATCGTGTATATCTCGACGGCCAATGTCTACGGCGACACCCACGGCCGCGTGGTCGACGAGACGTACCAGCGCCCGCAGCCGCCCGAGTTCCTTTCGTACTACGACGAGACGAAGTACCTCGCTCACCTCGCGGCCGAGGAGCGGATCGACGCCGGCGCGCCGATCCTGATCGCACTGCCGTGCATGACCTACGGGCCCGGCGACCACTCGCAGGTGGGCGCCACCATCCTGCAGGCGATGGCCGGGCGGCTGCCGGTCCTCAACGCGCCCGAGCTGGGCGGCAACCTGGTGCACGTCGACGACCTGGCGGCCGGCATCCTGCTGATTCACGACAAGGGGCGCATCGGTGAGGAGTACGTGCTCGGCGGCGAGATCGCGACCCTGCGCGAGGTGGTGCGCCGCGCCGCCGCCCTGGCTGGCAGGCGCCCGCCACTGCTCAGCACGCCCTCGTGGATGCTTCGCGCGGTGGGACGGCTGGGAGGCCCCATCGGTCGCGCGCTGCCCGGCGCGCCGGACCTTTCGGAGATGGTGCGCGCCAGCAGCGGCGTCACCTACTGGGCGACCGATGCGAAGGCGCGAGTCGAGCTCGGCTACCAGCCTCGAGATCTCGCGGCAGGGCTCCCGACCCTGCTGGCGTCAGGCTGAGGGCGGAACCTGCCGGGGACGGTTCAGGACCAGGAACCCGCCCGCGATGAGCAGCGCGGCCAGGCCAAGATCGACTGGCGTCGGCCTGACGGGGGCGCTTGTGTTGGGAAGCGCGGGCGCGGCGGGCGCCTGGGGCGCTCCGGGTGGCAGGGGCGGAGCCGACGCTCCAGGCGGCGGGGGTGGAACCGCGGCCGGAGCGACCGGCGGCGGGGGCACCAGCGTGACGGTGCTGCCGCTGCCGAAATTCACGCCGCTGCCGATCATGTAGTCCTTGTTCAGGACGGCGAGATTGGCGGACTGCGAGGTCCCGAAGAAGAGCTGCACCGGCGTCGAACCGGTTATGGCCCCGCCCGAGCGCTCCGTGATCCGGCTCAGCGGCACCTGCCAGTCCACGAAGAACTGGCCGCTGCCGTCGGGCAGGCCACGTGCGCCGGCCGAGGACTGCCCGCCGGAGCTGTCGAACGGTGTGGCGTAGACCTCGGTATGGGCAGTCCCATCCGCATTGGCGACGTAGACGAAGTCGCGCTGCGGATTCTTGCCGTCGAGGCCAACGGTTACGCGCGACGTCCCATTGACCGCGATCTGGAGGGCGTAGGTCGTGGACTGGAAGCCACCCGCCGACGCTTTCCGCGGGTCGCCAAGCAATCGGATCCTGAAGAAGACGTTCGTGCCGTCCGACGCGAAGTAGACCGAGGAGAGGTTGCCGGATGGGCCGCTGCTGACGTCGCAGTAGCCCTGCCCGCAGCCCACGTCGCCGATGACGTCGCTCACCAGCGAGCCGGTCGCGAGGGTGTAGGAACGCCAGGCGGTGGGCCAGGCGGCGGCCTGGTCGCCGGCGGGGCTGTCCGCCGCCAGCAGGGTCCCCGGCAGGCAGATCAGCGCGGACGCCAGGGCGAAGGCGCCGAGTCTGCCGCGCAGGATCGTCTGGCGGGCGGGCATGAGGCCGACTATGCGCGGCACCACCCCCGACCACGAATGACCCGCCCGTAAGCGGGGGGCGTGACTTTGGTTTGGGGTCGCCGCCCGATTGAGGGGGTTCGGAGGGCTGCGCTATACTCCTCGGCGAACGCGTTGACGCGGGAGCAGTAGGCGCTGCCCCAATTTTCAGCGAGCCGGAAGGGTGCAAGCCGGTGATTGGGAGGCGCGGAACTCGCCCGCCGAGCAGTCGGGAAAGCCGACCGGGGTGGCGTCTGATAGCAGCGCCGATGAGTGGACCGATCGTGGGGTTGTAGCTCAGCTGGGAGAGCACCTGCATGGCATGCAGGGGGTCGGGGGTTCGAGTCCCCCCAGCTCCACCACCCCCATCGGTCAAGTCAAGGTGGTACCACGAAGGGAGCCCCCATCGTCCTGACGAGCGGGGGCTTTGTGATACCCGATGATGGATGGGCGACAGGACCGATGAGGACGAGCACAGCCAGTATGACGCGCACCGCCGGCGAGGCACGGACAGCCGCGGATGGCCGCCGCTGGACCCTGCGTCCCGCGCGGCCGACCGACGCGGGCGCGCTGTCCCGGCTGTTCGCCGCCGTGCGGGCCGAGGGTCGCTGGCTGGTCACGCCGCCGTCCGCGGTGAGCGAGCCGTCCGAGGCCTTCTTCATCGGCGAGATGATTCGAGGCGGAGACGGGCTGGTGCTCGTCGCCGAGGCCGATGGCGAGGTGATCGGCAACGTCCTGGTCAGCCTCGACCGGAACGTGGTGAGCGCCCACATCGGCACCCTCTCTATCTGCGTGGCCGACGACTGGCGCGACGTCGGGATCGGCTCCGCCCTGGTTCGCGCCGCGGTCGACTGGTCCCGCGAGCGTGGGCTCCTCAAGGTGGCGCTGGGCGTCTTCCCGGACAATGAGCGCGCCATCGCGGTCTACGAGCGCGCCGGCTTCGTGCGCGAGGGGCTGCGGCGTCGCCAGTACCGGGTGCCCGGCGACGCGTTCCGCGACGAGCTCCTGATGGCCTGGTTCCCGGACCCGGAGGCGGACGCATGACCGTCGACTCGGACCGGATCGACCCCGGGATGGCGCGCGGCTTCGACGCGTGGGCCGACGAATACGACCGCTTCCGCCCCGGCTACCCGGACGAGGTGTTCGAAACGATCGCCTCGCGCCTTGTGCTGCCACGCCTGCCGGCGGTCGTGGACCTCGGGGCCGGAACGGGACTCGCCAGCCTGGCGATGGCGGCGCTCGGCTGGCGCGTCACGGCCGTCGAACCCGGGAAGCCGATGCTGGAGCTGCTGCGCTCACGCGCCTCCGACGAGGGACTGCTGGTCTCGACCATCCAGGCCAACGCGGAGTCGACCGGCCTCGATCCCGCGTCGGTCGACCTCGTCACCGCCGCCCAGGCGTTCCACTGGTTCGCCAAGGAGGAGGCCCTGGCGGAGATCGCGCGCATCCTGCGACCGGGCGGTGGGCTTGCGCTGTTCTGGAACGTTCGCGACGCGGAGCGGTCGCCGTTCCTGGCCGAGTACGCGGACCTGCTGAAGCGGGCCTCCGAGAGCCCTGACGACCCGGGCATCGGCCGCTACGAGGCCGCCGGGCGCGACGAGACGCGACGAGCGCTGGAGGCGGCCGCTGGCTTCGAGCCGCCCGAGCTCATCGAGCTGCGCCAGGAGGTGCAGATGACCGATGAGCAGTTCGTGGGCATGGCCTTCACCGCCTCCTACGTGCGCGCCGGCATGTCCCCCGAGCACCAGGATCGTTTCCGGCTCGACCTGGCCGCGCTGCTCGGCCGACACGGCCTGGCCGATGGCACCCCGTTCGCCGTCCCCTATCGCATCGACCTGTGGATCGCACGAAGGAGCGGAGCATGACCACCGACACCGAGGCTCGCACTGGGCGGGCCGGGCGGTTCGACCCCGCCTCGTACGAGCAGGGATGGCGCGAGCGCTGGCAGGCGGATGCGCTCTATCGGGCCGATGACGAGGACCCGCGCCAGAAGCACTACCTGCTGACGATGTACCCCTACCCGTCCGGCGACCTGCACATCGGTCATTGGTACGCCGCCACCGGACCCGACATCGTGGCACGCATGCGGCGCATGCAGGGCCTGAACGTCATGTTCCCGATGGGCTTCGACTCGTTCGGCCTGCCGACCGAGAACGCGGCCATCGACCGCGGCGTGGACCCGGCAACCTGGACGGCCGCCAACATCGACCAGATGCGGGCCCAGTTCCGGACGATGGGCTGCATGTTCGATTGGAGCCGCGAAGTGGTGACCAGCGACCCGGCGTACTACCGCTGGACGCAATGGCTCTTCGGGGAGTTCTTCAAGGCGGGCCTGGCGTACAAGGCCATGGCCCCGGTCGACTGGTGCCCCAGGGACCAGGTGGTCCTGGCCCGGGAGCAGGTGGAGGGCCCCAACCGCGTCTGCTGGCGCTGCGGCACGCCGGTCGTGAAGCGCGACCTCGAGCAGTGGTTCTTCCGGACCACCCGCTACGCGGACGAGCTGCTCGACTTCAGGGGAATCGACTGGCCGGAGCCGATCAGGCTGATGCAGACCAACTGGATCGGGCGCTCGGAGGGCGCGGAGATCGATTTTCCGGTGGAGGCCGATGGGGTCGACCCCATCCGGGTCTTCACCACTCGCCCGGACACGGTCTTCGGCGCCACCTTCATGGTGCTGGCACCCGAGCATCCGGCCGTTGTTGTCCTGACCACGCCCGATCGACGGGCGGAGGTTGAGGCATACGTGGAGCGCGCCCGACGGGAGACCGAGATCGACCGGATGAGTGCCGAGCGCGAACGGAGCGGCGTCTTCATCGGCCCCTACGCCGTCAACCCGATGACGAACGAGCGGATCCCGATCTGGATCGCCGACTACGTGCTGCCCGGCTATGGCACGGGGGCGATCATGGCCGTGCCTGCCCACGATGAGCGCGACTACGACTTCGCGCGGCGCCACGAGCTGCCGATCCGCTACGTGGTGGCGCCGACCGGCGGCGAGGCGCCCGCCGAGGGTGCTTTCGTGGAGCACACCAGCGACGAGGTGCTGGTCGACTCGGGTGAGTTCAGCGGCATGTCCGCCGCCGATGCTATCGGGGCGATCGCGCAGCAGCTGGCCGACCTGGGGCTCGGCGGCCCGGCGGTGACGTATCGGCTTCGCGACTGGCTGGTCAGCCGCCAGCGCTACTGGGGCGCGCCGATCCCGATCGTCTACTGCCCGGAGCACGGCGCGCAGCTCGTTCCTGAGGCGGAGCTGCCGGTGCGGCTACCGGAAGGCGTGGACTTCGCGCCGACCGGCGTCTCGCCGCTGCAATCGCACGCCGAGTTCCTGCGGGCCACCTGCCCGGTGTGTGGCGCCGAGGCGCGCCGCGAGACCGACACGATGGACACCTTCGTGGATTCGTCGTGGTATTTCCTGCGCTACTGCTCGCCCCACGACGAACTGCGGGCCTGGGATCCGGAGGCGGTGAAACGCTGGATGCCGGTCGACCTCTACACCGGCGGCGCCGAGCACGCCGTACTGCACCTGCTCTACGCCCGGTTCTTCATCAAGGCCCTGCGTGACATCGGGCATCTCTCGTTCGACGAGCCGTTCCTGGCGCTCCGCAACCAGGGTCAGATCCTTGGCGCCGATCATCAGCGCATGAGCAAGTCGCGCGGCAACGTGGCCAACCCGGACGAGCTGGTTGCCCGCTACGGGTCGGACGTGGTGCGGCTGTTCCTGATGTTCATCGGCCCATGGGATCAGGGCGGACCGTGGAACGCGAGCGGGATCGAGGGCATCCACCGCTTCCTGGGCCGGGTCTGGGCGCAGGCCCAGCCCGAGCCCGGGGAGGCTGTTGAGGGCTCGGCCGTCCCGGGAATGCCCCCGGCACAGAGCCTGGCGGGCGAGCCGCCGGGCAGCGGCGGACCGGCTGCTGGCGAGCTGCTGGGAACCATCGAGGAGATGAGCCGAGCGCTGCGCCGAGCGACGCACATCACCATTCGCGACGTGGGCGAGGACTACGCGGACTTCCACTTCAACACCGCCATCTCGAAGCTGATGGAGCTGTCCAACGCCATCGGCAAGGCGCGCGACACCGGCCTCGCCGGCAGCGCCGCCTACGGCGAGGCGATCGAGGCGCTGCTCCTTCTGCTGGCGCCCGCCGCGCCGCATATCGCCGAGGAGCTGTGGTCGCGGCGCGGGAGGCCATACAGCATCCACCTGCAGGCCTGGCCCACCTTCGACGCCGCGCTGGCAACTGCCGACACGCTGGAGCTGCCGGTGCAGATCGACGGCAAGCTGCGCGACCGGCTGGTGGTGACGGTCGACACGCCGGCCGAGGAGATCGAGCGCCTGGCGCTTGCCAGCGAGCGGGTGCAGGCCCACCTGGGCGGCCGGCCGCCGCGACGCGTGGTGCAGATCCCCGGCCGGCTGGTGAACATCGTCACCTCCGGATAGCCGGCGCAATCAACCGGTAAGCGGCGGGTAAGCGGCCCTCGGCTAGGCTGCGCGCCCTGCTTCCGGGACCCGGCGTCGAGTGCCCGGGCGTCGGGTTCCGGACAGGGCAAGCCCCCCATCCGATCTCGCCTCCACCGGGAGTCGACCTCATGTCCCTTACCACGCGCGACCGCGGCGCGTTGGCCGCTGGCCTGCTGGGGCTGGTCGCCCTGGCGGCGGCCGCCTGGTTGCTGCTCGAGCCCTCCGACGGTGGCGATCCGCTGGCCGACCGTCAATTTGACGGCGCCTCGTTCGTCGAGGTCCCGAGCTCGTCGGAGGCCACTCCTCCTGGCGAGCTGGTGGTCGACGTCCAGGGCGGCGTGGTCCGGCCGGGCCTGGTCGTGCTCGCCGGCGGTGCGCGTGTGGCCGATGCGATCGAGGCCGCCGGTGGCTATGCCCCCAGCGCCGACTTGCTTGCCGCAGCCTCCGCGCTCAACCTCGCGGCCATGCTCGGCGACGGGCAGCAGGTCTTCGTGCCGGTTGCCGGCGTCGCCGCTGCGCCGGCAGGTGACGCGGGCGGCTCGGGTGACGTAGACGGGCTGGTCAACCTGAACACCGCCAGCCCGGAGGCGCTCGAGGCCCTGCCGGGAATCGGCCCGGTGACCGTCCAGAAGATCGTGGCTGCCCGCGCCGAGCGACCCTTCGCCTCGCTTGACGAGCTGGTCGAGCGCAAGGTGCTCAACCGCGGACAGCTCGACGACATCCGCGACCTCGTCACGATCTGACGGCGGCGGCCCTCCCGATGGCCGCGCTCGCCCTCCCCGCGGCGATGGCGGGCGTCGCGCTCGGAGTCCTGGCCGCGGACGCCGGGATGGCGCCGAGCGGCCCGGTCACGTTCGGAGTGGGAGTGGCGCTTCTCGGTTCCGTGATCATCGCGCCACGAGGGACCAGCGCCCGGATGCTGCTGGGAAGCGGCGTGCTGATCATCGGCCTGGCCGTCGGCGCGTGGCGTGGCGCCGCGAGCGCCATGCCGGCAGGTGCCGACAGCGTGACGGCCCACATCGGTCCCACCGCCTGGCAGCTGGCGGGCAGCGTGGTCGAGGACCCGCGGCCGCGTGGCGAACGGCAGCAGGCGATCCTCGACCAGCTTGTGCTGGCGGCGGATGGACGTCCTCCGCAGGCGGTGCAGGGTCGGCTGCTCGTCTGGCTGCCTCGCTCGGCGACGGCGCGGGCGGGCGACCGGCTCAGGCTCGAGGCACGACTTGAGGCCGCCCCTGACTTCGAAGGCTTCGACTACGGCGCCTACCTGGCGCGCCAGGGGATCGGAGCGGTCACCAGCGCCTACGGGGCGGAGGTCGTGGAGCACCGCCTCGGTGCGATCCCCGAGGGCCTCGGCAGCCTGCGCCGCTGGCTGCTCGGCGGGCTGAACGCGCTCCTCCCCGAACCAGAGGCCGCATTGGCGGGCGGGATCCTGCTCGGCGTGCGCGCCAGCATCGCGCCCGAGGTGAACGAGGCATTCGCGCGCGCCGGCCTCACGCACGTGGTCGCGATCTCCGGCTGGAATATCGCGATCGTGGCAGCCTTGGCCTCCGCCGCCACGCGACCGCTGATCCGGCTTCGCGGCGGGCGGCACACCGCAGTCCTGGTCGCCGGGGCGGCGGTCGTGGCGTACGTGCTGCTCGCCGGCGCCTCGCCATCCGTCGTGCGCGCGGGGCTGATGGCAGGCGGCCTGGTGCTGGCGCGCCTCGGCGGCTCGCGGGCGCACGCCATCTCGGCCCTGTTGCTGGCCGTGCTGCTCATGCTCATCGCCGCCCCACCGGTGCTCTGGGACGTGGGATTTCAGCTCTCGGCGCTGGCCACGGCGGGCCTCATCTGGTTCGCCGCGCCGCTGGAGGCATGGCTCGGTCGTTGGCCGGCCCTGGTCCGCGAGCCGGTGGCGCTCACCCTCGCTGCGCAGCTGACCACGTTGCCGGTGATCCTCCTGAACTTCGAGCGGCTCTCGCTCGTTGCGCCAATTGCCAACGTTGCGGTCGTGCCGCTCGTGCCGCTGGTCATGCTCTGCTCGGCGGCGGCCGCGGTGGTCGGTGCCACGGACGCCGCGCTGCACCTGCCCCTTATCGGCGACCTGGCAGCCTGGGCGACTGGCGGCGCCGCCTGGCTCTACCTGCGGCTCATGATCCTGGCCGGCCAGGCGGCTGCCTCGCTGCCGTTCGCGTCGGTCGAGCTCGCCACCCCTGCCTGGCTTGCCGGGATCTGGTACCCGATGCTCATGCTGGCGCGGAACCGGATCGGGGCTGCCACCGACCGGTCGAATGACCGGGCGGTGATGCCTGGCAGGCTGGCATCGTTGGCCGGTGCCGCCGTGCGGCCAACCCGGCTGGCGGCAGGGACCGTCCTCGTCGTGGGGCTGCTCACTCTCCTGACCCGCCCGGACGGGCGGGTCGAGCTGGTGATGCTCGACGTGGGGCAGGGCGACGCCATTCTCATCCGGGCGCCGTCGGGCGCCACGGCCCTTATCGACGGCGGCGAGGATCCCGACCTCACTATGCGCCGCATCGGAGAGGTACTCCCCTTCTGGCAGCGCCGCCTCGACGTGGTGGTGCTCACCCACCCCCACGAGGATCACGTCGCCGGGTTGGTGGCCGCGCTCGAGCGCTTCTCCGTGGGGCTCATCCTCGACCCGGGACGGCACTACCACAATCCCACCTACCCCCGCTTCGTCGACGCCGCTCGGCGTGAGCCGGGAGCACGGTTGGTCGGGGTGCGCGCCGGCGACCGCGTGCCGCTGGGCGGGGACACGACGCTCACCTTTCTCTTCCCGTCGGAGGCCGATGCAACCGCGGGGCTGCTGGATGGGGACATCAACAACGCATCGGCCGTCGCAGTGTTGGAGAGTGGCGAGTTTCGGGCGCTGCTCACCGGGGACGCGGAGGCACCGGTCGAGGCGCTGCTCCTCCAGCGCGGCCTGCTGGCGCCAATCGACGTCCTGAAGGTTGGCCATCACGGCTCGGACTCGAGCACCAGCGATGCGCTGCTGGCGGTCACCCGCCCGCGGTTGGCGCTCATCTCGTCGGGGACCGACAACGAGTACGGCCACCCGCACGCGGCCACGCTCGCGCGCCTGGCAGCCATCCCCGGGCTCGTCGTCCATCGCACGGACCTGGAGGGCACGATTCGGGTGGTGATCAGCGGAGCGCGCTACGCGACCATCAGCCAGCGCCCGCCCGATCCGGGTAGCATCGGTCCGTGGCCATCCCGACCCTCGACCAGGCGCAGGCGATCCTCGCCTCGTTTGGGCTTCCCGAAGGCGTCGTCGCTCACTCGGAGGGTGTCGCACGCGTCGCCGCCGAAGCGGCGATCCTCGTGGCGAGGCGTGGCGTACCCGTGGACGTGGACCTCGTCCAGGTCGCCGCCCTTCTGCACGACGTCGACAAACTGGAGACGCGCGAGCGGGGCGGCGTCCACGGGCAGGTGGGTGCCGAACGGCTCGCGGAGATGGGCCACGATGAGCTCGCCGCCCCGGTCGCCTCCCATCCTGTCACCGCGCTCCTCGACGATGCGCGCTTCCCGCGCGGCTGGCCGTCGGTGCTCGTCTCGGTCGCCGACCGGCACGTGGCCGGCACCTTCCTGACCACCGATGGGCGCATCGACGACCTCGCCGCTCGCTATCCCCAGCACGAGGCCGAGCTCGACGCCGCGCGGCGTCCGGCCCACGCTCTCGAGGAAGAGGTTGCGGGCGCGGCCGGGCTGTCGGTCGACGAGCTGGTGACGCGATTGCGGGCGGCGTGGGAGGCCGGCGCGTGAGCGTCTCGCTGCTCCTGGCCCACGGCGACGACAGCTACCAGCTCGACCAGGTGCTCGTGGCGTTCGCCACCAGGGCTGGGGCCGACGATCGGGCCGAGATCGTGCCGGAGCGCAGCCCGGACGAGGCGGCGATCGACCGGGCGCGGTTGGAGGCCGGGACGATCGGCATGTTCGGCGTCCACCTGGCTGTCCTGCGCGACCCGCTGCGCGCGGCGGGACGCTCGACAGGCGCCGGCGACCGGCTGCTGGCCCTGGTTCGAGATCTGCCCGATGGAGCGGCGCTGGCGCTCGTGGACCTACGGTCGACGCGTGACGCCGGCAAGCTGCCTGCCCTGCTCGATCGGCTGTCGGACGCGGTGGTCACGCGCGGTGGCGTGGTCGAGCAGCGCCTCGCCCCGCGCCGCGGGGAGCTCCAGGCCTGGGTTCGGCGACACGCCGAGGGGATCGGGGTGGCGATCGAGCCTCGTGCGGCGGCCCTGCTGGCCGAGCGGATCGGCGGAGCGGTGGCCGAGTCGGACGTTGAACGCGGCGAGCAGACACGGGTCGCCGACGGCGAGCTGCGCAAGCTGGCAACCTACGCCGCCGGTCGCCCGATCAGCGCAGACGACGTCGAGCAGCTCGTCTCCGACACCCGACCGGCGAGCCTGTACGCGATCACCAATGCCGTCGATCGGCGCGATGCGATTGCGGCGGCGAGCGCGCTGCAGCGGGCTCTAGCCGAAGGACAGCCGGTGCTGCGGATCATGGCCGCGCTGTCAGGCCGAATCAGCGACCTGGTCGTGGCTCGGGATCTGAAGGCGCGCGGGGCGCCGCCAGCCGAGATTGCTCGCCGGGTGGGTCGTGGCAACGTGCGGATGGCTGAGCGGCTGGTGGAGGCAGCGACAAGGTATGACGCTGCCGAGCTTGAGGCGATGCTGGGCGGCCTGTTCGAGGCCGACCTGGCGATCAAGACCAACGTCATGGAGCCGGAGCCGGCGGTTGCCGCCTGGCTGGGGGAGTATCTGCTCGGCAATCCGCGGCGGCCGGCCGGCCGCGCGAGGGCGGGAAGGAGCTAGGCCGCGCCGGCGCGCAGGACGCGATCGCTCTGGATCGCGAACGTGCAGCGCGCCTCGGCGAGTCCCAGGATGCCGATCAGCTGCTGGTCGACGTAGAGCTGTCGGCAGGGCACGCACAGTGCGCCTGGAATCGCGAAGAAGAGGCGCTCGTCCGCCGCAGCATCGCGGAAGGCGGTGTCGAACACGCTCGTCAGGAGCTCCCCGTCGCAGAAGCGACAGGTCTCCATCGGTCGCGATCCTCGCGCTTGCTCGGTCATGGCGCGGAGGATGGGTCCGGGGTGGGGCGCCCTCAATAGGAGGACCGTCGCCCATCGGACTAGTACCCTCGCAGTACGGGCGGACTGTACGCTTTCCGTCCTGGTACCGAGCCGGTACCGATGGGTGGGCTAGACGACGCGGACCACCTGCGCGGCCTTGCTCCAGAGCCGCTCCAGGCCGTAGTACTCCCGCTCCTCGGGCGCGAAGAGGTGGACGATCACGCTTCCGTAGTCGATCAGCACCCAACGCGCGCCGCCCTTGCCCTCGATGCCGAGCGGCTTGATCCCCTCCTCGCGAAGCTCGTCCACGATCGCCTGGCTGAGCGCCTGGACCTGGCGGTCGCTGCGCCCCGACGCGATCACGAAGTAGTCAGCCATGGTGGTGACCTCGGACGTCCGCAGCAGCACGATGTCGGCCGCCTTCTTGTCCGAGGCGACCTCGACGATCCGATGCGCTAGCTCGCCGGGATCGACCTCGACCTGCTCCTCGACGCGTCTTGCCAGCTCGTTCTCCCCGTACTCCGGCCCCGGCCGGGGCTCGTCCGTCATCCGCGCGCGGGCCGCCGATAGAGGCCGCGCTCGACGATCAGCGCCTCGACCGCCCGGGGCACAAGGTAGCGGATGGCCTGGCCGGCCGCCACCCGTCGCCGGATCTCCGACGCACTGACGTCGAGCGACGGGCCGTCCAGCAGGTGGATGCGCGAGGCCGCGGGGCCGAAGCGGCGGCGCAGGTCATCGCGGTCCGGCGCGGCGATCCCGGGCCGCGGTCCGACCGCCCACTCGACCAGCGACAGCAGCCGGTCCGGTTCGCGCCAGGTCTCGATCTGCGCCAGCGAGTCGGCGGCCATGAGCAGGTAGAGGCGCGCCCCGGCGTACATCCGCAGCAGCTCGTCGACGCTGTCGACGGTGAACGAGGGCCCCGGGCGCTCCATCTCGATCGGGCACAGGCTGAATGCCGGGTCGCCCGAGATCGCCAGCCGCGTCATCAGCAGGCGCTCGGCGGCCGAGGTCACCTTGCGGCCTCGCTTGTGGGGCGGCTGCCCGGCGGGCATGAACAGGACGCGATCGAGGCTGAGCGCGTCAGCGGCCAGTGTGGCCAGCCACAGGTGCCCGACGTGGGGCGGATCGAAGGTGCCGCCCAGGACGCCGATCCGCTCCGGCGCGCCGCCGATGCGCTCGCGCCGCGGTCGAGTCTGGGGTCGGCGCAGCGACGCGGCGCGCGCACGGTCCGCCGTCCTCGCAGGCCGTGATGCGACCGCGACCTCGGGGGTCATCCCTCTTCCCACTCCAGCTCGATGGTGCCGATGCGGACGGTGGTGCCCGCCGAAGCGCCCAGCCGGCGGAGCTCCGCGTCGATGCCGAGCCGCTCGAGGCTGCGCTGGAAGCGCTCCCGCGATTCGGGATTCTCGAAATCGGTCCGCGCCGCGCTGGCCTCGATGCGGCGGCCGCGGACGCGCAGCGCATCGGCCTCGGCCACGACCTGCCATCCGGCGTCGAGCGGGTCGAATCGATGGACTCGCATCTCGGTCGGCGCTGCAGCCACCGGCTCGCGCGCGGCCGCCTCGTCGAGGGCCTCGGCCAGCGCTCGCCGCAGCTCCGCGAGGCCGGTCCCGGCATGCGCCGAGACCGCGATCGGCTTGTGCCCCGCCGCGCGGAGGCTGGCGCGCAAGGCGGGCCATCGCTCGCGGACCAGCGGCAGGTCGTGCTTCGTGACGACCATCGGCATCGGCCGCTCCAACAGTGCGGGGTCGTGCTGGCGCAGCTCGTCCTCGACCGTCAGCCATTCGGCGGCCGCATCCACCGCCGCGCCGTCGACCACGGCCACCAGCACTCGGGTCCGCTCCACGTGGCGCAGGAACGCGTGGCCCAGCCCTCGACCCTCGTTCGCTCCCTCGATCAGGCCCGGCACGTCGGCGATCACCGCGCGGCGCTCGTCGTCCAGGGCCAGGACGCCGAGATTCGGGCTCGTGGTCGTGAACGGATAGTCGCCGACCTCTGGTCGCGCCGCCGTCAGGGCGGCCAGCAGGGTCGACTTCCCGGCGTTCGGCGCTCCGATCAGGCCGATATCGGCGATCAGCTTCAGCTCGAGCTCGACCCACCGCTCTTCGCCTGGCTCGCCCTTCTCGAAATGGGTGGGGGCCCGATGGGTGGGACTCGCGAAGTGGACATTGCCGCGGCCGCCACGACCGCCGCGGGCGACCAGCAGTCGATCGCCGGGGGCGAGCAGCTCCCCGATCCAGGCGCCGCCATCGGGCGTGTCGCCTGCCTCGCGCACCACGGTGCCGGGTGGAACCTGAAGGACGACGTCCGCGCCGTTGGCGCCATGCGACCGGCGGCGCGATCCCTCGCCGCCCGGCTTGGCACGGAAGTGGCGCCGCCGCCGGAAGTCGGCCAGGGTCGTCATGCCCGCTTCGGCGACCAGGATCACGGCGCCGCCGCGCCCACCGTCGCCGCCATCGGGCCCGCCGCGAGGAACGTGCGCCTCGCGCCGGAACGAGGCCGATCCATCGCCGCCGGCTCCGGCAGAGACGAGGATCCGTGCGTGGTCAGCGAACACGGGCTGAGGATAGCAATGGGCTGGCCGTCCGCAGCTGGCCGTCCGCAGCCGGCCATCTGGCTGGGCGCGGGCCGGGCCGCGGAGCCGGGCGGGCCGACTACAGGTAGCGCAGCGGGTTGACGATCGCGCCGCCGACGATCGTCTCGAAGTGCACGTGTGGCCCGGTGCAGAGGCCGGTGCAGCCGACGGCCGCGATCCCCTGGCCCTTGGCGACCGCCTGACCCGGTCCGACCCAGATCGACCCGAGGTGGTTGTAGACCGTCACGATCCCGTTGCCGTGATCGATCTGCACCACCAGCCCGCCACCGTTGTTCCGCCAGCCGGCCCAGGTGACCACGCCGCCGTCGGCGGCGACGACCGTAGTGCCGTACGGCGCGGCGATGTCGATCGCGGGATGCCAGGAAGAGAAGTACTGGCTGATGCTGCCCGAGACTGGCCAGGCGAGCACGCCGCTGCCAACGACCACCTGGGTCGTGGGGGCCGGGGCCTTGGCCGCGGGGCGGGGTGCTGGCGTTGGGGCGGGCGGCGCGACGGGCGTGGGGAGCGGCGTCGGCGCGGCGGTCGGCTCGAAGCGCGGCACGGCGCGCGACAGATCAGGGTCGGGACCCGAGGAATCCGGGACGAGCTCGAAGCGAGCGATGCGATCGAGTGACTGCTCGGCCGCGGCGGCGCCGCGAGCGGAGGCGACGAGATCGAGCGGGGTGCTGACACCCGCAGCGCCGATGGCGAACGCGGAGCTGAAGGCGACCAGGCCGATGACGATCACGTGTGCGAACGCCCGCGAGATCGGGCGCGCATTGGTCAAACGGCGCAGCGGCCGTCGTGGATCGGGCAATAGAGACGCTCCCGCGGCATAGGTGTTCGTCGGTGCCCGATCCCGCTCAACCCCCGAGCCGGTGGAAGGCAGCGCACCGGTCCGAGATCGTGCCGAGCCCGATGGTAGCAGCGGCCTTCACGATGGGTCAACCCGCCAATCCTGGCGGTGGTGGCAGCGTCAGCCTGGGGGCCATGCGAGCTGAAGCGGCGGCGACCCCAGATCGGCGAACGTTCCTCCGGTGCCCGAAAGGGTGATCCACGCGACCTGGCGGGCGGACGGGTCCGACGGTGGAGCGATCGGAAGATGCAGCTCGACCGACTCCCCCGGCCCCAGCGCTGGGACCTCCACCGGCAGGCCCTCCAGGTCGTCGGGCGGCACGCGCAGGAAGGGCTGGTCGGTCGCGCCCCAGCCGGCGAGAAGAGCCAGGCCATCCTGCCAGGGCTGGGTGCCGGTGTTGGTCAGCACCACTGCCAGCCCGGCCTCCTGCACGTCGGCCGGCAGATCGGCGATCCAGAACTGTGGGCCATCGCCATCGATCGGCTGCGGGGCGCTGCCGACGACGGGCTCCACCGCCGGGACCGAGTAGCGGACCGCCTGCTCACGACCGCCGAAGTAGGCAGCCAGCGCGCGGTAGATGCCGTCCGCGGCGGCCGCCTGCCCGGCCGACGACGCGAGGAGGTCGTGCTCCGCGGCGAGCGTGATCGAGCCGACCTCGGCGAGCACCGACGGCATGAGCGCGCCGCGGGTGGGCTGCTTGCGCGGATCGGGCCGGTCGGGAGTGGGCTCGAGCAGCGGCGGCGCGACCATGTACAGGTTGTGCGCTCCGATGCCACGGTCCTGCCGTGGGTAGTCCGCCACGCCCGCCATGGCGGCGACCACCTCATCCTGGATCAGCCCTGCCAGACCCTCCGTGGCAGAGATGCCCCAGGGCGTCTCATCGGTGTAGAAGGTCTCGCTGGCCGCGATCTCGAGCACCACCCCGTCCTGTGTCAACGAGTTGATGTGGATGCTGACCAGGACGTCGGCACGGGCCACGTTGGCCAGGTCGAGCCTGGCCTGCAGCTCGTCGCGGGTGCGGACCTTGCCCTCCAGGTCCTCCGGATGGAAGCCCGACTCGCCATCCCCATTCACGTCCCGCCAGGCGGGCCCATCGCAGCCCAGGTCCGGGTAATCGTCACCTGACAGCGCCTCGTCGGACGCCCGCGTCATCACGACCCGCACGCCCTGCGCTGCCAGCCGGTCGCGAAGGTCCAGGCCGATCGCCAGCGTCATCGTCTTCTCGGCAAAGTCGACGCCCCGCCGGCGCGGGTCCGGAACGCCCCAGTCGAGGCAGCCGCCGTGCCCGGGATCGATCGCCACCACCAGCGAGCCTGGATTTGGGGCGTACACCTCGCTCTCCGAGCCCGGAGCCGCGATCACCTCGCCGGCGATCGCCTCTGAGGCTGGCGCCGAGGGCGAGGCCGATGCGGTGGCGGACGAGCTGGCCGGCGGCGTCTCGCCGCAGGATATCAGCAGGACCGAGAGGAGGAGCAGCGCGACGGGCAGTCGGCGCGAGCTGACGGTCACGGGACGCGCGGTACTTGGCTAGCGCTCGGAGGCTTCTACGCTCTTGCTGAGCGATACCAGGAACTCGGCGTTGTTCTTGGTCTTGCCAAGCCGCTGCATGAGCAGCTCGATCCCCTCGTTGGGGCCGACCGCGCTCAGCATGCGACGCATGGTCCACACCATCCGCAGCGAGTTCTCGTCGAGCAGCAGCTCCTCGCGACGCGTGCCGGAGCGCAGCACGTCGACCGCCGGGAAGATCCGCTTGTCGCTCAGCTTGCGGTCCAGCGCCAGCTCCATGTTGCCGGTGCCCTTGAATTCCTCGTAGATCACGTCGTCCATCCGCGAGCCGGTGTCGACCAGGCAGGTGGCGATGATCGTCAGCGAGCCGCCGTGCTCGATGTTGCGGGCGGCGCCGAAGAAGCGCTTCGGAGGATAGAGGGCCACCGGGTCGACGCCACCGGAGAGGGTCTTGCCCGATGCCGGCAGCGCCAGGTTGTAGGCGCGCGCCAGGCGGGTGATCGAGTCGAGCAGGATCACCACGTCGCGGCCGGTCTCGACCTGCCGCTTGGCGATCTCGAGCGCCATCTCCGCCACGCGGGTGTGGTTCTCGGTCGGCTCGTCGAAGGTGGAGGCGTAGATCTCGCCCTTCACGCTGCGGCTCATGTCGGTGACCTCCTCCGGCCGCTCGCCGATGAGGGCGACCATGAGGAGGGTCTCCGGGTAGTTCTCGGTGATGCCGTGCGCGATCTGCTTCAGCACGGTCGTCTTGCCGGCCTTGGCCGGCGACAGGATCAGGCCGCGCTGTCCCTTGCCGATGGGGCTGATCAGGTTGATGAGGCGCTGGGTGAGGTTCTTCTGATCGGTCTCGATGTCGAACATCTCGTCCGGAAAGACGGGCACCAGCGTGTCGAAGTAGGGCCGTCGCTTGGCCACCTCGGGGTCGACGCCGTTCACGGTGTCGACGCGGAGCAGGCCCCAGTACTTCTCCTGGTCCTTGGGCGGACGCGTCTGGCCGGTCACCTTGTCGCCGGTGCGCAGGCCGAAGCGCCGCACCTGGGAGGAGCTCACGTAGATGTCGTCGTTGGATGGCATCACGCCGTTGCGGCGCAGGAAGCCGAAGCCCTCGTCAACGATCTCCAGGATCCCGCTGGCAATCCCCGGCTGGCCGTTCTGCTCACGCCGCGGCTGGGTGGGCGCCAGGGGGACCACGTCGAGCAGCTTGAGGACGAGGTCCGAGTGCTCGAGCAGCTCGTGACCCTCCACACCGAGCTCGGAGGCCAGCTCGCGCAGCTCGTCGACGCTCTTGGCCTGGAGGTCGGCAAGGTTCATGCCGCCTTCAAAGTCGTCCTCGTCCGTCGGGAACGGTCCGGCGTAGATCGACGAGTAGCCGCCGGTGGCATACGCGTTCCGGCGCTGCTGGTAGGCGGGGCGGGGCTGCTGACGGCGTGCGCCGCCGCCGTCAGGGCGACGCCGCGGCCGTCCGCGGCGCGGGGGTCGTGCTTCTTCGTTCATGCTGTTGCGGGAGTGACCTCGATCGGGCTGTGGGGTGGCGGGTGCGGCTGCACCGCTCCTCTCCCTTGAAGAGGGATGAGGCGGGATACCGGCAGGAGCGACAGCTGAACTTCGGCAACGGGAGCGTCCGTGCCACGCTCGGGAGTGTCGCTCTCGTCCGTGGGACGAGTGGCGGTCAGCCGGGTCAGACCTTGCGGGTCCCTGCGCGGGTGGTGATGTTGGGCCCGCCGTATCCGCTCATCTCGCCGATGAGCCGCGTCCGGATCTGACGCAAGACCGGTCGCCAGTCCAGACGATCATACCCGAGATGCGCAACCACGTCTTGCGCATTCCACTCCTGCCCTCGCGACCAGCTGCGCCGCAACGTCTCGCCCGCCGCCGGCTCGCGCCACCATCGCTCGCCGTGACGCGCCTTCAAGGCCGCCGCGAGGCTGCCCTCCAGCATCCAGGCGCGTAGGTAGCGCGCCGCGTAGAAGTGGTCGTCCAGATCGGCCAGGAAGCTCGCCTCCGGAATGCGCACCCCGATGAGGAGGCCGAGCAGGCCGGTGTAGTAGGCGCGCGCCAGACCGATGGCGGCGTCGCGATGCAGTCTGAGCTCGTACAGAAGCTTGGCAACGTAGCGGCGCAGGTAGACGAGCTTGCGGAACGCCGCGAAGTCGACCCAACCGGCCGCCTCGCCGTCCGGCATGTCCAGGTGCTCGGCCAGCCAGTCCGGCTCCAACATCAGGTACTGGAGCAGGAAGGCGTACGCCTCGGTGACGGAGTTGTCGCCCACGTACCTCCACGCCATCGGCAGCTTCGGGTCGACGTGCGCGAAATGCTCGACGTGCCCGAGCTCGTGGAGCAGGCCGTCGTAGTCGTCGTGTCCACCCCGCGGCTGCACCACCAGGCGCACGTCCTGTGGGACGCGCACGGGCACCGCAAAGGCGCGCGGCGACTTGTTCGGCCGCGGCTGCAGGTCGAGCGTGACATTCGCCTGTTCCCGCATGTCGATGCCCAGCCCGGAGAGCGTGGCCTCGGCGATCGAGAGCATGCGGCGCGGGTCGAACCACGGGTCCCAGCCGTTGCCGCGCAGCAGGTGAGCCAGGTCGGCCGACGAGGCATCGCCCTGCTCGATATCGATCTCGGCCAGGTAGCGGCGGAGGGCCGCGAAGTAGACCGTCTCGGACTCGACCAGGAACTGCTGCAGGTCGCTGGCCAGCGCGTCCACGTCGATGTCGTGCAGCTCGCGGATGAGGGTCGGCTCATCGGCGTAGCCGAGCTCCGTCATCGCGGTCCGCAGCCGCTCCAGCCGGTTCAGCCGCAGCGGGTTGATCGCTTCGACCGCCTCCTGGTAGCTGGCATCCATGGCGTTGCGTTCGCCGCGGTGGGTGATCTGCGCGATCCGGATCGGCGCCTCGCGATAGCTGATCCGCTCGCCGCGCCAGATGATGGCGGCCTGTGCCTCGGCGGCCTGGATCGCATCGGTCAGGTCGGCGACCTGTCGATGCAGGTAGCCCTCGACCGCGAAGGCGAGCAGCGCGCTTGCCTGCCGCGCCGCGGCGTCGGCGCCCGAGGCGAGCGCCCGCAGGCCGTCGATCGCCGACCGCTCGAAGAGGGCGGCGTACCGCTCGTAGATCGCCGCCATGCCCAGCTCGTCACGCTGGCCCGACAGGGCGGCGAAGTAGGCCTCGCCCGCCTCGGCCATGAACCCGGCCACCCGACGCTCGTAGGCGACGCGGCTGAATGCCGGCTTCGCCACCGCCGTCCGGCCGGCGGCCGAGCGGCTGGGGCCCGCGCGACGGGTCGTCATCGGTTCAGGCGCTGCGCTCAGCGGTCGGGTTGACCGATGCCTCGGCCTCGGATCGCTCTCCGCCCACGCCGGCCAGGGTGGCGGCCGCACCCACGAAGTCGCGGAACAGTGGGTGCGGGCGGTTGGGCCGGCTCTTCAGCTCGGGGTGCGCCTGGGTCGCGACGAACCAGGGGTGGTCGCGGAGCTCGATGTATTCGACCAACCGATCATCGGGCGAGACGCCGCTGAACCACATCCCCGCCTCGCCGAGCCGGTCGCGGTACGCGTTGTTCACCTCGAACCGATGCCGATGCCGCTCGTAGGCGATCTCGGTGCCGTACGCCGCGCGCACCAGCGATCCCTCCTCCAGCCGAGCCGGGTAGAGGCCCAGCCGCATGGTGCCGCCCTTGTCGGTGACATCGGTCTGATCCGGCATGAGGTCGATCACGGGGTGCTCGGTGAAGACGTTGAACTCGCTGCTGTTGGCATCCTCGCTGTTGAGGGCCATCCGCGCGAACTCGATGACGGCGCACTGCAGCCCAAGGCAGAGGCCCAGGTACGGAACCCGCTGCTCGCGGGCCCAACGGATGGCGCGCACCTTGCCCTCCACGCCCCGGTACCCGAACCCTCCGGGCACCAGCACGCCGGCCACGCCGGCCAGCTCGTCGGCCACCTGGCCGGGCTCCATGCGCTCGAGATGCTCGGAGTGGATCCAGCGCACCTTGACGTCGACCCGGTGATGGAGGGCCGCGTGCTTGAGCGCCTCGCTGACGCTGATGTAGGCGTCCGGCAGCTCGGTGTACTTGCCGACGATGGCGATCTCCAGCTCGGGCCGCGGGGCGCGGATCCGGGCCACCAGGTCCTGCCAGTCGGCCAGATCCGGATCGACGGCGGGAATCTCCAGCTCGCGGGTGAGCAGCTTGCCGAGGCCGGCACGCTCCAGCTGGAGCGGCACCTCGTAGATGCTGCTGGCGGTGCGCAGCGGAATCACGGCGTGGACGTCGACGTCGGTGAAGAGGGCGACCTTGTCCATGATCTCGTCGTCGATCGGCTCGTCGCTGCGCAGGATGATGACGTCGGGCTGGATGCCGATCCCACGCAGCTCCTTGACCGAGTGCTGGGTCGGCTTCGTCTTCACCTCTCCGGTGGCGCCGATCTGTGGCAGCCAGGTGACGTGGACGTAGAGCACGTTGCGACGGCCGACGTCCTTGCGCATCTGGCGGATCGCCTCCAGGAACGGGAGCGACTCGATGTCCCCGACCGTCCCCCCGACCTCCACCACGACCACTCCGTGGCTGATGTTGCCGCTGCCGGCCACCGAGCCGGTCCCCTCGCGCGCCACGCGCGCGATTCGCTCCTTGATCTCGTTGGTGATGTGCGGGATGACCTGCACCGTGCCGCCCAGGTAGTCGCCGCGCCGCTCCTTGGCGATCACGCTCTGGTAGATGCGGCCGGTCGTGACGTTGCTGGCCTGGGACAGGTTCTCGTCGATGAAGCGCTCGTAGTGGCCGAGGTCGAGATCGGTCTCCGCGCCGTCATCGGTCACGAACACCTCGCCGTGCTGGTACGGCGACATGGTGCCTGGATCGATGTTGATGTACGGGTCGAGCTTGAGGATGGAGACCGGGATGCCGCGGGCCTTGAGGATGCGCCCGATGGAGGCGGCGGTGATGCCTTTGCCGAGCGAGCTGGTGACGCCGCCCGTGACGAAGACATACTTCGGCATTGGTCTGAGAACCTCCGGGGTTTTTCCGATTCTATCAGAGCCCCGGGTGGATGGACCGATGCCTCCCTACCGCAGGCGGCGGCGAAGGACCTCCAGCTGCCGGTGGGTTGCCGCGATCTCGCGCGCTGCGGCGAATTCGAGCCGGGGATGCCAGAGGAGCTCGCGATCCCGGCGCATTCGTCCCTCCAGGCGGCGGATCATGCCCGCGATCCGCGTGCGTCGGCCGGGGCGACGGGGCTGTTGCCACTCGTTCATGCTCGCCCTGAGGCTGCATATCGCGTGCCATGCGCGAGCCGCTCCTGCGAGCCGCCTATGATCGGCGGCGATGCCGGCCGCCCTGCGCGTCATCCATCCCGCCCCGGCGCTTGCCGTCGTCCTGCTGACCGCGGCGCTGGGCGCCATCCTGCTGATCCAGGCGGGCCTGCCGCTCGACGAGCGCTGGCTGCTCACGATCGCCAGCGTGGCCGGCTCGCAGGTCTTCACCGGCGCGACCAATGACCTCGTGGACCGCACCCGCGATGCGGCGGCGGGACGCCTGGAGAAGCCGATCGCGAGCGGCCGGCTGAGCCCGAGTGCGGCGCTCTGGATCGCGTCGGGTGGCCTGGCGTTGCAGCTGGCAGCCTCGCTGCGACTCGGGCCGCTGCCGCTGCTGCTCGGCGCCGCGGCCGTGGCGAGCGCAGCCACCTACAACCTGTTCCTCTCCCGGACGCTCCTCTCGCCGCTCCCCTATATCGTCAGCTTCGGGCTGCTGCCGCTCTGGGTCGCGGCCGGCGTCGGGCAGCCGCTCGAGCGGGTGCTGCCGGCGGTGCCGCTGGCGGCCATCTTCGCGGCGGCGGCCCACCTGGCCAACACGCTGCGCGACTGGGAGGGCGACGCGGCGACCGGCTCTCGCAGCCTTGCCCAGGTCATGGGCCGTCCTCGGGCGCGGCTTGCCGCGGTGCTTCTCGCCATGGCGGTTGGCCTCGGCGTCAGCGTGGCCCTCCTGATTGGCCGAGGCGGCGCACCCTCCCTCGCGCTAGCCGGCGTCGGCCTGGCTGCGGTAGGGGTAGGCGCACAACGCGAGCGACGCCTGTGGCACGGCATGCTGCTCGCCGCGGTGGCGTGGACGGCGGCGTGGGCCCTCGGCAGCGGCTGAAGTGCGCCTTCGAGTTGTCAGATTCCAACCAGGCTGGCGTTAGACGCGGGAAACCGCGTTGGAGCATCCCCGCACGGAGCGTGCTGAGCGCGGCGCGGTGCCGCAGAGGGCCGAAATCGACTGGCGAAATTGGCTAGCGTCAACCTGGCTGGAGTTTGACGACAGATAAGACCGATTCGCCCGATTACCGCGAACCAGGTTGGAATCTGACGGAATCCCCGGCGCCGAAGCGCCTGCATCGGTCCCTTAGACCGCGTCCTCGATCTCGAGGTCGTCTTCGTCGCTCTCCTCGGTCAGCTTCAGCCAGACGAAGAGGCCGGCCAGGATGGTGAGCGGGATGACGATCATGGCGGCGAGGAGCGCGCCGATGCTGATGAACAGGACCTTCAATGCCTTCATTCCGAGGCCTCCCCTGTAGCTGCCGGCGCGGGCGTGGCCGCCTCGGCGTTGCGCTGCTGTGGTGCGGCCTCGATCATAGCCAGTATCTCGTCCTTCGTGAATTCGGCCAGCCGGTGGCCGATCATGCCCCCCGATCCCGCGTGCAGCAGGCGCAGCACGAACGAGCCGTCCTGCTCGAAGAGGAAGACATCCCGGGCCTTCTCGCCGTCGACGTAGGCGCCGAGGACCCGCATCGCCTGCTCGTAGTAGTTCGTGAGCTCCGCGTGCGGCGTGTCGTCGCCCGACGTGCCGCGCTGGGCAGTCGTCTCGTCGAGAAGCTGCGCGACCTGCTCGTCGAGCAGCTCGTAGGTCCGCTTGGCGAGCGCCCCGAAGCTGTCCGAGTCGGCTCCTCCCGCGGGGAGCGCCATGCCCTGCAGCAGGAATCCCTCGTCGAGCTCCAGGAAGAGAAGCTCCTTCAGCTGCTCGCGGTCGGCGAAGGCACCGATGGCGCGCAGCACCTCTTCCCAGTCCTGGCGCGGGCTTCCTTCGTAGATCCGCATGGGACCCTCCTAGCTGCATCGCCGCCGGCGTGCCCGCGCAGAATATCCCATCCCTCTCAGGACCGATACACCGATGTTCCCCGCCCGAGGTGTGCCTCGGCAAGGGCCACGCGGGCGGCCATTCGCGCGTTGTTGACGATGAGGCCGATGTTCGCGGTCAGGGCTCGTCCGCCGGATGCGCTGGCCAGGTGCGACAGGATGAACGGCGTGACCGCGCCGCCGCGCAGGTTGCCTGCCTCGGCGACGGAGATCGCCTCCGTGATCCAGGCCTCGACCTCGCCAGCATCGAGCGCCAGCTCGGCTGGGGGCGGTTGGACGAGCAGGATTCCGCCGGCGCCCGGCAGGCCGAGGTGGGCGGTGACGGTCGCCGCGGCGGCCTCCGGCGTGTCGACCCGATGGGACAGCGGCAGGCCGGAGGAGGCCGCGTAGAAGGCGGGCAGCTCGTCGACGCCCAGCCCCACCACGGGGACCCGGCGTGTCTCCAGCAGCTCGAGCGTGGCGGGCAGGTCCAGGATCGACTTCGCGCCGCAGCACACCACCGCGACCGGCGTCGCCGCCAGCTCGTCGATGTCCGACGACACGTCGAAGCTGATCGCAGCGCCGCGATGGACGCCGCCGATTCCGCCGGTGGCGAACAGGCGGACTCCTCCCATGTGCGCGATGCGGATGCTGGCCGAGACCGTGGTCGAGGCCAGCCGGCCCGAGGCGATCAGCGGGCCGAGGTCGCGCGAGCCGCCCTTGGCCACCGCCGCCGCCGGATCGGCCAGGCGTTCGATGACCGATGCCGGGGCGCCGAGCAGCAACGCGCCGTCGTCGATCGCCGTCGTCGCCGGCACGGCGCCCTCCGAGCGGATGGCGGCCTCCGCCGCGCGCGCGGTGTCGAGGTTGTGCGGCGCCGGTAGCCCCTGGGCAATGAGGCTCGACTCGAGCGCGACCACCGCCTGCCCGGCCGCGAGCGCGTCACGCACCTCGTCCACGATGCGCAGCGGCACGCGCCCGCGGGAGCTCATGGCGCACGCCTCCGCTCGCCGGCGACGCGTCCCTGGGCGCCGGCGACGCGGGCCACTCGGGCGCCGAGGCGTCCGGCTGCAGCCATCGCGCGCCGGAGCTGGCCGGGCCGCGGCGGCCACGAAGCTGCAGCCAGGCGCGCGATCAACGCCGCCGCGTACGCGTCCCCGGCCCCCGTGGCATCGACCACCGCTCCGGGCGTGACCACCGGCGGCGCGGTCATCAGCTCGCCGCCCAGCGTCGCCGCCGAGCCATCGGCCCCGGCCGTCACGACCACGACGTCGGCCAGCGTCGCCAGCTGCGCCGCCGCCTCTAGCGCAGACGGAGACATGCGTCCGATCATCGCGCCTGCCTCACTGCGGCTGAGGAGGCAGACCTGCGGCGCGGCCGATCGCAGCCGTGCCCGGAACCGCGCGACCAGTGCGCGCTCGGGAGGCAGGGATCCACCGCCGACGCTGAGCCGCACCGAGCTCGGCCGAGCTCCGAGCGCGGCGGCCAGCGCGTCGCCGGTGGCGTCGTCGAGCAGGGCGTATCCGGAACAATGAACCCAATCGACATCCGCCAGGGCGGCGGCGGCAGGAGCGGCGGCGAGAGGCTGTCGGTCGGAGAGCATCGTCCGCTCGCCGCCCGCGTCGAGGAGCACGGCCACGGCCGCGCTGCGCCGCGCCGGCAGCGGGGCGATCGAGACACCATCCTCTTCGAGCGCGTCGCGCAGCAGCCGGCCGGCGAGGTCGTCGGCCAGGGGAGCGACAAGCCGAACGGACTCGCCTCGGCGCGCGAGCCGCACAGCCACGTTCGCCGCCTGGCCGCCGGGGCCGAGCCGGATCTGCGCCGGGACGTCACCGGCGTGCCGACCTCGGCGGTCGGGGACGACCACGATATCGAGCGTGCTGTCCCCCACCACCGCGAATCGCATCAGGCCCGGTGAGGCCTCACCAGGGCCTCCGCGTGGCGTAGCCCTCATCGGTCCCGTGCCAGTAGGCGACGGCCGCGTCGGCCAGTCGCCAGCAGAGCCACACCGGCCGGCCGTCGCGTTCGGCCGGGAAGTCGACGAGCCCCATCTCGGGGTCACGCAGCTGGACTCCGAGCTCCTCGAGGTGCGCTGCCAGGCTGCGCATCCCCTCGCCGATCTCGGACACCTCGGCCTCGCTGCGGCTGGCATCGGCCGCGGCCTCGGGATCGCCGTCGGAGGCCAGGCGGCGGTGCATCTCCGCGTGGGCGGCGTCCAGGCGCCGCTGCTCGACGGCGAGCTGGAGGAGCACGGCGCGAACCTCCGGAACGAGCGCGTTCGCCTCTTCGAGGGTGTAGCGGCGGCGTGGCGCGGCCATCGCCGGCGATGGTAGCAGGGCGCCATGGCCCGGCTCGGCTCGGCCTATTGCGCGGCTCCGCCACTCTGCTAGGATCGGGCCGCTTCGGATTGAGCCGGCCTGCTCCGCACCGCGACGGCGCCGCTCGCAGACGCTCAAGGACGTCCGCCATCACCGATGGCCGATGAGACTGGCCGCCGGCGCGGCACCAACGACGAGAATCCACCGTCGGGCCTGGATCCGTACGTCGAGTACGACGACTTCGACCTTCCGGCCTACGTCGGGCTGCCGAGCTTCCAGAAGCTCCCGTGGCTGCCCGATGACGGCGCGCTTGCCGCCCGGCGGCCGGACGTCGCGATCGTGGGCGCACCGTTCGACGATGCCGTGAGCCACCGGCCCGGCGCTCGCTTCGGCCCGCGCGCGATTCGCACCGCCTCGTGCCATGCGGGATCGATCAACTCGCTGCAGCTTGGGATCCAGCCCTTCGAGTGGCTGGACGTGGTCGACGCCGGCGACGCGCCGGTGGTGCCGGCCAACCTCGAGCGCGGCCATGAGGTGATCCATCGCAAGGTGCAGGCCGTGCTGCGGGCCGGCGCGTTGCCCATCGTGCTCGGCGGCGACCACTCGATCACCTTTCCCTCGGCCTCGGCCGTGGCCGAGGCCGTCGCCCCGAGGCGCCTGGGAGTCGTGCATTTCGACGCGCACCCCGACGCCGCGGCGTCGACCTGGGGCGTGCTGCGCTCCCACGGAACGCCGATGCGCCGGCTGATCGAGTCGGGCGCCGTGGCGGGACGGAACTTCGTGCAGGTCGGACTGCGCGGCTACTGGCCACCGCCGGAGACGCTGGACTGGATGCGCAAGCACGAGTTGCGCACGCATTTCATGACCGAGATCGAGGAGCGTGGCGCCGAAGCCGTCATCGCCGACGCCATCGCCGAGGCGCTCGACGGCCCGGAGCTGATCTACCTGTCGGTCGACATCGACGTCATCGATCCCGGCATGGCGCCGGGCACCGGCACCCCGGAGCCGGGGGGCCTGCTCACCCGCGAGCTGCTGCGTGCCGTGCGCCAGGTGGTCGCTGCCGTGGCGCTGGCGGGCATGGACGTGGTCGAGGTGGCGCCCGGCTACGACGTGGCCGAGGTGACTGCCATGGCGGCGCACCGCTGCGTGCTCGAGGCGATCAGCACCCTCGCCGTCCGACGACGTGAGGCGGGCGTCGAGCCGCACCCGACCCAGCTCGCGGAGCGCTAACCCTCGACCGTGAACGTCGCGCGGTCGGCGAAGTCGCCGTTGCGCCGGACCACGAGCTCGTACACGCCGGCGCCCAGGTCACGGTAGGCCGCGCCGATCAGATAGCCGCCGCATCGGTCCGGGCAGTCGAGAATCTCGCCCAGCACCTTCTGTTGCTGGTCGATGGTCTGGTCCGCTGCCCGCAGCTCCAGCGTGAAGGTGTCCGAGCCGAGCGCGTCGTCGAAGCCGATCCAGACCCACAGGTCGCCGCTCACCACGCTGCCGTCGACGTCGCAGCCGTCGAACGACATGTCCCGCGTGGCGCACGGCTGGACGGTGATGACCGTCCCATCCGGGAAGGTGACCGGTCCGTCCGACGGCTCAGGGGTGGCGCTTGCACCCGGGGTCTCTGAGCCGGCCGGCGTACTCGCGATCGGAGTCGGCTGCGGAGTTTCGCTCGAAATGCTCGCGCTCGGGGTCGGTGTCGTCTGGGCGACGTCCCCGGAGCTGAAGACGCCGGCCAGCACCGCGCCCACGGCCAGGGCCAAAGCGCAGAGGGCGATGAAGCCGATGATCGGGAGAGCTCCTCCACCGCGCCGCCCGTCGTCGTCCCCGGCCTGCCGGTAGGTATACGGATAGGCCTCCTCCGGCTCGTACTCGGGCTCAGCCTGGTTGAAGCGCTCGTCATCGGCGGCGGCGTACTCGGCTTGAGGTGGCTCCGGTGGCAGAGGCGGCGGGGCCGTGTACGACGTGGGAGCCGAATACGCGGGCAGAGGCGTATGGGCCGGCGGGTCTGGGGGATGCGGCTCTGCCTCATGCGGGCGATAGGCCTCAGGCGGTGGCTCCGCGGGAAAGGCGGGCCGTGGCGGCAACGGAGGCTGGGCGTCGAGGTCGGCCGGCGTGTTGTCGACGTAGCGGGCGGGTGCGCCTGGGTCCGACTCGCGAGCCGCCAACATGTCCTCCGGCTCCGGCTCGAAGGGGACGTAACCCTGCGTCCGCGTCGGATCGCCGTAGGCCGACGTGTCGTCGACCGGCATGCCCCGCCGGAACGCGGCATCGTCAGGGCGGCGGGATCGAATCCGCTCCTCCAGCTCGTCGCGGTCCATGCCACGCGGGCGGACGCGAGCCGAGGCCGGGATCGGCGAGCCGCATTGCGTGCAGAAGGCGGCAGGCGGCGTCGATCGGAGGCAGGTCGGGCATCGGATCTGGCCCGGCTTCGGGGTCGACATCACGGCGCATTGTGCACGGCGTGCCCCCGGTGCGCCACCCGTGGCTCAGGCTCCGGGCCGCTTCCACTCGCTGCCATCGACGAAGCGCTCGCGCTTCCAGATGGGCAGCCGCTCCTTGATTCCCTCGATCACGAACCTGTTCGCGTCGTAGGCGTCAGACCGATGCGGCGCGGCGGCCACGATCGCCACCGCCGCCTGCCCGATCGGCACGATGCCGGTCCGGTGCACGACGGCCACCACCACGCCCGGCCAGCGGGCCTCCGCCTCGCCAGCGATCTCCTGCAGGACCGCTTCGGCCATCTCCGGATAGACCTCGTACTCCAGCTCCACGACCTGGCGGCCGTCATCGGATCGGTCACGGGCGCGGCCGACGAAGGTGACCAGCGCTCCGTGACCGAGCCCCGCCACCGAGGCCTCGAGCGCGGGCACGTCGAGCGGACCGTCGGTCAGGCCGGTCGGACCGCCGCCGCTGACCGGAGGGAGGAAGGCGACCTCGTCGCCGTCGGACAGCGGCTGGTCCCAGGGGGCGTAGGCGCCGTTGCGCGCTCCGCGCACGAACTCGCGGTGGGGAGCGAGGGCTGGATGGGCGCGCTCCATCGCCCTCCACGCATCGGCCAGGGTGCAACCTTCCGCGAGCTCCAGGCTGGCGCGGTCGCCGGCAAGCTCGCGCAGGATGGCGAAGGTCCGAACCGTGACCCGCATCGGTCCCGCCATCAGACCGGCACGCCGGTGAGGAAGGTGATGCTGGCTCCGGCGATCGAGCCGGCCATCACCAGCGCCAGGCTGACGTACAGGAGGCCGGTGCTGGCCTGGAGCGAGGCGGCGCGACTGGCGAGGACGGCCAGCACGGCGACCCCGATCGGCAGCACCGTCCCGACAACCAGGCGCAGCCACGTGAGAGGGCCGATCGGCCCGCCTAGCGGACCGGAGCTGACGGCGACGACCGCGACGCCGAAGGCGATCGCCTGCAACGCCAGGGCGCCGATGAGGAGCCACATCATGTGGCGCAGCGGCGCCGGCGAGAGCTTCGGCGTCACCAGGTACCAGTGGCCCAGCAGCATGGCCGCGTTCACGGCGCCGAGCGCCAGTGCGGCCAGGATCAGCTGCGCGGTGAAGAGCCCGGCGCTGAACGTTTCGCCCGCAGCTGCCAGGGTCGCGAGCGCCATGATCCCGATCAGTCCTCCGGCGACCGCCAGGCCCGCGCGCGGCAGTCGCGCCAGCGAGGCGAGGAGGTACGCAACGGCGGTCGCCACGAACCCCCACACCAGCGCCCGCCGGAGCTCGGCGGTCGACGCCAGCCGCTCGGGCGGAAGGTTGAGCTCGGACAGGAGAAGGACCCCGGCGAAGGCCGCCACAACGAAGGCCATGAAGAGCCGATACCCGCGCGTCGTGCCACCCTGCAGCTCTGTGAGTCCGACCACCAGCAGCGTCCCGGCGGAGAGCGTCGCCCAGAAGGTCCAGTTGACGAATGGGAGCGCCTCGATCGACACCGGCTACCCTCGAGCCAGGCTTCCGGTCAGACCGATCTCGACCCAGCCGTCGGCGCTGACCCGGACGGGAAACGTCTCGACCGGATCCGTTGCGGGCGGGATGACCGCCTCGCCACTGCGGACGTCGAAGCAGCCACCGTGCCATGCGCAGACGAGGACCTCGTCGCGCGGGTCGAAGCCGGCCTCCGAGAGCGGAAAGTCCTGGTGGCTGCAGTTGTTCTGGACCGCGAAGAACTCGCCGGCGTGCCGGACCAGCACGACCGGAGTCCCGTCGATCTCGACCGGGATCAGCTCGCCGTCGCGCAGCTCATCGCGCCGGAGCACGCGGGCGTAGGGCATGCCGAGTCTTCGACCCGAGCCTACAGCGGCCGGGCGAAGGCAAGCAGGCGGGGCTCGGTCATGTCCTCGATCGACCAGCGCAGCCCCTCGCGTCCCAGGCCGGAGTCCTTCACGCCGCCGTAGGGCATCGGGTCGATGCGCCAGGTGGGCACGTCGTTGACGATCACGCCGCCCACCTCCAGCTCGTCGTGTGCGGTGAGCGTCCGCTCGAGGTCGTTGGTGAAGACGGCGCACTGCAGCCCGAATTGCGAGTCGTTGAGCTCGCGGACCGCGGCGGCGAAGTCCGGGACCGGAAAGAGGTTCACGACCGGAGCGAAGACTTCCTCCCCGCAGACTCGCGCGTCCTTCGGCACGTCGACCAGCACGGTGGGCGGGTAAAATAGGGCGTCCGGCTCGCCCCCGGTAAGGGCGCGCGCGCCGCGAGCCAGCGCCTCGCCGACCCATTCGTGGGTCCGCGCCACGGCCTTCTCGTCGATCATCGGCCCCAGATCGGTATCGGGATCGAGCGGGCTGCCGACCTTCAGCTGCCGCACCTTCTCCACGAAGCGCAGCTCGAGCTCGTCGTAGATCGAGGCGACCACGTAGATGCGCTGCACGCTGATGCAGACCTGGCCGGCGTATGCGAACGCCCCATAGGCCAGCCGCGCCACTGCCCAGTCCAGGTCGGCGGTCTCGTCGACGATCACTCCGGCGTTGCCGCCGAGCTCCAGCACCACCTTCTTTTTGCCGGCGTCGGCCTTCATCTTCCAGCCGACCGATGGGCTGCCGGTGAAGCTGAGCAGCTTGAAGCGGTCGTCGCGCACCATCGCGTCGCCCGTTGGGCGATCCATGGGGAGGATGCTGACCGCGCCCTTGGGCAGGTCCGTCTCGTCCAGGTAGTGCGCGACGCGCAGCATCACCAGCGGATCCTTCGACGGCGGCTTGAGCACGATGCTGCAGCCGGCGGCGATCGCCGGCGCCACCTTGTGGGCCGCCAGGTTAAGCGGGAAGTTGAACGGGCTGATGCCCGCCACCGGGCCGATCGGGTACCGGCGCCAGATCCCAGAGCGCCCGCGGTTGGCCGCGTTCCAGTCGAGCGGCATCCACTCACCGTTGATGCGGAGCGACTCCTCCGCCGCGGTGCGGAAGGTGAGCGAGGCGCGCGCCACTTCGCCGCGGGCGTCCTTGATCGGCTTGCCAGATTCGCGGGTCAGCAGCTCAGCCAGCTCGTCAGCGTCCTCGGCGATCCGTTGCGCAACATGCGCCAGCGCGTCGCGGCGTTCGTAGCTGGCCAGGCGGCGGGTCTTCCCGAACGCCTCGACCGCTGCAACCGTGGCGCGCTCGAGCTCGGCCGCGCCTGCCTGAAAGGTGGTGGCGACCAGCTCGCCACTCGCCGGATCCCGGACCTCGAGTGGCGTGCCGGCTTTGATGAACTCGCCAGCGAGATAGATCGGGACCGATTCGGATGCGACCTGCGTTGTCATGCTCCCTCAGGATGCTCCCTCAGGGCGTGATGAAACCCGACAGGAACGCCTGTGAAACTGGTGAATCGACCCGGTAGGTCTTGTCCGTCGCACGGCACGGGATGTCACCGGTCACAGTCACCGACACGACGACACCGTTCAGGAAGTGCGGGCCGCCGGAGTCGCCGTAGCAGGTTCCGCCATCGCCCGTCGATGGCTGCATCGACAGGTTGAGCCAGGCGGAGTTGAAGTTCATGATCGTCTGCTCGACCCAGCGCCGCTGCCCATCGAAGAAGAACGGCTTGAACCCACCGGTCTTGTCCTCGCGCACCGTCCCATAGCCGACCGCGACGAACGTGGCCGCCCGAAGCGTGGCCTTGCTCATCGAGTCGAGGAGTCCCTCGGCGGCGACCGGGGCGGGGGTGATGCCAGTCACCTCGTCGTCGAGCACCACGACGGCGATATCGAACGTGTCGTTGGCGCCGCAGCACGCGAAGTCGGGATGGGCGTGCGCGATCCCTGGGCGCAACGACGCCGTCTCCGGCGCCTCCGGGTCGATCGCGGCATCGAACGACACCCACATCTGCTGGCCGTCATCAACGCAATGTGACGCGGTCAGGTACAGGTTCGACCAGCCGCCGTCGCCGTCCTCGATCAGCGTGCCGCTGCAGAAGATGAACTTCTCGCCGTCGACCTCTCCGATGAGTGCGCCAACGTTCGGAAACCGGTTCTCCGTATCGAGCTGACCGAAGGTGATCGCAAGCGCCGGGGTGGCCAGGGCGACGGTGAGCGTCGCGGCCATCGCCGCGACGCGGATCGGTGTGCGCAGGCGCATGGTTCCGCTCCTTAGCATGGTGATGGTCTGGTGCGGGCAGCGGGAGCAGATTGTACGTCTCCGATGCCCGTTCAGCGACGCGCCCCACCCGGCCGGACCGTTCAGCGACCGGGACCCGTATCATCGGTCCCGCATGAATCCGGTCTACCTCATGATCGAAGTCGGGGCCTCACTCTTCTTCGTGGGCGCTGCCCTCGCCGCGTCGCGACGCGGCCGTCTGCCGTTCCTGGAGCTGGTGAGTGCCGCCATCTTCGGCATCATGCTAGAAGAGGGCGATCAGCTCCTGTATGGCACGTATCACTACGCCGACGAGTGGGTGCTGGTGATCGATCGGGCACCGGTGGTCATCGGTCTCAGCTGGGCCGTGATCATCGCAGGCGCGATGCGCATCACCGACGCGCTGGGTGTGCGTCGTCGCTACGCCCCCTTCGTCGACGCTCTGCTCGCCATCAGCCTCGATCTCGCCTTCGACGCCATCGCGATCCGCATGGGCCTCTGGACCTGGATCGGCGTCGATGCCAGCACCGGCTGGTTCGGCGTGCCGTGGGGCAACTTCTACGCGTGGCTGTTCGTGACCATGGGCTTCAGCCTGCTGACCCGATGGCTGCGGGACGCCTCCGCCCGCCACCCGGAACGCGAATGGCTGCAGCTGGCGGTCCCGATTCCGGCCTTCGCCATCCTGACCGCCGCTATCTGGCCATTTGCGCTCGTGAAGCCGGTGATCGATCCGACGGCCGGGGGCGGCGGGGTCCTGTTCATCCTGACCCTTGCGGTCTTCGTGGGGATCGGCGCCTGGGGCGTCTTCGGGCCCCACCGCGACGCGCCGGACGGCCAAGGGACGGCGATCCTCGACCTGCGGCTCGCTTTCTTCACCCGGGTCGCGATGCAAGCCTTCTTCCTGACCGCGCTGCTGGTGATGGGCGTTGCGTTCCAGCTGCCCGTGCTGCTCATCGTCGCCGTCGGCTTGCTGGCGGCGGAGCTGCCGCTTGCCCTGCTGGTGCGCTCGCGCCCTCGCCCGCGCATGACCGATGCGGGGGCGCCCGAGCCGGAGGCAGAGTCGGGCCGTGCGACCGCGCTGCCCTCGAGCTAGCGACTGATGACCAGCGCCGCCGGCACCGAGGTCGACTGGGATCGCGCGACCGATGAGTGCGTCGCGCTCCTGCGCGCGCTGATCATGATCCCGTCGGTCAACCCGCCGGGTTCGGCGGATGGCGCCGCCGGACTCGACTCGAGCGGCGGGGAGACGGCGGCGGCGGCCTTCTGTGCCGAGGTGCTGACCGACGCCGGGATCGACGCGGAGGTGCTGGAGGCGGTCCCGGGACGTGGCTCGTGCTTCGCGCGCCTGCGGGCGGGCGTCGCCGACCCGGAGCCGCCGCTGATCCTGCTCTCCCACCTCGACGTGGTGCCGGTCGAGGCGGACCAGTGGTCGCGCGACCCGTTCGGCGCCGAGCTGATCGACGGGGTGGTCTGGGGACGCGGCGCCGTCGACATGAAGGACATGGTGGCGATGGAGCTGGCCGTCATGCTGGCGCTCCATCGGTCCGGGCGGGAGCTGCGGCGCGACGTCATCTTCGCCGCGGTCGCCGACGAGGAGGCTGGCGGTGAGTTCGGCGCGCTGCACTGGGTCCGCGATCGCCCCGAGCTGTTCGCCGACGACGCCGGGCGGCCGGCGGCGGCGGCCTTGAACGAGGTCGGCGGCTACTCGATGACGATCCGCGGGCGACGCAGCTACGCCATCCAGGTCGCCGAGAAGGGAATCATCTGGACGCGGCTGCGCGCCACCGGCACGCCCTCCCACGGGTCGATGCCGTCGCCCGACAACGCGGCCATCAAGCTCGCCCAGGCGGTGACCCGTCTGGCGGCGGCGCCACGACCGGCGCGCCTCATCCCCCTGGTGCGGCGCTTCTTCGAGGGCTTGGGGCTGGACGAGGTGGCAACCCTCGCGGAGCGTGGTGAGGACCAGGCGGCGCACGACGCCCTTGCTGCCGCGGTCGATGACCCGGTGGTTCGTCGCTCCCTGGACGCCATGCTCCGCGACACGGTGACCCCGAACGTGATCCACGTGGGAAGGAAGATGAACGTGGTGCCGGGGATCGGTGAGGCAGAGGTCGATGTCCGGACGCTGCCCGGCACCGATCAGGTCGCCTTCCTGTCCTATTTGCAGGAGGTCGCCGGGGAAGCGGTCGAGGTCGAGTCGGTGCTGACCATGCCGCCGGTCGAATGGCCGGCAGATGCCGAGATTGTGCGGCTCATGGAAGAGTCGCTGCGGAAGGCCGATCCCGACGCGACTCCCCTGCCGATGATGATCACGCCCGGGACCGATGCCAAGGCACTCGCCCTGCTCGGGATCCCGACCTACGGCTTCGCGCCGCTGCGCCTGGAGGCGGACGTTCCCTTCCTGTCGCTGTTCCACGCCAACGACGAGCGCATCCCGGTCAGCGGCCTGCGCTTCGGCCTCCCGGTCCTGTACGAGGTCGTAGAACGCTTCGCCGCCGCAGGATAGACCGATGCGGACGCGGCGCCTGACGAATATAGCCGTGATCGTGACGGCCGCGCTGCTCGCGACCGGCTGCCGCGCCGGCAGCGCACCGTCGCCGACCGCCACCGCCGCGGGCTCTGGCGTGCCGATCGGCGAGGCGGGAAACCTGGACCTCGACCAGATGCGTGCTGCTCTGCTGGGGGAGCCGCCCTATCCGTCGGGATGGGAGGCCCAGGTCGACGAGATGATGTCCGAGCTGTCCGCCTCGCTCGATCGGATTCGCGTGCCTGACGTGAGCGGGCTGGATCCCCCTGAAGCCGCGTGTACCGTGTGGCGGCCGCTTGTCGGCAACACCGATTGGGCGGTTGGCGCCGTCCTGGAGCGGCAGGTCTTCATCGCGCACGCGGCGGTGCTGGCCAGGGTCGGCCCGGGGGAGATCCGCCCTGCCGCGGAGGAGGCGCTCGCCGTCGCGGGAGCGGCGGCCGCCGAGCAGATGGTGCCGGATGGCGACCGCGCCATTGTCAGCCGTTACCCCAAGGACGCAATCAGGACCATCGGGCTGTGGGCGGTTGAGCACTGTGATTTGCCGGTCGCGGCGGACGATGCGCCGGATACCGAGGGCTGGACGGACGAGGAGATCGCCCAGTCGTGCGCCTGGGACCGCGAGTGGCTGGAGAACGGCCAAGAGGAGTACCGCGCCGGTCCCGGGAATGCGGGCTATGCAGAGCATCCGCACGAGTTGGAGGTGACCCTCGATTTCTTCGTATATCCGGCCTGGCATCGCTTGGCCAGAGTCAACAACGACGTCAACCCGCCGACGTTCACAGTCGAGCCCATCCGGGACGCGTTCTGCGACGTCTGACGGCCGCCGAGCCGGTGTGGGCACCGCCGATTCGTGCTCGGCTATACTCCCGAAACCCCACGTTGAACGGCAATATGAGCGATCAGACCGATCACCCTACGACCGACGGCGACGCGCCGCGGGTCCACGCCTTCGTCTTCCCCGGGCAGGGATCGCAGTACGTCGGGATGGGCGCCGCCCTTCTCGAGCGTTCGCCTGCCGCCGCCGCCGTCATGGAGCGGGCCGATGCCGCGCTCGGCTTTCCGCTGAGCCAGCTCATCGCCGAGGGTCCGGC
>DASWIE010000052.1:0-2833 GCA_036397815.1 Candidatus Limnocylindria bacterium
ACGCCTCGACGCTCGGCGGTGAATGCCGTCGCGCGGCCAGCCGCGTGAGCAGCGCGGCCAGCCGTTCGCCCACCGTCCCGGTTCCCAGGATCTCGATTCGGGCGTCCTCCCTGAGCCGATCGGCGACGGTGCGCAGGAAGGCCCGGAGGTGCTCGTTCCGCCGGCGCTCGGCATCATCCTGCCCCCGGCCCGAACCACCGTGGCGCACGCGCGGGTCGTGCCGGACGTGGGCGGTACTGCGCACGTGCGGCGGCACGTCTGAGACGAGCTTCTCGGTCACGACCCTGCCGTGCCAGCGCAGGATCGTGGCACGCTCGCCGTCGATCCACACCAGGGCAAAGCCCTCTTCGCTCGGCCCAGGTTCGTTTGACACCTCAGGCGGTGCCGCGTCGCGATTCTCGGCCACGCCAAGAGGCTGTCCGCTGCACCGGTCGACCGCAAGGGTCATACGGACCCGATCTCGCTGCCGTTTGGCCCGTGACCCTCACCTTCCGTGTGGCGCCGCGTCGGGGTCCGCTGGGTCGGCTGCCCCGAAGACGAGCGTGATCCTCACCGCGCCGTCAGGCGACCGTCCGATCGGCGCCGAGGTAACGAGCACCTCGGCGATCCCGAGATCAAGCTGGCGAATCTCCGCTTCGACTGCCTCGGCGATCCGATGGCCCTCCACGATCGTCAGATCCGGCGCAACGTGGATGCGGAGGTCGACGCGAACGTGTCCCGCCTCGCCCCGCGAGCGGACGGCGTGGCAGTCGCGCACGCCGGCGACGGCCAGCGCCGAGGCCCGGATCGCATCGGTGTCGACCGCTGCCGCATCGGTCAGCACCTCGGCCGCCCCGCGCACGACGCCCCAACCACGCCAGGCCACCACACCGCCCACGGCCAGGGCCACGACTGGGTCGAGCCGGGGGAAGCCCACGCCTCCCGCGACGACAGCTGCCACCACCCCCGGGTGATCAGGGAGTCGGCGGCTGCGTGGATACCCTCCGATCGGAGCACCCGGCTGCGGAGCTGGCGGCCTCGCCGGCTCAGGTAGAGCGCCAAGCCGCCGGTCGAGGCGGCCGAGATGGCCATGATCGCCCCGCCGATTGCGGTCGCCCGGCTCGGCCGCGGGTCGACCAGCCGTGGGCAGGGCGCTCGACACGATCAGGACTACGGCCAGGAGCAGGAGCATCCCGATCAGCAGCGAGGCAAGCGCCGTGGGGCGGTGCGACAATCCTCTTCCGACGGGCCACGCAGGAGCGACCAGAGATTGGAGGACGCAAAGCAAGAGGCGGACGGGGCCCCGGCCAGCCACAAGCAGCCGGCGCCACCGCGGGGCGTGCTTCGCTGGCTCCTCAGCCTGCCCGTCTACCTCTACCGTGCACGCCTGGGGTTCCTGCTCGGTCACCGCTTCCTCGTGCTCGTCCACGAAGGGCGGCGCACCGGTCGTCGCCACGAGACGCCCCTCGAGGTCGTCCGCTACGACCGATCGACAGAAGAGGCCACGGTCGTCGCCGCCTGGGGTCGGAAGACCGCCTGGCTCCACAACGTCGAAGTCGGACTTGCACGCCAAGTGTGGATCGGGCCAGCGCGGTACGTGCCCGCGGTTCGTCGGCTCGACGTCGATGAGGCGGTGGCGGTCCTCGAGCGCTACGAGCTCCGCAGCGGCCTGCCGCGCAGCCTCGTGTGGGCGGTCCTCAGCCGCCTCCTCGGCTGGCGCTATGACGGAACGCCCGCGGCGCGCCGGCGGGCGGCCGAGCAGCTGCCCTCGCTGGCCTTTTGCCCGGTGAGCCAGGCGTCGCCGCGGCGGACCGCGTCGTACACGGAGACGCTGCCCCAGCGGCACCGATGAGACCCAGTCCCGGAGATGGACCGACGCTGACGGCTGGTGCTTATCGGGGTGAATCGTCCCATGAAGACAAGCCGTGTGTCATCTGAAAGACGGGGCCCTCGCGGACGGTGAGGCCCAGGTGGGCTTACCCGGTTCAGACGCCGGCTCAGGAGCGATGGACCTTGCCCGACTCATCGGGCGGTGCGAACACCTCGAGCACTCTGATCTCGGCCCGTGGCCGCCGCTCACCGCTACCCCTCCACGACGACGGTGCCAACCATCCCGGGGTGGTAGCGGCACAGGTAGGAATACGAACCGGGGTCGTCGAAGCGCCGCTCAAAGGCCTGGCCGGGCGCCAGGTTGCCGGAGTTCCACGAGCCGTCGGTGGCCGACACGGTGTGGGGCAGCGCGTCGTCGTTGAACCAGCGCACCGTCTCGCCAGCCGCGATCGTCAACGTCGCCGGCGCGAAGCGCGAGCCGGCCATCGTCACCGAGGTGCCGGCGGGCGCCGTGGGTCCGGCGCCGACGCCCATCATCGGTCCCATCCAGGGTCCCATCATCCCGCCGGGCCCCATCCAGCCCCAACCCGGCCCCGTCCCGGCGAATCCGATGCCGAGCAGGATGGCAGCGACGATCAGGATCAGGCCGATGAGACCGAGGTTCGGCCTGGCTCGCCGGCCATCCTCGGCGCCCAGCGTGCGCCGCATGGCATCGAACTGGTCGGCGTCGATCTCGCCGCGGGCGAAGCGGGAGCGCAGCGCGGCGAGGGCGTCGTCCTCGCCCCGTCCCCCGCCGGCCTGCACCGCCCAGATCATGACGAGCACCACGCCCACCAACAGTCCAAGCATGATCAGCGGACCGAGCCAACCGAACCAGCCGCCGCCAAAGGTCATCATCACGCCGCTCCTTCTCTTGCCGGCAGAGCGGCCCGATACCGCGTGCCGAGTGCGCCGGGATTCTCGTGCGGGCCAGTCACCACGACCTCGCCGGCCTCGTCGGCGCGGCCATCGCCACGACGGATCA
>DASWIE010000053.1:0-7538 GCA_036397815.1 Candidatus Limnocylindria bacterium
ATCCCCGTCTCCCGCTCCAACTCTCTACTTGCCTAGCCGCTCAGCTCCACCGGAATCGCCCACAGGCGTATCACCTCGCCGGTGCGCAGGATCCGCAGGACCAGGGCGCGTCCGATCCGCTCATCGGTCATCAGGCGCGCCAGGTCACCGGCGTCCGCGACCGGCACCTCGTCGACGTCCAGGATCAGATCGCCGGCACGGACCCCGGTCTGGTCGGCCGGGCTGCCAGGCACGATCTCGTGGACCCCGATCCCCGCTCCGCGGCCCAGGGCACGGGCGACGCGCGGCGGCAGCGGACGGGTGGCACCCGCGATCCCGAGGTAGGCGCGCCGGACCCGACCGTCGTGCATCAGGGCGGCGACGATGCGGCGGGTCGCGGCGTCGACCGGCACGGCCAGGCCCAGTCCTACGCCCGCCAGCGCGGTGTTGATCCCCACCACGCGCGCGGTGGCGTCCGCCAGCGCGCCGCCGGAGTTGCCAGGGTTGAGGGCGGCATCGGTCTGGATCACGTTCTCGACGATGCGCGTCGCGTTCTTCTCGCGGGTGACGAGCGACCGCCCGACGGCGCTGACCACGCCGGCGGTGACCGATCCGGCGAAGCCGAGCGGACTTCCGAGCGCCACTACCAGCTGACCGACCCGCAGCTGATCGGCGTCGCCCAGCTCGGCTGCGGCGAGGCGACCGGCGTCGACGCGCAGGACGGCGAGATCCGAAAGGGGGTCGCTGCCGGCGACCTCGAAGGGCACCTCCGTGCCGTCGCTGAAGGCCGCGATGCCATCGCCGCCGCTGCTCACGACATGCGCCGAGGTCAGGATGTACCCGTCCGGCGCGAAGACAACGCCGGAGCCGGTGCCATTCGGACTGCCTTCGCGGGCGGCCCTGCCAACGCGTAGCTGGACGATCCGGGGCAGGAGGTGATCGGCGACCGAGGTGACGACGGCCGAGTACGCGTCCAGCGCATCCGAATCCCCCGCGGCGGGCACCGCGCGTGGCGCGGCCGAAACAGGCCCCGCGCCGATCCATCGGACATTCGCGTGTTCCATGGTCACTATCATATTGCAAGTCGCTACCGCGGTCAGCACCGAGACTTCCACTCGCTGCGACCGGGTGAAAGCGCTCTGGTCATGCCGGTTGAGAAACGGTAGGGCGGCGCTTATCCGGGCAGCTCGGCCAGCATCCGGATGACCGGCGTGGTCACCGCGAAGGAATCGGCCAGGCGATCCGGGAGGTTAGCCGACAGGGCCTCCTCGTCCGATACCCGCCGACCGAAGGTCACGTCCTTGAACCGCAGCAGATGCGACTCCGGGTGGTCGGCCGCATAGTTTGGCGGCACCCGAGCCAGCTGCTCCCCTTCCAGCTCGCCGAACTCGGCGGTGAAGGGTGGGTCGTCGATCAGCGCGTGGACCCGTCCGGGATCCCTGTCGACCAGCGCCCGCCATGCCTCGAGGCGTGGGCGCGCCGGATGCCACATGCCGCCGCCCTGGTAGGAATGATCGGGCTCGAAATGGATGTAGCCGCCGACCCCGTGCCCGCTCTCCGGGCCTGACGCCAGCGGAAAGCTGGCGGCAAGATGGGTCTTGTACGGCGACTTGTCCTTCGAGAACCGAACGTCGCGATAGATGCGGAACGGCGAGCGCTCGTCGGCCGTCAGGGGGATGCCGCGGACAGCGAAGACCTCGCCGAGGGTGAGGCACAGCGCCTCGAACGGCTCCTTGAGCAGCCGCTCGTACTCGGCCTTGCGCGGCTGAAACCAGGATCGGTCGTTGTTGACCGACAACTCGATGAGGAACTGGAGCGCGTCTGCTTCAAAGCCGGTGAATACGCGGGTTGTTGTGGTGGCCATGCGGCGGGACTCCGGTGCAGCGCTACCGTTGCATGGTGCACCCCTTCCGCTTCGCAGTCCACGCCAGCCACGCCGAGACGGCCGAAGAGTGGGTTGCGACCGCCCGACGCGCCGAGGATCTCGGCTATCAGGCCCTCCTCGTTCCCGACCACCTGGCCCGCCAGCTCTCACCGATCGCCGCGCTCAGCGCCGCGGCAGCGGTGACCAGCCGCCTGCGCATCGGTTCTTACGTCTTCGCCAACGACTTCCGGCACCCGCTCATGTTGGCCCGCGAGGCTGCCACCCTGGATCTCCTCTCGAACGGACGGTTCGAGCTTGGCCTGGGAGCCGGTTGGCGGACCGATGACTACCGCCAGCTCGGGTACGACTACGCGCGCCCGGGTCGCCGGATCGATCGGCTGGAGGAGGCGATCGTCCTCGTGAAGCGGCTGCTCGCCGGAGAGCGCGTGACGCACGCGGGCCCGCACTATCGACTCGATCGCGCGGTCGTGGCGCCACGTCCGGTGCAGCGCCCGCACCCGCCGATCATCATGGGCGGAGGCGGACCGCGCATGCTGCGCCTGGCGGCGCGCGAGGCGGACATCGTTGGCCTGATCCCCCAGTTCAGCCCGCGCGGGCGACCGATTTTGACCGATGTCACCGAGGCCGCCGCCGAACGCAAGGTCGCGATCGTGCGCGAGGCCGCCGGCGATCGGTTCGATCGGCTCGTCCTCGACCTGTTCATCGCCGATGCCGGGATGGTCGGCAGCGGTCAGGCCCTGCCTGGTTCACTGGTGGCGGCCGGCAAGGGCGCGGTTGCCGGACTGATCGGCTCGCCCTATCTCCTGTACGGCACGCTGACGCAGCTGCGCGAACGCCTGGAGCGGCGCCGAGCGCGGACTGGGATCAGCGCGTACTCGATCCCGCAGGCCGCCATGGAGGCGATGGCCCCGTTGGTCGAGGCGCTCGCCGGAAAGTAGCCACAAGGAAAGACGGGGCGGCCCTTGGGCAGGCCGCCCCGCCTCAGGAATTGGCGGGGCGACCCTAGCTGCGCACCAGCTGCGCAACCTGGAGCGTCACCATCCGGCCGAGCAGCGACTCGGAGTCGAGCGTGTCCGGATCCGAGACGGCCAGCTCGCCGCTCACCTCTAAGGTGAACGCGCCGTAGACCACCGGCGGGTTGGCGAACGTGCCCAGGTCGATCAGGACGCTCGCCGTGCCGGCGCCCTGGGTCAGCGTCTCGGACGTGACCCCCACAACCTGGCCGGCGGCATCTCGCACCGTGACGGTGTACTCGAACGGCCCGTTGATCCCGAGTACCGCTCCCGAAGGGTGGGAGAGCGTCACCTTCAGGTGGGTGGTGGTGAGCGGCACCGCCACGGCGTAGGTGCGGGAGTCGCTGCCGCCGACCGCCAGGCGCGGCGCGTCGTAGGTCCAGAAATCGGACCGCGTCACCGAGAAGCCATCGGCCAGCACGCGGGCGTCCGCCCGGGCCTGCGCCCGCGGCAGCTCCTTGGCCCACTGCTTGGTCCGGACGAGCGCAACCGCAGCAGAGAGGTCGACGTAGCCATAGCCGACCTGCCAGAACGGCAGGGCGCTGCCGTTGGGCGCGGCGACCGGCGTGGCCGTCGCCTGCAGGGCGGAGCGCACCTGGTCGACGGTCAGGTTCGGGTTCGCCTCGAGCAGGACCGCCACGGCACCCGCGACGTGCGGCGAAGCCATGCTGGTGCCCGAAGCGGTCGTGTTCTCGCCGGGCGGGCAGGGTCCGACCGCGGTGCCGGCCGTGTCGCACGTCGAGCTGATGTCCACGCCCGGCGCGGTGACGTCCGGGTGATAGACCCCGATGCGATCACCCGTGAAAACGGTGTGACCTCCGGAGCCAATGGTCACGGGCTGGGAGTTGTCGAAGGTCAGCCCGTTCGAGCTGAAGTCGCCCCGGTGGTGGTCGATCGTACCGGCCGCGACCGAGATCACCCAGGGTGCCTCGGAGAAGGGGTTGAGGCTCATCTCGACGTCCTCGTAGCCGCTGTTGCCGGCGGCGAAGACGACGACCACGCCCTGGTCGGCGACCGCCCTGGTCACCACGTGCACAGGGTCGCGCGGGTCGAACATTCGGTAGGAGTTGCCCCAGCTGTTATTGACGACGTCGATCCCCCACAGGTCGGGCTGATCGAGCATGTGGTCGTACGCGGTCACCACAGCGGTCGTGAACAGGACTTCGCCGATCGAGTAGCAGACCAGGCTTGCGTCAGGCGCCACTCCATAGCGGCTGCCATCCGCGACGCTTGTGCTGTCCGCGGCGATGATGCCGGCGACGTGCGTCCCGTGTCCGCTGCCGAGGTCCGTGTTCTGGTACGGACCTTCTTCGATCGGTACCACGATGGTGGTGCTGGAGTCGGGCGGCAGGTTGACGTACTCGCCGCTGTACAGCTTGACGTTATGGGCCACGTGATCGGCCAGGTCCGGGTGGCTGGCGTCGCAGCCACTGTCGACGACGGCCACAGTAACGCCCTCCCCGGTCAGGCCTGCGGCCCGCAGCGTGGCAGCGCCCATGGCGTCCGACGACGCGGTGTCGAAGAGCTCGATCGGCTCATCCGGGTAGACGTCGTTGGCCGCCCCGCCGGTGACCGCGGCCTGCATGGCGGCAACCGGTCCGCGAACCAGCGCCAGCGGGACATTGCGCATCGGCTGCACAGTCAGGCCAAGTCCTTCGAGTGAGGCGACCTGGGTGGCGGTTGGAACCGCGTCGAAGGTGCCGATGCCTCGGACCACGGCCGTCGCCTCATGGGCCGCCAGCAGGTTGCCGAGACCGATCGGTGTCTCGATCAGGGCGCCCGTAGGTCGGGCTGAGATTGGCAGCGCGGCCATGGCCGCCGCCACGATGAGCGCGGCGATGAGCGCCAATCGCCGTGGCTGCGGGAGGGTTGTGGAACGACTCATGACTCGGAGGCTCCCTCATGCTGTCTTGGTTGTCCGTGACACCCCAGATAGTGGTGTCGCTCGCACGCTAGCCACCTCCGGCAGTGGTGTCAAGGGACTGCATGACGCATGCCAAGCGCCTGGTCGCCTGCCAGAATTGGGAGGTGGCCGACATGCTGATCACCGACCTCCTCCGGGACGAGGGCTTTCGGCGGCCCGACGCCCAGTCGGTCGCTCGATCCGCGCTGGAGGCAGCCGGTCTCACCAGGGCTGGCAAGCAGGGCATGGCCGGCGAGAAGCTGGAGCGCGCCCGCGACGCGCTCGGCCTCCGCCTCGTCCGCCACTGCTCCGACCCGGCCTGCGCTGCCGCCGTCGCCGACGACGGCCGTCAACCGGTCGAGGTGGAACGGGCGCATTGCTCGGTCTGCTCCGGCTCGAACAACACGCGGGCGCTGCGGCGCATGGCGGTGGCGTGCCAGGCGGCTCACGTGCGACGGGTGCTGGTGGTCGGCGGCAGGCGGCCCATGTACGTCGAGATGGAGCGCACCCTCGCGAGCGCGCCGCTCGACCTGCGGTTCGTCGATGGCACCAGCAACCTGCCGAATGGGACCGATGCGCTGCGAGACTGCGCCTGGGCCGACCTGCTCGTGATCTGGGCGCCGACACCGTTGCCGCACAAGGTCAGTGACCTCTACCGGCCGGAGGTGTGCGCCGCCCGGCATCGCGTGACGGTTCACCGGCGTGGGATCGAGGCGCTGGCGACCGAGGTGGTCGAGCACCTGTCGCGACAGGCCTAGCGGATGACGCCCTCGGCGCGCAGGCTGCCGATCTCGTCGGCGGTGTAGCCGGCCTCCGCCAGCACCGCTTCGGTGTGCTCCCCCAGCCGCGGTGGCGCGGCCCGCAGTGGAAGCCGCTCCCCGTCGATGCGAATCGGATCCGGCGGCAGCCGCATTCCGTCCGCCTCCTGCGTCCAACCGCCCCGGTGAAGCTCCTGCATCGCGGCCAGCGCTTCGCTGACCCGGTTGACGGGACCGGCGGGGACGTCGGCCGCGGCCAGTGCCGCCAGCAGCTCATCGCGCTCCCGGCCCGCGATGGCTGCCGCGAGCAAGGGCTCCAGCTCGTCGCGATGAGTCACGCGGCCCGGGTTGGTGGCGAATCGCTCGTCCGCGGGGAGCTGGAGGACCTCCAGCAGCCGGCGGAACTGGTGGTCATTGCCGACCGCAACCACCAGGTGCCCGACCCGCGCGGCGAAGGCCTGGTACGGCGCGATGTTCGGATGCGCGCTCCCCCACCGGCCCGGCTCCTCACCGGTCGCCAGGTGATTGCCGAGCACGCCGACGAGTGCCGCGACGCTCGCCTCGACGAGGCTCACGTCGACGCGGCGGCCTCCGGCGGCGCCGCGGCCCCTGCCCACCAGCGCGGCCAGGGCGCCGACGGCAAGCTCCAGGCCGGCGAGCAGGTCGAGCACCGCCACGCCCACCTTGGTCGGCGGTCCGTCCGGCTCGCCCGTGACCGCCATGAGCCCGCTCGTCGCCTGGGCCAGCAGGTCGTAGGCCGGCCGCTCGGCGTCCGGCCCCGGAAAGGCGCCGATGGCGGCAACGACCAGGTGCGGATGCGTCGCCGCCAGCCGCTCGGCGGCCAACCCGAGCCGCTCGGCGGTCGAGGGACGCGCGTTGTGCACAAGCACGTCGGCGTTGGCCGCCACCCGGTCGAAAACCGCACGGCCGGCATCGGTCCGGAGGTCGACGACGAGGCTGCGCTTGTTGCGGTTTACCGATGCGAAGTAGGCGCTCCGCCTCTCCTCCGGCGCGCCCCACCACGGCGGCCCCCAGGCGCGCGACTCGTCGCCATCGGGCGGCTCAAGCTTCATGACATCGGCACCCAGGTCGGCGAGGAGCATGGTCGCGAACGGCCCGGCCAGCACCCGGGAGCAGTCGAGCACGCGGATGCCCGTCAGTGGTGCGGGCGGGTCGCTCATGCGCGCCAGCCTAGACCGATGACCGGGCCGGCGCGATTCGTTTGCCCACCCCGCCACCGGCTGTCAGCATCACGGAATGAAGGTCGGTCTGATGGTTCCCTTCTCCGAGGGCGAGGAGGGGGCTCGTTCATGGGCCGAGCTGCGCGCGCTGGTGCAGGCCGCTGACGACGTCGGCCTGGATTCGATCTACGCGGCCGACCACCTGCTCTTCCGGGAGGCTGAGGAAGGCGAGGCCAGGACGGTCGGCATCCACGAGGCGTTCACCATGCTGGCCGCCTTCGCCGCGGTCACCCGGCGCGCCGAGGTCGGACCGCTCGTCGCCGCGATGCCATTCCGGAACCCTGCACTGCTGGCCAAGATGGCGGCCGGCATCGACGAGATCGCCGACGGACGCTTCGTCCTGGGCGTCGGCTGTGGCTGGCACGAGCCGGAGTTCGCGGCGTTCGGGTACGAGTTCGATCACCGCGTCAGCCAGTTCGCTCAAGGGATGGAGATCCTGGCCGGCCTGCTGCGCACCGGACGCGCCGACTTCAGCGGCCGCTGGCAGTCCGCACGCGACGCCGAGCTGTTGCCGCCCGGCCCGCGTCCCGGCCGAATCCCGATCCTGATCGCCGGCAAGCGGCCGCGCATGCTCTCCCTGGTCGCGCGCTACGCCGACCGCTGGAACGCGGCGTGGTACGGCCATTGGGAGGACGCGGACGAGCTCCGGCAGCGGCTGGCCAGGCTGCGCGACGCCCTGGAAGCGGCGGGTCGCGATCCGGCGACGCTGACCCTTACGGTCGGATTGGACGTGACATTCCCCGCCCTCGCTCCCGATGC
>DASWIE010000054.1:0-3310 GCA_036397815.1 Candidatus Limnocylindria bacterium
GGGATCAGGCCATCGCGGATGGCGAGCACGGCGGCGAGGGCCGACATCGCCCCGGCCGCGCCCAGGGTGTGGCCGATCATGCTCTTGTTGCTGCTCACCGCCAGGTGGTCGGCGTGGTGGCCGAACGCTGCGCGAATCGCCTTCGACTCGGTCGCGTCGTTGAGCGGCGTGCTGGTGCCGTGGGCGACGATGTAGTCGACCTGCTCGGCATCCACCTCGGCGTCGCGCAGCGCGCGCTCCATCGCCTTGGTGGCACCATAACCGGACGGGTCCGGCGCGCTGATGTGGAACGCGTCGCCGGTCAGCGCGCCGCCGGCCACCTCCGCGAGGACGGCCGCACCGCGTCGCTCGGCGTGAGCAGCCGACTCGACGATCAGCGCTCCCGCCGCCTCCCCGAAGACGAAGCCGTCGCGATCCGCATCGAAGGGGCGAGAGGCCCTCGCCGGGTCGTCGTTGCGCTTGGAGAGCGCGCCCATGTTGGCCAGTGCGGCGAATGCAACCGGCAGGATGGCGCTCTCCGTGCCGCCAGCGATCACCACGTCCACGTCGCCGTGCTCGATCAGGCGCTGCGCCTCGACCAGCGCCTGCACGCCGGACGCACAGGCGGCGACGCTGGTGATGACCGGGCCGCGAAGCCCGTTCTGGATGCTGATCTGGCAGGCGGCCATCGAGGGAGAGAGCATCGGCACCATGAAGGGGCTGACGCGCTGCGGTCCCTGGTCGCGATAGACGTCCTGGGCCGATGAGACGTCGCCGATCCCGCCGCCGCCGGTGTTCATCACGACCGCGATGTCGTCGCGATTCGCGTCGGTGATCTGCAGCGACGCGTCGGCGATCGCCTGTGCCGCGGCGGCCACCGCCAGTTGGCTGAAGCGGCTCATCCGACGCGCCTGCTTGAAGTCCATGTAGTTCCGCGGATCGAAATCCTTCACCTCGGCGGCGATGCGAACCTCCTCGTTGGAGGCGTCGTAGGCGGCGATCGGCGCCACGCCGCTCACGCCTGCCGTCAGGTTCGACCAGTAGGTTGGGACGTCGTTGCCGATCGGCGAGATCGCGCCCAGTCCGGTGACGACGGCTCGCCGCGCGGGATCGCGGCTCATCGGTTCGCCTATTCCTCGAAGCGTCGAACGATGACGGTGCTGTTGTGGCCGCCCAGGCCCATCGAGTTGGAGAGGGCCACCCGAACGTCGGCCTGGCGGGCCTCGTTCGGCACGTAGTCGAGGGTCAGCTCCGGATCGGGGTGCCGATAGTTGATGGTGGGCGGCAGGCAGCTGGTCTGCACCACGCGCACGCAGACGAAGCCCTCGAACGCGCCGGCGGCGCCCATCATGTGGCCGGTCATGCTCTTGGTGGAGCTGACCGCCATCTGCTCGGTGTGGGCACCGAAGACCTCCTGGATGGCCACCGTCTCGTATCGGTCATTCAATGGCGTGCTGGTGCCATGCGCGTTGATGTAGTCCACTTCCGCAGGACCGATGCCGGCGCGGGCGAGCGCGGCGCGCATCGCCCGCTGGTTGCCCTCGCCGCGCTCGGCCGGAGCCACCATGTGGAATGCGTCGGAGGCCGAGCCATAGCCGATCACCTCCGCGATCGGGGTGACGCCGCGCGCCCTGGCGTGCTCGAGCTCCTCGAGGACCAGCACAGCGGCGCCCTCGGAGACGACGAAGCCGTTGCGGGTCAGGTCGAATGGCCGGCTGGCCATGGCGGCGTTGTACTCGCCGGTATCGGGATCGATCGGGGTGCCGAGCGCCTTCATCTGGCTGAAGCCGGCCAGCGCGAGCGGCACGACCACCGCCTCGGTTCCCGCGCCCAGCATCAGGTCCGCCTGGCCGCGGACGATCGACTCCATCGCCTCACCGATGGCGTGGCCACCAGTGGCGCAGGCGCTGACGACCGCCATGTTCGGCCCACGGATGCCGTATTGGATGGCGACCATGCCCGAGGCCGCGTCCGGGATCATGTGGGCCAGCAGGAAGGGTGAGATCCGGTCGATCCCGCGCTCCTTGAGCGTCAGGATCCCGTCGCCGATCATCCCGATCCCGCCGATGGCGGTCCCGACCACCATGCCGAAGCGGTCGGGATCGGCCTGGCTGGTGTCCAGCATCCCGTCGGCGCCCAGCAGCCCGGCGTCGCGCAGCGCCTCGCCGGTGGCCGCCACCGCGAAGTGCGTGTTGCGGTCATGGCGGCGGACGTCCTTGCCGTCCATGTACTGCGTCGCGTCGAAGCCCTTCACCTCGCCGGCGACGTGGATCTCGAAGTCAGTCGTGTCGAAGAGCGTGATGTCGGCGACGCCGGAGCGTCCCGCCACGAGCGCCTCCCAAGAGGCATGTGCCCCGATGCCGACCGGTGAGAGCGCCCCGACCCCGGTGACGACCGCGCGCCGCGCCTTCACGTCGGCAGCCAGATGCCGTCATTCCCCGGCGCGTCGACGGCGTGCGTGTTCGCCCCGGGCTCGATCCGCCGAATCAGTCCGGTGAGGACCCGCCCCGGCCCGATCTCGACGAAGTCGGTGACACCGTCGGCGACCATGTGGCGGATCGTATCGGTCCATTGCACGCCGTGGACGAGGTGCTCGGACAGTTCCTGTCGCAGCCCGTCCGCGGTCCGGATGAAGCTGGCGTGGACGTTGCCCAGCATCGGTACTCGCGGCTCGCGGAAGGGCACCCTGGCCAGGATCTGGCTGAACTCGTCGCGCGCCCGGCGCATGAGCGGAGAGTGGCTGGCAACGCTGACGGTGAGGCGCACCGCCTTGCGCGCGCCCACGGTGCGGCTCATCTCGAGCGCGAAGACAAGCGCCGGGATGACGCCCGACAGGACGATCTGGCCCGGCGCGTTGGCGTTCGCCACGCTGATCTCGCCGTGCTGGCGGGCCGTCTCCACCACCTCGTGGACCTGCTCATCTGAAAGGCCGATGACGGCCCCCATGCCCCCCTCGATACCACGCTCCTGCATGATCCGGCCGCGCTCGCGCACCAGGTTGAGCGCGGTCTCGAAGTCGAGTGCGTCGGCCGCCACCGCGGCGGCGTATTGCCCGGCGGAGTGGCCGGCCACGGCGCGTGGCGCAAGCTCGACGCCGGCATCGGCGGCGTCCGCGCGCAGCGCCTCGAGATAGGCGACGCTGGTGGCCAGGATCGCCGGCTGCGCGTTGACGGTCAGGTCCAGCTCATCCGCCGGACCCTCGGCGATGAGCTGGCTCAGCGGAAAGCCGAGCGCGGCATCGGCCCGCTCCATGACGGCGGCGGCGGCAGGCGAACGCTCGAGAAGGGCGGCGCCCATCCCGACGTACTGCGATCCCTGCCCGGGGAAGACG
>DASWIE010000055.1:0-1989 GCA_036397815.1 Candidatus Limnocylindria bacterium
TTCAACCTGCACAAGACCTTCTCGACGCCGCACGGCGGCGGCGGCCCGGGCGCCGGTCCGGTGGGGGTCAGCGAGCGGCTGGCTCCGTTCCTGCCCGCCCCGCTGCCGCTGCTGGTGGAGGGCGATCCCGACGAGGTCCGCGGCAAGGCATGGGCCGGCCGATCGACGCCGGGGGCGCGATTCGCCCTGGAGGAGCCGGACGCGCGGCCGACCAGCATCGGCCGGGTGCGATCCCACACCGGCAACTTCGGCATGTTCGTGCGGGCCTACACCTACATCCGCAGCAACGGCGACGCCGGGTTGCGAGCGGTGAGCGACGACGCGGTGCTGGCCGCCAACTACCTGCGCGTGCGCCTGGCCGGCGCCTATGACCTGCCGTACGACCGGATCTGCAAGCACGAGGTCGTCTTCAGCGGGCGACGCCAGAAGCGCCAGCACGGCGTCACCACGCTCGACATCGCCAAGGCGATCCTGGACCACGGGATCCACCCGCCGACCATCTACTTCCCTCTCATCGTCGAGGAGGCGCTGATGATCGAGCCGACCGAGACGGAGTCGCTGGAGACGCTCGATCGGTTCGTGGAGATCATGCTCGGCATCGCCGAGCTGGCGACCAGCGACCCGGAGGCGCTGAAGCGCGCTCCGGAGACGACGCCGGTCGGGCGTCTGGACGAGGCTGGCGCCGCTCGACGCCCGGACCTGCGCCACGTCTTTCCCGATGCCGCCACGGAGCCAGATTGAACCGGAATCGAGGCGAGCGAGTAGTATTCGGCACCAAGCGGCGCATCGATCACGGGGTGCCAGTGGCCACGACGCAGCCGGATGGCCTCGTCGAGCGTATGCAGTCGGGCGAGCTCGACGCGTTCGAGGAGTTCTTCAATACCTACAAGCGGCCGGTCTACACGACCGCGCTGGCGATCACGCGCGATCCGTTCCTGGCCGAGGAGATCCTGCAGGATTGCTTCGTCAAGGCCTACCGCGTGCGGCACCGACTGCGCCGCGACGTTTCGCCGCTGCCGTGGCTGCAACGCGTCACCACCAACCTGTGCTACAGCCGCATCTCACGCCGCCGGGCGTTCGCGGAGCCGCTGACCGCGCTCATCACCAACCTGGTCGCCGACCTCACCACCCGACCCGACCAGGTGGTCGAGTCCCGGGAGATCATCGAGGTGCTGCAGCGCGGGATCGACGCGCTGCCGCCGAAGCAGCAGACGGCCATCATCCTGTACTACCTGCACGGGTACTCGCTCGCCGAGTCGGCCGAGATCGCGGACTGCAACGTGGGCACCATGAAGTCTCGGCTGCACTACGCGCTCAAGGCGCTCCGCGCCCGGCTGCCCGAGGAGCGGCGGGCACCGATGCCGGCGGCGCTGCGGATGACTGACCGATGAGCTGCCGCCGCGTTCGCGACGAGCTGCTCGACCTGCTGCGCTTCGGCGACCGCAGCGCGCGGGCTGACGCCTACCTCGGCCACGTCGAGCGCTGCCAGGACTGCCAGCACGAGGTGGCGGTGGACCGGGTGCTGGCCCGCGAGCTGCGACAGGCGCTGCGCGACCGGGTCGAGGGCTACGAGCCATCGCCCGCCGTATGGCGCGGCATCCGCCTTCGTGCGGCCGACCCGGAGCCGGAGCGCACCGGATGGGTGGGAACCGTGATCACCGCCGGCCGGACGGTGCGGGTCATGGTCCCGGTGGCCGCCGTACTGCTGGCCGCCGTCGTCACCTGGTCCCAGGCCGACGCGCCGGCCGTGATCAGCGACCTGACCGCCGAGCGTGCTCGGGCCAGCCGCGCGCACTGGCAGGAGCAGATGTCGCCGGCGGCGGTCGTGGAGCAGCCTCGGCGCGCCGCCGACAACATCGAGCCATCACCGTCGCGCCACCTGCCGCTGCCCTCCGGTGAGATCCGTTATCCGGAGACGCTGGCCAGCGTCAAGGTGTTCATCCTGCAGGTGCCAGGCGTCGGCGGCATCTTCAAGTGACCTGGCGTGGG
>DASWIE010000056.1:0-7254 GCA_036397815.1 Candidatus Limnocylindria bacterium
GGCCTTCAACCGCGGCTACCTGCTCTTCTACGCCGTCGGCGTGATCGTGGCGTTCATGACCGCCTTCTACACGTTCCGCATGATCTTCATGACCTTCTGGGGACCGTGGCGCGGCCCGCGGCAGGCGTACCGCCACATCCACGAGAGCGCTCCGACGATAGTCGCCCCGCTCGTGATCCTCGCCGTGCCGGTCGTGCTCGCCGGCCTCTTCCTGGGCATCCCGCCGGAGGGGGGCACGATCCACACCTGGCTCGGGGAGGTCTTCCTCGACGCCGAGGAGGCGGGCATCCTGCCCGGGTCGATCTTCAGCCAGGGCCACCCTGAGTTCGAGCTCTTCGGCCTCGGTGGGCTCCTGCTCGTGGTCGGGGCGCTCGCGGGACTCTCGGGGCTGGCGCTCGCGTACCGCTGGTACGTCCGCCGCCCGGAGTCCGCGGCCCGCTTCGTGGAGCGGCTGCCGTTCGGAATCGGTCCGGGGATGTACCACGCCAGCGTCAACCGCTACTACGTCGATGACCTGTACGAGCTGGTGTGGGCGCGGGGCGGGGTCTTCGTCAGCAACGCGCTGTGGTGGTTCGACTCGCGGGTCATCGACGGCGCGGTCAACGGCGCCGGATGGCTGGCCAGGACGATCGGCGGCGGCCTGCGCAGGACGCAGACCGGGCGCGTTCAGAACTACGGCCTCGGGATCGCGGCAGGGCTCGTCGTGGTGGTGCTCGCGTACGCGACGGTGGTGCGCTGATGGACGGCCTGCCGATCCTGTCGCTGATCGTCTTCACGCCGGTGATCGGCGTGCTGGCCCTGCTCTTCGTGCCGGGAGGTGCGCATCGGCTCATCCGCTGGATCGCCCTGTTCGCCGCGCTGGCGAGCTTCGGGTTCAGCCTGACGCTGCTCGGCTACAGCCCCGAGGGCGCCGAGTTCCAGTTCCGCGAGGACCTGCCTTGGATTGCGGCGTTCGGCATGCGCTACACGCTGGGGGTGGACGGCATCTCGGCGCTGCTCGTCCTGCTCACCACGCTGCTCAGCGTCGTCTCCATCTTCTACTCCTGGGCCCCCATCCAGATGCGGGTCAAGGAGTACTACGCCGCGATGCTGCTCCTGATGACCGGCATGCTCGGCGTGTTCGTGGCGCTCGACCTGTTCCTGTTCTACGTCTTCTGGGAGGTCAGCCTCTTCCCGATGTACCTGATCATCGGGATCTGGGGCGGCCCGCGACGCGTGTACGCGACGGTCAAGTTCGTCCTCTACACGCTCGTCGGCTCGTTGCTCATGCTCGTCGCCATCCTGGCGGTGGCGATCGCCCACGCGAGCGGCGGGAACGACTTCACGTTCAGCTACGAGGCGCTGCGCGGCTTCGCATACGCCGATTCGCTCCAGACGCTGGCCTTCGTCGCCTTCTTCCTGGCCTTCGCCATCAAGGTGCCGATGTGGCCCTTCCACACGTGGCTCCCCGACGCGCACGTGGAGGCGCCGACCGCCGGCTCGATCATCCTCGCCGGCGTGCTCCTCAAGCTCGGCGGGTACGGGTTCCTGCGCTTCAGCCTGCCGCTCCTGCCCGATGCCGCGGTCAGCTTTGCGCCGATCGTCATCGGCCTGGCGCTCATCGCGATCGTCTACGGCGCGCTGGTGGCGATGGTTCAGCCGGACCTCAAGAAGCTGGTCGCGTACTCGAGCGTGAGCCACATGGGCTTCGTGATGCTCGGCGCGTTCGTGTTCAACGAGCAGGGGCTGCAGGGCGCGGTGTTCCAGATGATCAGCCACGGCATCACGACCGGGGCCCTCTTCCTGCTGGTCGGCATCATCTACGAGCAGACGCACGACCGGCAGATCGCCCACATGGGCGGCCTGAACGCGCGGACGCCGCATTACGCGGCCGTCTTCGGCCTGTTCACCTTCGCCAGCATCGGCCTGCCGGGGCTCTCGGGCTTCGTGGGCGAATTCCTCGTTCTGCTCGGCGCGTTCCGCTACAACGGCTGGGTCGCCGCCGTCGCGATGCTGGTGGTCATCGCCGGCGCGGCATACATGCTCTGGATGTTCCAGCGCGCCTTCTTCACCGTGCCCTCGGACTGGATGCGCCGATCGTGGCCGTCGCTGCGCGATCTAGACCGCGCGGAGTGGATCGCGCTCGCCCCGCTCATCGTGCTGGTCGTCGCGCTCGGCGTGTATCCCGGCCCGGTGCTCGAGCTGATCTCGACGCCGGTGGACCGCATCATCGACGCCGTCAACGGGGCCGGACTGACCGGCTTCGGCCCGCTCTGGTAGCCACGAGCGACCGATGGACTACGTGAACGACCTCGTTGCGCTGCTTCCCGAGCTCGTGCTCGCGACGCTGGTGCTGACGATCATCACCGTCGACCTGTTCCTGCCTCGCGGCGCCAAGTGGGTGCTCACGCCGATCACGGTCGTCGGCCTGCTCCTCGCCGGCGCCGCCCTCTTCGTGGTGTGGGGCATGAACCGGGAGGTGTATTCGGGCCTCTACGTCGTCGACGACCTGTCGGTCTTCCTGAAGGCGGCGACGATCGTCACCGGCATCTTCAGCACCCTCTTCGCGCCGGGCTACCTCTCGGTTCGACGCATCCCGCTCGGCGAGTTCAACACCGTCCTCGTCTCCGCCCTCATCGGCATGTGCGTGCTCGCCTCCAGCAGCGACCTCATTACGCTGTTCCTGGGCCTCGAGCTCATGACCATGCCGTCGTACATCCTCGCCGGGCTGCACAAGACGGATCGCTACAGCAACGAGGGTGGGCTGAAGTACTTCCTGCTCGGCAGCTTCGCGAGCGCGATCGTGCTCTTCGGCGTGAGCTGGACCTTCGGCCTGACCGGCACCACGAACATCGGCGAGATCGCCTCGGCGGTTCGAGTGCAGATGAGCGGCGGGCTGCTGGCGGCAATCGCCTTCCTGACTGTGGGGGCCACCTTCAAGATCGCGGCGGTGCCCTTCCACTACTGGACGCCGGACGCCTACCAGGGCGCCCCCACGCCGATCACCGGATTCCTGTCGGTGGGGCCGAAGATCGGGGCATTCGCGCTCCTCATCCGCGTCTTCGTGGAGGCGCTCGGGCCGTTGCGCGCCGACTGGCTCGGCGTCTTCCTGGTGCTCACGGTGCTGACGATGACCGTCGGCAACGTCATCGCGCTCACCCAGGTCAACGTCAAGCGCATGCTCGCCTACTCGAGCATCGCGCACACCGGCTACATCATGGCCGGCCTCGCCGCCTTCGCGAACGCGAACGCCGAGGGCGGGCGTCTCGCCCAGCAGGGCATCCAGTCCGTCCTCTTCTACCTCCTGGGCTACGCGGTCATGAACATCGCGGCCTTCGCCGTGGTGGGGATGCTCCAGCGCGACACCGGGCGATTCGGCGGGCTCAACTCGTTTGCAGGGCTCGCCTCGCGCGCCCCCGCCCGAGCGGCCGCGATGGGGATCCTGATGCTCAGCCTGACGGGCATCCCGCCGACCGTCGGCTTCTTCGCGAAGCTGTACGTCCTGCTTGCCACCGTCGAGGCGAGACTGGGGTGGCTGGCGGTGATCATCGTGCTGAACGCCGCGCTGGCCGCCTTCTACTACCTGCGCGTGATCGTGTACATGTACATGCGCGACCCCGAGGACGACCCGGCGCCCCTCGAGCGGTCCCCCTCCGGCTCCCTCGCCCTCGCGCTGTCCGTGGCCGCCGTCATCGGGCTCGGCCTATTCCCGGGTGCGATCCTGGGGCTCCTCGAGGTATCCGCGGCGAGCCTATTCTAGAGTCATGACTCGGGAAGAGGCCGATTCCGCCCTCGGCGCTGCCGCGACCACTCTGCTCGGCGATCGGCGCCTGATCATCGCCACGAACCGCGGCCCGGTGAGCTTCGCGTCGAGCTCGGATGGCTCCCTCCGGCCGCGTCGCGGCTCCGGCGGGGTGGTGACCGCGCTCGCGCACGTGAGCCGCCACGTCCCGGTGACCTGGGTCGCGGCGGCCATGGGCGAGGGTGACCGGCGCGCCGCGGCGGACCCCGAGCTCCTGCGCCGCGCCGCCGGCGATGGAGACGCGCTGCGGCTGCGGTTCGCCGTGCTCGACCGGGCCGTGTACGACCAGGCCTACAACGTCATCGCCAATCCCCTGCTCTGGTTCCTCCAGCACCAGATGTGGAACCTGCCCGAGCGGCCGGTGATCGATGCGAGCGTCATGCGCGCCTGGGAGCGTGGCTACGTGGCGCTCAACGAGGGCTTCGCCCGAGCGCTGCTGGTCCAGGCCGGCCGCGACAAGCGGCCGCGGATCATGCTCCATGACTACCACCTCTACCTCGCCGCAGAGCCGATCCGCAGGGCGCGGCCGCGGGCCATCCTCAGCCACTTCACGCACATTCCCTGGCCGCCGTCATCGATCTGGCAGACGATTGCACCCGTCATCCGCGAGACCATCCTCAAGGGGCTGCTCGCCAACGACGTGGTGGGCTTCCAGACCGAGCGCTACGCGCACAACTTCCTGCGCAGCGTGGAGTCGTTCCTCCCCGACGCGTCGGTCGACCACGACGCCAGGCAGGTCCGCCACGGCCGCCGCACGACCCGAGTGCGGCATTATCCGATCAGCATCGACGTCGAGGCCACGCGGCGGGTGGCCGGATCGCAGGCCGCCCGACGGCGCGCCGACGAACTGCTGGCACGCGTCCGCGGACGGGTCATCGTGCGCGTCGACCGCATGGAGCCCTCGAAGAACATCCTCCGCGGCTTCCTCGCCTACGAGGCCCTGCTCCAGCGGAATCCCCGGCTGCGCGGCGACATCAGCTTCCTCGCCTGCCTGGTCCCCTCGCGCACCGCGCTGCGCGAGTACGGCTACTACGCGCGCAGGGTCCAGGACGTGGTGGACCGCATCAACGGTCGCTTCGGGCGCTCCGACTGGCGCCCGATCGAGCTCTTCTATGAGAACGACTACGCGCAGGGCCTGGCGGCCATGTCGATCGCGGACGTCGTGCTCGTCAATCCGCTCATCGACGGCATGAACCTCGTCGCCAAGGAGGCGGTCGTGGTCTCGCAGCGCGATGCCGCGCTCGTCCTCTCGGAGACTGCCGGGGCGTTCGACCAGATGGCAGTTGGCAGCCTGCCGGTGGCTCCCGCCGACGTCGTGGGGACCGCCGACGCGCTGGCCACGGCGCTGGCGATGCCGGTCGAGGAGCGGCGCGGTCGCCTGCGGGCGATGCGGCGCGGCGTGGAGCGCGAGGACATCACCTGGTGGCTCCGGCGTCAGTTCGAGGATCTGGCCGAGCTGGCTCGCTGAGCGCGGAAAGCAGGAGCGCGACCTCGGCGGGGTCGCGGACCGTCACGTCCGCCGCCTCGCGGACCTCTTCCGGGACCTCGCCGTTCGCCCCGCCGACGGCGATGATCGCGGCACGCAGGCGGCCGGCGGCACGCAGGCCCGCCACCGCGCGGAACATGTCGAGGTCGGTGAGGTCGTCGCCCATCACCACCACCCCTCGGAGCGCGTGACGCTCGACGATCGCACGCGCCGCACGTCCCTTGTCGCCGAGCCCCGTGGGCCGCAGCTCGACGCTCATCCGTCCCTCGCGGACCTCCACGTCATGCGCCGAGGCATCTCCCAACGCGCGCAGGATCGCGTCCCGCGCTGCCGTCGGGTCGGAGGCGTTGCGGTAGTGGATCGTGGCGGACAGCCCCTTGCGCTCGAGGAACACGCCTGGGGGCGTGGGCACCGCCTCCAACACGGACTCCAGGCGCCTGCCGATCGCCTCCCCCTCCAGGGCGGCCCTGGGCTCGTCGCTGTTCGGCTCGAGCCACTCCACCCCGTGGTTGCCGACCACGAGCAGGCCGGGCACGCCCGTCAGGCGCCGCGCAACGCGCGCCGCGCGACCGGTGATGACCGCCACCACGGCCAGCCGCGAGGCGAGCGCGGCGAGCGCGCCATCGGCTCCGTCGACGAGACGGGCGAGCTCCGGGTCGCCGACGATGGGGCTGAGAGTCCCGTCAAAGTCGGTGAGCACCCCTGACGGCTCGAGCTCCAGCGCCCGCCGCGCCAGGGCGATGGCCGTCTGGAGCGCGGCGCCGGGCCCGCGGCTAGACTCGGTCACGTGAAGCGTCTCCTGGCGTGGGCCCTCCCCGCCATCCTGGGCGTGGTGGGGATCACGCTCATCGTCATCGGCAGCCGCGACGGCGGGGGGGGGCCGACGACGAGCCTGCCGCCCATCGTCGAGCCGTCCGAATCGGCCGTCGCGCAGGCATCGCCCACCCAGGCACCATCCGGCGCCGCGAGCACGTCGCAGCCAACCCAGACGCCGCTACCCGCCGGGATCGTCGCGCAGCAGCTCGACGTCCCATCGGTCGGCATCAATGTCCTCGTGCAGCAATCCAACGACGACGCGACGGACAACTTTCCTCCACAAGACGCGGCGTACATCCTCCAGGGAAGCGCCCAGCCGGGCCAGAACACGAACTCGTACATCTTCGCCCACGCCACCGAGGCGCTGTTCAAGCCGCTGTGGAACGTCCAGGTCGGCGCCGAGGTGCGGATCCTCATGTCCGACGCCACCGTGCGGACGTACATCGTTACCGAGGTTCGACCGAACGTGCCGTGCCCCGATCCGGACGCCGATCCGGGCATGAATCCGCCCGACCCGCCGCTCGTCCTCCGGCTGCATGACGACTGCGAGGCGGGCCTCTTCTGGCTCCAGCCGACCGACCACGAGCGGATCACGCTCCAGACATCGCAGGGCTTCAACCGCAACTGGGGCGAGTTCGTCGTCGTCGCCGATCCCGCCGGCTAGCCCACGGCCCGGCGGCGGGTTCCTCGGCCGCTCACGAACCATGCCGGCACGAGCGTGACGAGCGAGACCGCCAGCGCGATCGTCAGCACCAGCCTCAGGACGCCGGCCGCCTCCCCGCGCGACCACGCCTCCAGCACGTCGACCATGGCCAGCGAGGTGGCGGGATCGACGCCCACGAACTCCGGCCGGCCGAGGCTCGTCACCAGATCGTCGCGACGCGCCGGATCGGCGATCAACGCCGAGAGCTCGTCGATGCGGTTCTGCCCGATGCTGGTGAGCAGCGCCAGCCCCAGGCTCATCCCGATGGTGCGCGTGATCTGGAGCATGGCGCTCGCGATGCCGTAGGCGCCGGCGCCGGCCGCCTCCACCGCGGCGGTGGCCCGTGGCGACACGGTCAGGCCGAAGCCCGCGCCGAACAGGGCGAGGTCGCGCACGAGCCGGTCGAGGTCGGTGTCGACTCCCCACCCGATCGCCAGCCACAGGGCCAGGGCCGTGATCGCGACCCCG
>DASWIE010000057.1:0-50533 GCA_036397815.1 Candidatus Limnocylindria bacterium
CGCCGCGCCTCGCCCAGAGGCATCCGTGCTGGGTGGCCGCTCGGCGACGCTCACCGCTGCGCCTCGAGGCCGGCGACCAGGGCCGCGACGTCGTCGTCGGTGGTCAGCTCGGTGGCGGCCAGCAGGAGCGTATCGGCCAGCTCGGGATATTCGCCCTCGAGCGGATAGCCGGCCACGATCCCGCGCTCGGCCAGCGCCGCGTGACGGCGGGCCGCGTCCGGGACGTGAACGCTCACCTCGGCGAAGTAGGGCGTCTCGAAGCGCCGCTCCCCCAGGCCGGCGGCCTCGATCGCGGACGCGACGTGGCGGGCCTGGATCATCGACCGCTCGGCCACCTCGCGCAGCCCGGCGGGGCCGACCGCGGTCAGGTACGCGGTGGCGGCCAGCGCGCAGAGCGCCTGGTTGGTGCAGATGTTGCTCGCGGCCCTCTCGCGCCGGATGTGCTGCTCACGGGCCTGGAGCGTCAGCACGTACCCCTTGCGGCCCTGGGCATCGCGGGTGGCGCCCACCAGCCGGCCCGGCATCTGGCGCACCGATTCCATGCGGGCGGCCATCAGGCCGACGTACGGCCCCCCGAACTCGACCGGGATGCCGAGTGGCTGGCCCTCCGCCGCGACGATATCGGCCCCATACGCGCCGGGCGGCTCGAGCATCGCCAGCGAGGTCGGCTCCACGACCGCCACCAGCTGCGCTCCGACGGCGTGGGCCGCGTCGGCCAGCTCACGCATCGGCTCGATCCCGCCGAGGAAGTTCGGCTGCTGCGCCACCAGGCAGGCCACGCTGTCGTCGAGGAGCCCCTCCGCGGATGGCACCTCCGTGAGGCCGCTGCCGCCCTCGGCCAGGTCGGCCGGGACCTCGATCAGCTCGATTCCCGGCCCCGAGCAGTAGGTCGCCAGGACGCGGCGGACCTGCGGGTTGACGGCGGTCGAGATCGCGATCCGGTGGCGCCGGGTGAGGCGGCAGGCCATCAGCGCCGCCTCGGCGGTGGCGGTCGCCCCGTCGTAATGGCTGGCGCTGGCGACCTCCATGCCGGTCAGCTCGCAGATAAGCGACTGGAACTCGTAGATGCTCTGCAGGGTGCCCTGGCTGACCTCCGGCTGGTAGGGCGTGTAAGAGGTCGCGAATTCACTGCGACCGATCACCTCCGTCACCACCGAGGGGACGAGGTGCCGGTAGGCCCCAGCTCCCAGGAAGCTGACGGAGGCGATCCGATTGCGGTCGGCCAGGCGCGAGAGCTCGGCACGCACCTCCTGCTCGGTCAGCGGCGGCGGGATCGCGAAGCGGGTGGCCCGCACACGGGCCGGGATGTCGTCGAACAGATCCTCGATCGAGTCGACCCCGACCGCGCCCAGCATCCGCTGGTGGTCGGCCTCGGTGTGCGGCGAGTAGGCCATCAGCCCGCGGTCAGCTCCGCGTAGGCGCCGGAATCCAGCAGCGCGTCGAGCTCCGCCGTGTCTGAGAGCTTCACCTTGGCGATCCAGCCGCCCCCGAACGGGTCGCTGTTGAGCAGCTCCGGCTGCTCGCGGAGGTCGGTGTTCACGTGGGTCACCTCGCCCGAGATGGGCGCGAAGAGGTCGCTCACCGCCTTGACGCTCTCGACCACTCCGAAGGAGGCGAACTGGCGGAGGCGCGCGCCCGGCTCGGGCAGCTCCACGAACACGATGTCCCCGAGCTCGCCGGCGGCGAAGCTGGTGATCCCGATGACGGCCTCACCGCCATCGACGCGCACCCACTCGTGCTCGCGGGAGTACCGGAGGTCATCGGGATTCATCGGCGAGGTGAGCTCCTTGGCTGTCCGGGCGGGCGTCGTGGGCTGGAGGGCGGGCCGAGGGTGGGCTACTCGCGCGGCCGCTTGTAGAAGGGCAACTTTACCTGCTCGGCGCGGTACGGGCGGTCACGGACCACGACCTCGACCTCATCGCCCACCGCTGCGGCCTGGGCGGGCAGGTAGGCCATCGCGATCCGCTGGTCGAGGGTCGGCGACGCCGTGCCGCTGGTGACCACGCCCTCCTCCCGGCCGTCGATCAGGACCGGATAGCCGTGGCGCGCGATCGCGTTGTCGCGCATCACCAGGCCGACCAGCTTGCGGCGGGGGCCCGCCTGCTGGACCGATGCGAGCGCCGCGCGGCCGACGAACTCGCCCTTCTCCAGCTTGACCACCCGGCCAAGGTTCGCCTCGAACGGGTTGACCGTGCGGTCGAGCTCGTTGCCGTAGAGGGGCATGCCGGCCTCGAGGCGCAGGGTGTCGCGGCTGCCGAGCCCGCACGGCCGGATGCTGAGCCCCGCGCCGGCGGCCAGCAGCGCGTCCCACAGCGCGGGCGCGCGGCGCGCGTCGCAGAACAGCTCGAAGCCGTCCTCGCCGGTGTAGCCGGTGCGGGCCACCAGGCAGTCGATCCCCGCCACCGTTCCGCGCAGGGAGTGGTAGTAGCCCAGCGAGCCGGGGTCGAGGTCGGTGAGCGACGCCAGCAGCTCGGCGGCGCGCGGGCCCTGCGGCGCGATCAGGGCGGTCCGCTCCGATCGGTCTTCGACGGCGGCATCGAAGTCGCCGCGCTCACGGAGCTCACCCAGGTGCGCGACCACGGCATCGTGGTTTGCCGCGTTGCAGACGATCAGGTAGCCCTCGTCGGTGCGATACACGATCAGGTCGTCGATGATCCCGCCGTCCTCGGCGCACAGCATCGAATACTGGGCCTGCCCCGGCTCCAGGGCGCCCGGGTCACTGACCACGGCGTAGCGCGCGAAGGCGAGCGCCTCCGGCCCGGTGACCAGCAGCTCGCCCATGTGCGACAGGTCGAAGAGGCCGACCGCGGCGCGGACGGTGCGATGCTCTTCGATGATCGAGCCGTACTGCACCGGCATCTCGTAGCCGGCGTACGGCACCAGCCTGGCACCCAGCGCCTCGTGCGCGGCGTGAAGCGGCGTGCGACGCAGCGCGACCGGCGCCTCGGTCATGGCCCGGCCCGGCTCGCCGCCGGCTGCGCGGCACCGTTCGCGCGCGCGGCGATCAGCTGGGCGGCCCCTTCCACCAGCGCACGCTCGGTGGCATGGGTCATCAGCTCGAGCGCCTCGTCCAGGTCGACCCAGCGGACCTCGTCGAACTCTCGGTCGTGGCGGCTGACGTCGCCGCCAACGGCGCGCATCAGGAAGAAATGGACCGTCTTGTGGAAGCGCGTGCGCCCCCGCACGAAGACGTAGCTGACTGAGCGGATCGGCGCCTCGAGCTCCAGGATCAGGCCCGTCTCCTCGCGCACCTCGCGCAGGGCCGTCTCCTCCAGCGTCTCGCCGGCGTGCGGCGTGCCCTTCGGCAGCGCCCAGAGCGGCGGCTCACGACGGTGCCCGAGAACGATCTGAACCCGACCGTCGACGGTCCGATGGACGACGCCCCCGGCCGAGGTTGCGCGGGCGCTGCGCAGGGCCGCCACGCGCCGCTACGCGCGGCGGGCGCGCGACAGCCCGAGCGGAAGGACGGCGCGGCGGTCGCGGATGCGACCAGGGCGGCCGACCGACGGGAAGCGGAAGCGGCTCGTCTGCGAGCGCAGCGAGAGCACCGTCGGCAGCGCGTGACGCGAGCCGCGACGGAGGTGGTAGACCGTGGCGGCGCGGCTCAGGCCAAGGCGCGGCAGGCGGCTCGAGGCTCGTCCGGCACCGAAGTCGATGGTCGGGTGGGAGAGGTACCGGGCGGTCAGGCTCGCTCGCATTGGCGGCATTGTACGCCGCGACCGAATCCGCGCAACCGGGATTAGGCCCCTTCCGCGGGCGTCAGCCGGGGCGCGCCAGGAGTTCGCGATAGAGCGCGAGGACCTCTTCCACCCGGCGCTTGGCATCGAACCGGTCGGCGCCCGATCCGGCGGCCGCGGCGAGCGCTTCCCGCCGCGGGTGATCCGCCGCCAGGGCGCCGATCGCGGCCGCGAGCCGCACCGTGCGGTCGGCGGCCGGCTCTGCCGGCACGATCACGCCGTCGACCCCGTCGCGAACGGAGTCGCGGACGCCAGGGCCGTCTAGCGCGACGACAGGCAGGCCAGCGGCCAGCGCCTCGGCGAGCACCAGGCCCTGCGTCTCGGTCCGCGACGCGAAGGCGAACAGGTCCGCGCCGCGGATGAGCGAGATTGCCTCGCGTCGTGGCAGCTGGCCGCTGAGGTGAAGCCGGCCTGCCATGTCGGCCCGCGTGCCGCGGTCGCGCAGGGCGGCCTCCGACGGGCCGCCGCCGACCAGGAGCAGCCGCATCTCCGGATCGACCCCGGCCGCCAACGCGAAGGCGTCGACCAGCAGGTCGACGCTCTTCTCGGGTGCCAGGCGGCCGAGCGAGGCGACCACCACGGCCTCGGCCGGCCAGCCGGCGGCGGTCCGCACGTCGGGCCTGGGCAGGGCGCGGATCTCGTGGAGGTCGACCCCGGTCGGGATCGTCCGCACCAGGGGACGGTGCCGCACTCCGAGCCGAGCGCGGATCTCGTCGGCCAGCTCCGGCCCGGGCGCGACGATCGCCGCGCAGCCGGCCCAGAAGGCGCGGAGGTAGGCATCCACGGCGGCGGAACCCGGTCGCGCCAGGGGACCGAAGTAGTGGCGATAGTCGCCGAACCGGGTGTGATGGGTAAAGACCAGCGGGGCGCCCGCGCGCCGAGCCAGGCGGCGCGCCATCAGCCCCGAGACGAACGGCGACTGGGCGTGCACGACGTCCGGCGCGAACTCGGCCGCTGCGCGCAGCGCGGCCGACGGCATGGGCCACGGGATCCGGTAGCCGGCCGGGGCTGGTGCCGGCGGCTGGTACGAGGGCAGCCAGGCGTACGCCGGCTCGGGGCCAGCCGAGCCGGCGCTCGCCGGTGCGGCGCCGCCGGCTGGACGCGGGGCCACGACCAGCACGTGGTGGCCGGCCGCGCCGAGGCCGCGTGCGAGCGCATTGGTTGAGACGGTGACGCCTGACAGGTAGGGCAGGTATGACTCCGCCAGGATCGCGACGCGGAGTGGAGCGGCTGCGGCAGGCATTCGACCTCCGGTCAGCCGGTCCCGTCGTGGCGGGTCACGCGGCGAGCCTACCACCGGGCCCCGCGTCGGCCGGAGCGCGCTCGGGATCCCGCACGCCCGGCACGAACAGGAGGGCGCCCATCAGGACCGCACCGAGCAGCCCGGCCCCGATCATCGTCGTACCCGGGCCGAGCGCGCCCGCCACCGGTCCGGTGAGCGCGAACGAGACCGGCACGAGGCCGGTGGAGACCAGCCAGTCGAGGCTGGAGACCCGACCCAGCAGGTCGCGCGGCACCAGGGTCTGCAGCAGCGTCACCCAGATGATCTGGCCGACCTCGAACAGCGCCGCGCTGAGCGCGCCGACAAGGATCGCCTGCCAGAGCGAGTCCATCAGCCCATACCCGGCGAGGAGCGCGACGCCCGCCGTCCAGGTGGCGTACATGACCGTGATGCGGCGGCGCGGGAGGCCCCGCTGGCCGAGACCGATGGCGGCGACGACCGATCCGATGCCGCTGACCGCGAAGATCGTGCCCAGCGCCTCTGGTCCCAGGTGCAGCCTGTTCTTGACCAGGAAGGGCAGGAGCACCTGCGTGGGACCGATGAAGACGAGCAGGCTGAACATGGCGGCCACCAGCGTCGCCCACAGCCACGGAGTGCGCCGCACGAAGGCGAGCCCCTCCCCCACCTCGACGGCCGTCTGCCGCAGCCCGTGCGCGACCACCTCGCGGGTGGGGCGCACGGCGATGGCGCTGATCGCGGCCGCAGAGACGAGGAAGGTGGCCGCGTCCACCAGGAACGCGCTCCCGGCCCCCAGCAGCGCAACCACGAAGCCGCCGAGCGCCGGACCGACCAGGCGGAACATGAGTGGGCGCACCAGCCCCTGCAGCGCGTTCGCCTGGGGCAGCTCCTCGTCGGGCAGCACGTCGGGCACGATCGCGGTGGAGGCCGGGTTGAAGAAGGCGTCGCCGAGCCCGACGAAAGCGATCAGGGCGACGACGTGCCACAGCTCGATCAGGCCGGCGACCGAGAGGAGGCCGAGCACGCCCACCGCGGCGGCACGCACCAGGTCTGCGCCGATCATCAGCCAACGGCGGTCGTATCGGTCCGTGAAGACGCCGCCAAGGAGCAGGAAGAGCACGAGCGGCAGCGTCCAGGCCACGCCAACGATCGAGAGGGCGGTCGGGACGTTGCTGATCTCGTAGACCTGCCATGCCAGCGCGACCGAGAAGAAGCCGTCGCCAAGCAGCGAGATGACCGAGCCAGCGGTCAGCAGCGCGTAGTCGCGCCGGGCCAGCGGCTGGAGCATTCGCACGGCACGGAATCGGGCGCGCATGCGGGCGAGCGGCGACGGCATGGGTCAGTCCGGTGGCGTGAGGATGGTGGGCGATACTGGATTCGAACCAGTGACCTCACGGATGTGAACCGTGCGCTCTAACCAGCTGAGCCAATCGCCCACCGAGGGAGGCGCAGTATAGCCTCGGGGCCAGCACGGCTTCAATCCGCGGGCTCGTCGATCCGCGCCAGGCGGGCGGCGAGCTCCCTTGCGGACAGGGCGTCGATCGCGAACCGCTTGTGCCGCGACCGCTCGCCCGAGACGAGCCTCAGACTGCCGGGAGGCAGCTCGAGCGCCCGTGCGACCAGCCGCTGCACCGCCCGGTTCGCCTCCCCGTCGGCCGGTGGCCGCGTGACGCGAACGCGCAGGACGCCGCCCTCGACGGGGCCGACCCGATCCGCCGCGGCGCGTGGCGTGACTAGGACGGCGAGGCTGGCCAAGGCCGCCTAGCGAAGGAACGCGCGGGTCAGGATGCCAAGCAGCAAGATGGCGATCATCGGCGCCCAATCGATGCCGCCGGTCGGCGGGATCACCCGCCGGATGGGGGCCAGGATCGGCTCCGTCACCTGGTACAGGAACGCGGTGACCCCGCCTCCGCCGCTCGGCTGCGTCCAGCTGACGAGGACCCGCCCCAGGATCAGGAAGGTCAGGACCAGTGCCAGCAGGCCGAGGAAGTTGGTGAGCACTTCGGACATCGCCGGCGAGGATAGCAGCCCGGCGCGTCAGGCCGGCCGCGGCCCGAAGAGTCCCGTCCCGATTCGGACCAGGGTGGCGCCCTCCCCCACCGCAGCCTCGGCGTCTGCGGTCATCCCCATCGACAGCTCCGGCAATGCCAGGCCGGAGGCCTGCTGCAGCGCGTCGCGCAGCCGGCGCAGCCGGCCGAAGGTTGCTCGCGCCTCGGCCGGCGTGTCGCCGTCGCGCGCCATGGTCATCAGCCCGATCACCGGTGCGTGACGCGCATTGGCCAGCGCCGCTGCCAGCTCGCCGCGCCGGCGCGACTCGGTGGTGAACCACTCGGCATCGAAGCCGGCCTTGGCCGCCTCCGCGCTCAGGTTGACCTCGAGCAGGAGCCGCGCCCTACGGTCGTCATCGTGGGCGATCCGCTCGAGCCGGCGGAGGAGGTCGAGCGAGTCGACGGAGTGGATCGTCCCGAATGCCGCGAGGGCTGGCCGCACCTTGTTCGACTGCAGCCGGCCGACCAGGTGCCAGTCGGCGTCGGGATGCGCGGCGACCTTCGGAAGCGCCTCCTGGACGCGGTTCTCGCCGAACGAGCTGAGCCCCGCCTCGCGCGCGGCGCGCACCACCTGCAGGCCGAATCCCTTGGTGACGGCAAGCACGCGGAAGCCGTCCGGATCGCGCCCGGCCTCCTCCGCGGCCGCGCGCAGGCGCGCCACGAGGCGTCGGTAGCGGTCGCCGATCAGTTCGGCAGTAAGCAGCGGCTCGACGATCGGTTCCACGCAGACAGCCTAGGCTGTCGGTCCGAGCCCCGCAGCACGCCCCGTGCTGCAAGCGACTCGATTCGCACGCATCGGGCGCCGCGCAGGGATCCGCCAGCAAGCGCCGACGGCGCAATCTGCCACAGCAAGTACATCCGGTGCTGCATGGCGCCGGATTGACGCGAATCGGTTACTTGTCAGTACGCAGGGTGCCTAGCGGTGACACCAAACGGCACGAGTGCGACGCATGTAGCACGGTGAGTACTGCCGACCCGGATCGGGATCGAACATGGACGCTCCGGTAACGACGAACGGTCCAGAGCGGGCTAGTCGCTCTTGCGGCGCAGGAAGGACGGGATGTCCAGGTCGGTGTCCGCGTAGGACGGGCGGTCGGACCCGGAGCGGACCTGGAGTGGCTGCCGCTCGGTGACCCGGCTTTCGTCGTGCTCGACCGCGAACGGCGAGGGCGCGGGCATCTGGTCCTCGAGCTCCTGCTGCTGCTTTCGCTCTCGCTCGATCTCGGCCAGGATCTCCCGACTGCGCTCGTCCAGCGACGACTCGATCCCGCTCGCCACCTCGGCCGCCGCCGAGACCCCCCGACCCTGCGGCCGCACCTTCTTGGTGCCGTCGAAGCCGGTGGCGATGACCGTCACCTTGACCTCGTCCCGCATCCGGTCGTCGATCACCGTGCCGAAGATGATGTTCGCCTCGGGATCGGCCGCCTCCTTGATCACCTCGGCCGCCTCGTTGACCTCGAACAGGCCGAGGTCGCTGCCGCCGGTGACGTTGAAGAGGATGCCGCGAGCGCCCTGGATGTTGACCTCCAGCAGCGGGCTCATGACCGCGGCGCGCGCCGCCTCGACCGCCCGGTTCTCGCCGGTCCCGATCCCGATCCCCATCATCGATGACCCGGCGTCGCGCATGATCGTCTTGACGTCGGCGAAGTCGAGGTTGATCAGGCCGGGGACGGTGATCAGGTCGCTGATGCCCTGCACGCCCTGGCGCAGCACGTCGTCGACCACGCGGAACGCGTCCAGGATGCTCGTCTTCTTGTCGACCACCTCCCGCAGGCGGTCGTTCGGGATCGTGATGAGGGTGTCGCACTTGTCCTTGAGCGCTTCGGAGTACTGCTCCGCCACCAGCTTGCGGCGCACGCCCTCGAAGCTGAACGGCTTGGTGATGACCCCAACCGTCAGGGCGCCGAGGTCCTTCGCGATCTCGGCGATGATCGGGGCCGCGCCCGAGCCGGTCCCGCCGCCCATGCCCGCCGTGATGAAGATCATGTCGGCGTCCTTGAGCGCCTCGTAGATCTTCTCCGAGTCCTCCTCGGCAGCTCGCTGGCCGACGGCCGGGTCGGCACCGGCGCCCAGGCCTCGCGTCAGCTTGTCACCGATGCGGATCTTGTGAGGTGCATCGCTCTGCAGGAGAGCCTGCGCATCCGTGTTCACCGCGATGAACTCGACGCCCATCATCTCGGCGCGAATCATCCGGTTCACGGCATTGCTGCCACCGCCTCCGACGCCGATGACCTTGATGAGCGCGAAGTGTTCTGCGTCAGAGCGAAGCGGCATGAGGGGTCTCCTGCGCGTATGGAGGGCGTGGCCAAACCCGTCTCGCCGCGGGTTTGTCCGATTCTAGCCACCTCACCCGTGCCGCGTGGCCGGATTTATCCACATCCTCCAGCCGAGTTGTCCACATTGCCTAAATTGGTGGTGGATGGACCGGCACCCGCGTCCACAGGTCACAGCCTGAACGTCGTTCTCAGATGCCGCCTGCATTCGCGTCAACTGGCCCGCGACCGCCGCAACTGCTCACCTGCGAATCGTGACAGCGCTGGAGGGGCGTCGACCGCTATCGCCGCGCCGCAGGAGCACGAATCGTGTGCCCGGCAACGACATGCGGGGTCTGGCGGGCCTCTACCGCTGCTGTCATTCGCGTCTGAGAACGCGCGCTGCCGAAATAGGCGCGCGACCGCCGGCTCGCGACTGTGGGGCGCGTTATGTGCCTCGGTGCGGTTCCGGACAGGAGCGCTGAGCGTGGCGAGGCGTCCCGCGACGGCCATCGACTCGCGTAACCCGACTGTTGGTCGCACACCGGGATTCGGCAGCCGCGCCCGTGCCCGAGATCAGCCGGGGAAGAGGCCTCGAATCCAGTCTGCCACGCGGCCCAGGCCGGCGCCGACCGGTGAGCCGGTGGCGTAACCGATCGGCTCGGCGCCGGCCTGGTTGGCGCCCCACAGCAGGAGCCCGATCGGGGTGCTGAAGGCGGGGTTGGAGAGCTGGTCCATCAGCCCGCCCACGCCCTGGGGTGACCCGACCCGCACCGGCATCTGGAAGACCTCGCGCGCCAGCTCGGCGGCGCCACCGATTCGCGCCCCACCGCCGGTCAGCACCACGCCCGCCGGCAGCATGCCGCCGTGGCCGGAGCGCTTCACCTCCTCGCCGATGAGCGAGTAGATCTCGCTCATCCGCGCCTCGATGATCTCGCACAGCTTCTTGCGCTGGATGGTCTGCCCGCCGCCGTCGCCGAGCACCGCCACGTTGAGCAGCTCCTCGGGCTGCACCTCGGCCAGGTTCGCGGTCCCGTGCTTGATCTTGATCTCCTCGGCCAGGTTCAGACTGGTGCGCAGGCCGATCGCCACGTCATTCGTCACGTTGATGGCGCCCACCGGCAGGACGGCGGAGTGGTAGGCGGCGCCATCGGTGAAGATGGCGATGTCGGTCGTGCCCCCGCCGATGTCGGCCACCAGCACGCCGAGCTCCTTCTCGGTATCGGTCAGGGTCGCCTCGCCGGCGGCCAGCGAGCCGACCACCAGCTCGTCGATCTGGACGTTGGCGTTGGCGATGCACTTGGACAGGTTCTGGATCGAGGTTGCCGCCCCGAAGACGATGTGCGTCTCGACCTCGAGCCGCACCGCGCTCATGCCGAGCGGGTCCTTGATCCCCTCCTGGCCGTCGACGATGTAGCCACGCGGCAGGACGTGCAGCATCTCGCGGTTGGACGGGGTCTGGATCGCCTTGGCCGCCTCGGTGGCGCGCGCCACGTCCTCCCGGCTCACCTCGCGCTTGTGACCCGAGACGGCTACCACGCCGCGGCTGTTCTGGCTGGTGATGTGGCTGCCGCCGACGGCGACGAAGGCGGAGCTGATCTTGTAGCCGGAGAGCCGCTCGGCCTTCTCCAGGCTGGCGGCGACCGAGTTCACGGTCTGGTCGATGTTGGCGACCATCCCCTTCTTCATCCCGACCGAGGGGGCGATCCCGTAGCCGATGATGCTCACGTCACCGGTGCGGGCAACCTCGCCGATCAGCGTCGTCACCTTGGTCGTGCCGGCATCGATGCCGACCAGCACCGTCTCCCTGTCCAAGCTACCTCCGAACGTCCCGCCGCACGCTCCGCGGCGTCCGACTGCGGTTCGAGCCTACAGGAAGTGGCGGCGAATGAGGGCGACGTTTTGGAAGATGCGCAGCCCGAAGGCGAACAGCGCGACGAGGTACAGATCGATCCCCAGCCGGTCGCCGACGAAGGTGAGCGCAACCGCCACCAGTGCGTTCGTCACGAAGCCGGAGAGGAAGACCCGGTTGTCGTAATGGGCGTCCAGCTCGGCCCGGATCGCCCCCAGCACCGAGTCGAGCCCGGCCAGAATGCCCACCGCGCTGTAGCGCGCCAGGTCTGGGCTGACGTTGACGTTCAGCACCAGCCCGAGCGCGATTCCGAGCGCAAGGCCGACCAGGGGGAGCCACATCGGGGAAGGTTCCAGTGCCCGCCGCGCGCCACACGGTGGTTGGCGCCGCGACCTCTACGGAGCCCAATATACCCTCCCCGGGTTGCGGGCATCCACCCACCTGACCGATGTCTCCGGCTGGCTGGCGAAGAGGGTGCGGATCGCCGCCGCCTGCTGGTCGAAGCGGGTCTCGGCCGCCACCTCGTCGCCCGCCGGGTCCAGCCCGTAGAAGCCGAGCGCCGCCTGCCAGGCCGGCTGGGCCGAGACCAGCACGAAGCCGTACTCGGTGTCGATCCGCAGGCTCAGCCCGCTCGACGCCGAGCCCAGCAGCGCCGGCTCCACCTCCAGCAGGCGCAGCGCCATGCTCAGCTCGTCGGCGGGAATGACGTCGCCCATGATCAGCCCCCTGCTGCGGCGCCGCTGGTCGTCGATCGCCGGCAGGTCGGCCAGGTCGGCCGGCACCTCGGCATCGGGCGGCAGCTCGCCGATGAGCGTGCCGTCGGTGGCACCGACCAGCCTCAGCGTGCTGGTGACCCAGGTGAAGGCCGGCTGCTTCTCGGCGATCGTGACGCGCAGCTCGTCGGGCAGGACGGCGCTGACCTCCGCGCTCGCCACCGCCGGCAGGCTGCGGAGCCGCGCCACGATGTCGCGGCTGTCGACCGCCAGCAGCGGGAGGCCGCGGTAGGCGGCGAGGACCTTGTCCAGCGTGGCCGCCGGCGTGTAGCGCTCGCCGGCATGAGCCAGCCGCTCGACCCGCAGCCAGGGGCCGTTCACGAGCGTCACGCCCGCGGCGAGCAGCAAGGCGAACGCGACGAGGGCGAGAATGCGCCCGCGCGCGGGCAGCCTACGACCGACGCGGCGGGCGAGCGCCGGCTTCGATCGACGCGCGTGGCCAGCCGACCGCTTGCGCGGCCGCAGCGCGGCGGCGCTCATTCGGGCGCGCGCTCCTCGGCCGCCTTCTCGAATCCCAGGTCGACCAGCCTGGCGACCAGCTCGGCAAAGCCGATCCCGGCCAGCTCGGCCTGCTTGGGGAACATGCTGGTGGTCGTGAAGCCGGGGATCGTGTTCATCTCGGAGATGTAGACGCTGCCATCGGGCACAAGGAAGTCGACCCGCGCCATGCCGGCGCAGTCGACCGCGCGGTAGGCCGCCAGCGACAGCTCCTTGACACGCGCCGCGAGCTCCGGCTCGACCTCGGCGCGAGGGATGACGTCGGCCAGCCCGGCGGTGTACTTCGAGGCGTAGTCGTACCACTCGCGATGGCTGCGCACCTCGCCCGGCTCGAACACGATCGGCTGGTCGTTGCCGAGCACGCCGCACTCCAGCTCGCGGGCGTTCGGAACGTAGGCCTCGACCAGGACCTTGCTGTCGTAGCGGAAGGCCTCGTCCATGGCGGCGGGAAGCTCTTCGGCGGCGTGAACCAGCGACATGCCCACGCTGCTTCCCAGCCGCGCGGGCTTGACCACCGAGCGTGGCCCGATCCGATACCCGACCTCCCGCAGCACGTCCTGGGGGGCATCGGTCCAGGCAGACCGACGGAACCAGGCGTAGTCGACAACCGGCAGGTCGTGTCCGCGCATGAGGTCCTTGAAGACCACCTTGTCCATGGCCACCGCGCTCGCGAGCACCCCGGCGCCGGTGTAGGGGATCCCGGCCAGCTCCAGGAACCCCTGCAGCGTGCCGTCCTCACCGAACGGGCCGTGCAGGACCAGGAAGGCGATGTCGATCGCGTCGGCCAGGGAGCGCAGGGCGGCTCGCGGCGCCAGCGCGTCGGCGTCGGCGTCGCGGCGGACCGGCAGGTTGGACCGGTGGGCCAGGCTGGCGGTGTGCTCCGCCGGGGTCTCGGTCCCGAGCTGTGCTGCAAGCGCCCCGTTCCCGAGCTCGGCGGCCGGTCCGGAGGGCAGATGCCAGCGACCGGCGCGGTCGATGTAGATGAGGTACGGCTCGAAGCGCTCCCGGTCGATGGCACGCAGCACCGACTCCGCCGAGCTGACGCTGACCTCGTGCTCGGCCGAACGCCCGCCGGCGAAGATCCCGACCCGGATGCGAGGGCTCATGAGGTCGTACCCGGGTCGCCGTCGTCCCAGGCGCCGACGAACTCGATCTCGTACTGGAGCTCCACGCCGAAGCGATCCGTGACCGTGGCGCGGACCAGCTCGCCCAGGGCGCGAACGTCCGCGGCCCGGCCGTCACGCTCGGTGACGATGAAGTTGGCGTGCAGCGGGCTGACTATGGCGCTGCCCACGCGCCGGCCCTTGAGGCCCGCGGCCTCGATCAGCCGACCCGCGTGGTCGCCCGGCGGATTCCGAAAGACGCTGCCCGCGTTCTGGTCGGCGAGCGGCTGGGTGGCCTGGCGCTGGGCCTGGTGCGCCGCGACCTGCTCGCCGATTGCGGCGGGGTCGCCGCCGCTCAGCCGCAGGCTCGCGTCGAGCACGACCTCGCCCGAGTGCTTGAATCGCGATTCGCGATAGGCGAAGCCGCAGTCGGCGTTGGCCAGGGTGGTGACCTCGTCCGTCGCTGGATCCCAGACGTCGGCGCTGATCAGCAGGTCGCGCACCTCTCCCCCGTGGGCGCCGGCGTTGGCCCATACGGCTCCGCCGAGCGTGCCGGGGATGCTGATCCCGAACTCCAGCCCGGCCAGCCCGGCGGCCGTGCAGCGCTTCACCAGCATTACCATCGGCGCGCCGGCCTCCGCGCTGAGCGTCTCGGAATCCACCGCCGCGGCCCTGGCCCGGTTGCGGACCACGAGCCCGCGGATGCCGGCGTCCGCCACCACCAGGTCGCTGCCGTTGCCGAGCACGAAGCACGGGACCTCCGCGTCCCGCGCCAGGCGGAGCGCGGCCAGCAGCGCGTCGCGCTCGGATGGCGCGGCCATCCGGTCGGCCGCTCCGCCGACCCGAAGCGTGGTGAGCGGAGCCAGGGGAGCATCCGGCACAATCTCGATCCCCCGCTCGGCCGCCAGCCGGTCGAGCCGGGCGAGCGCCGTCGACGACTGGCGCGGGACGGCCGCGGCGCTCACGCGTCGCCGGCCGCGAGCTGGGACGGCAGCGGGCGTCCCTGGGCCATGGCGAGCAGCTCATCCGCGATGCGCGCCGCGGCGTCAGGCCGTCCGAGCCGGCGGGCCGCATCGGCCATCGTCACGCGCGTCGCGTCGTCGTGCAGGCGCTGCGCTTCGGCGAGCAGTCGCTCGCCGTCCAGCTCGGCGTCGGGCACCACCACCGCCGCGCCCTGGTCAGCGAGCCAGGCCGCGTTGGCGTCCTGGTGCGCGCCGGCGTGGGGATACGGGACGAGGATCGCGGCCACGCCGACGGCCGCCACCTCGGCGCAGGTGGACGACCCCGCGCGCCCGACGACCAGGTCGGCGGCGACCAGGGCATCGGTCATTCTGTCGGTCAGGAACGGGACGGGCTGGTAGCGACCCGCCAGCTCGGCGGGAAGTCGTGCGCGAAGCCCTTCCGCCCGCGGCATGCCCGCGTCGCCCGCGACGTGCAGGATCCGCCAGTCGGCTAGCAGCCGCTCCAGGGCCTCGTCGAGCGCGGCCGTGATGCGGGCAACCGCCTGCGAGCCGCCGAAGACGAGCAGCAGTCGCTCCTCCGGCCCGACCGCGAAGGAGGCCCGCGCCGGGTCGCGATCGACGCCGGCGAAGGAGCGGATGGGCGTGCCCGAGGCGAAGGCGCGGCCGGGGAAGGCCGCCAGGGTGGGCGGGAACGAGACCGCCACGCGGGTCGCCAGGCGACCGACGACCGCGGTCGAGCGGCCGGGAATCACGTTGCCCTCCCAGACCATGGTCGGGATGTTGCGTGCCCGGGCGGCGAGCACGAGCGGAAGCGCCAGGTAGCCACCCGTGGTGAAGAGCGCGGCCGGACGCAGCCGGCGCAGGAGCCACCACGCCTGTGGGACCGACGCCGCCAGGCGGATGGGATCGAGGACCAGGTGCGGGTCGCGGCCGCTGCTGCGCAGCGAGCGGACGACCAGCTGGTGGTAGGGCAGCTCGTCACCGACGATCCGCCGCTCCATGCCGCGGACGCCGCCCACGTACGAAAGCTCAAGCTCGGGCTGCGCGTCGCGCAGGGCCCGCGCGACGGCCAGCGCGGGGTACACGTGCCCGCCTGTCCCGCCGCCCGACACTGAACACCGCATCGACCAAGGATCCTGTCTGGGATGTCTCGCGCGAGATCGACAGCAGAATGCCGACCGCGACGAGGTTGATGGTGAGGGCCGATCCGCCGTAGCTGATGAACGGCAGCGGAATACCGGTGACCGGCAGCAGGGCGGTGACGACCATCATGTTGATGCAGGCCTGCGCCACCAGCCAGGTCGTGATGCCGGCCGCGAGCAGCCCGGAGAAGGTGTCCGGCGCGTGGATCGCGATCCGGTAGCCCTGGTAGGCGAGGACAACGAAGAGGGCGAGGACGGTCAGCGTGCCGATCAGCCCCCACTCCTCGCCGATGATGGCGAAGATGAAGTCGGTCGACGGGGCGGGCAGGTAGAGGAACTTCTGGCGGCTCGCGCCGAGCCCCTGCCCGGCGATCCCGCCCAGGGCCAGCGCCAGCAGTGCCTGGATCGCGTTGTAGCCCGTGCCCAGCGGGTCGCGGAATGGGTCGAGGAAGCTCTGGACGCGCTGCAGCTGGTAGGGCGTGCTGGTGATCATCACGTACGCGGCGACAAGGACGCCGGAACCGATGGCCGTCAGGTAGAGGAGGTTGGCGCCGGCCATGAAGAAGATGGCGAGCGCGCTGATGGCGTACACGCCGGAGGTCCCGAGGTCGGGCTCGAGCGCGATCAGCAGGAAGCCGGGCGTCACCAGCAAACCGAAGGGCACCAGGCCGTTCCAGAACGATCGCGCGTCGCGCCCGCGCCGGTCGAACCAGTGCGCGAGGTAGAGGCAGATCGCCAGCTTGGCCAGCTCGGCGGGCTGGAAGCTGCCCACGCCCGGCACCACGATCCAGCGCCGCGAGCCGGCAACCTCGGCGCCGACGCCGGGAACGAGGACGATGGCAAGCAGCACGAGCGCCAGGACGTAGGCGGGGATGGCCAGGTAGCGCAGCACGCGGAAGTCAACGCGGCTGGCGATCAGCATGGCGCCCAGTCCCAGGCCGGCCCAGATCGCCTGCTGCAGGCCCTGGGCCGCCGGGTCGCTGCCCGCGAGGTAGGAGCGGACGCTGGAGGCGGAGTAGACCATCACCACGCCGATCGCGACCAACGCGATCACGGCGGTGAGCAACGGGTAGCTGACCTGGTGCCGCTCGCGCTTGACCCCGCTGCGGGCTGCGGCCGTGCGTCGCGCCGCGGCGGTCGTGGCCACCGCGCTCATGGCGCCTGCTTCCCCGCGCCGAGCGCCACGATCGCCGAGCGGAACGCGTCACCACGCGCCGCGTAGTCGGCGAACATGTCGAAGCTGGCGGCCGCCGGTGAGAGGAGGACGACGTCGCCCGCGCGCGCCAGGCCGCCGGCGACCTCCACCGCCTCGGCCATTGTCGCCGCGCGGCGAGCCGGCACCCGCTCGCCGATCAGGCGCTCCAGCTCTGCTGCGGTCTCGCCGATCAGGACCGCGGCGCGGCAACGCTCGGCGATCGCGTCGGCGAAGGGGCCGTAGTCGAGGCCCTTGCCCTGGCCGCCGGCGATCAGCACCACCCGCGCCGGAGCGTAGGCCTCAAGCGCCGCGATCGCGGCCAGCGGGATGGTGGCCTGCGAGTCGTTGACGTAGCGAACGCCGCCCCGATCGCCGACCTGCTCCAGCCGGTGCGGGACGCCGGTGAACCCTCGGATGCCGCTGGCGATCGCGGCCGGCGCCACGCCAGCCAGGGAGGCGGCCAGGGCGGCGGCCAGGACGTCGGCCAGCAGGTGGCGGCCGGGAACGGGCACCTCGGCGGCCGGCATGACCCGTTCGCCACGGACCTCCAGCCAGCCATCCGACAGGCAGCCGGAGAGCCACGGCTCGGCGGCCTGGAGGCCGTACCACGCGATCGATGCCGCGGGCAGCCGCGCCCCAAGCTCGCGACAGCCGGGATCATCCGCGTTCAGGACCACGCGGCCGCTGCGCGCCGTGAGCTCGGCCAGCCGCGCCTTGACCGCCCGGTATGCGTCCAGGCTGGCGTGGCGATCCAGGTGGTCCGCGGCGATGTTGGTGTAGACCGCGATCTCGGCGCCGCGCGAGATGGTCGGCAGCTGCAGCTCGGAGAGCTCCAGGAGAGCCCAGTCGTCGGGCCCGAGATCGGCGACCCGTTCCACCAGCGGAGTCCCGATGTTCCCGCCCACCGCGTGCGGGACGCCGCCGGCCTCCAGGATCGCGCCGAGCAGCGCGGTGGTGGTCGTCTTGCCCTTGGTGCCGGTCACCGCCAGCACCCGCGCGCGGGTCAGCCGCAGGAAGAGCTCGACCTCCGAGACCAGCTCGGCACCCTCGGCCTCGGCCGCCAGCAGCGCCTCACGCAGCCACGGGTCGGTGGTCGGGAAGCGCGCCGAGACCGACGGACTGGTGACGATCAGGTCCGACGCGGCGAGCAGCGCCCGCGCCGTCGCCGGCTCCGCCGCCAGCGCCAGCTCGACCGAGCGATCCCCGAGCGAGGAGACCGCGTCGGCGAGCTCGCCGGCCGGGCGCCGGTCGTAGATCGTCACCATCGCCCCCGCATCGGCGAGCATGCGCGCGGCCGCCGCGCCCGAGCGCGCCAGCCCCAGCACGGCGACCCGGCGACCCTTCAGGTCGTCGAGCGTGGTGACGGGAGCGGTCATCGTGGTCATCGGTCCTATTGGAGCGCGTTGACGCTGGCCAAGAAGAGGCTGAAGCCGAGCAGCCCGGCCAGGGCGCTGACGATCCAGAAGCGGACGGTGATCTTCTCTTCCGCCCAGCCGATCAGCTCGAAGTGGTGGTGCAGTGGCGCCATGCGGAAGATCCGCTGCCCGCGCAGCCGGAACGAGACGACCTGCAGGACGACGCTCATGATCACCGCGAAGAAGACCGCGCCGATCACGGCCAGCAGCGGAAGCTGGCCGGTGATGGTGGCGACCACGGCGAGCGTCGCGCCCATGGAGAGGGCCCCGGAATCGCCCATGAAGATCTGGGCGGGATGAACGTTGAACCACAGGAAGCCCATCAGCGCCCCGATCACCAGCGAGCAGAAGATCGCCAGGTTCGGCCGGCCCTCCGGGACGCCCGGCACCGGGACCAGCGCGATGAGCAGGTAGGCGACGAAGCTGAAGATCAGGACGCCGCCCGCCAGGCCGTCGAGCCCATCGGTCAGGTTGACGGCGTTGCTGGCGCCCACGATCACGAAGGCGACGAACAGGATGAAGACGACGGCCCCGATCTCGAACTGGCCGAGCAGCGGGACGTTGATCTCGGTGATCCGGAAGTGGCGCCAGAAGTAGAAGGCGGCAAGCCCCGCCACGACCGTCTGCCAGACGAGCTTGTAGCGCCCGCGCATGCCGAACCCGGTGCGGGCGTTCACGTAGTCGTCGATCGCCCCCAGGATCCCGACCCCCACCAGCGCCAGCATCGGCGTCAGGGTGTAGACGTCCTCGATCCGCATCGCCATGGCCAGGAACATGATCACGACCACCATCAGCATCCCGCCCATGGTCGGGGTCCCGGCCTTGAGGACGTGTCCCTCGGGGCCGTCGACCCGGATCTGCTTTCCAAAGCCCAGCCTCTGCAGGAGACCGATGTAGACGGGCCCCAGCAGCACCACGCCGGCGAACGCCAGCAGCAGCGCCAGCACGATGCTCAGCATGGTCATGGCCCTGCCGTCCTAAGCGCGGCGACCAGGCGGTCGAGCTCGATCCCGCGCGATCCCTTGACCAGCAGCAGGTCGCCGACCCGAGGCCCGAGCTCCCGCTCCACCACCGCGGCCGCCTCGTCGGCGTCACGCGCCGTCGACACCCGTGCCAGGCCGGCCGCCAGCGCCGCCTCCCCGATCCAGCGACCGCGCTCGCCAACCGCGACCAGCCCGTCGACGATGGTCGCCGCCCTGGCGCCGATCTCGCGGTGCAGCCGCTCCTCGTCCGGCCCCAGCTCGAGCATGTCGCCGAGCACGGCCAGCCGGCGACGACCGGGAGCGATCGGCGTCTCCGCCAGGAAGTCGAGCGCCGCGCCCATCGAGACCGGGGACGCGTTGTACGTGTCGTCAACGATGGTCGCGCCGCCGGCCGCCTCCAGCACGGCCATCCGGTGCGCCGCGTGGCTACCGGCCGCCAGCCCGGCCTCGACCTCGTCGAGCGGCACGCCCAGCCGCTCGGCGACCGCAGCGGCGGCGAGCGCATGCGGCACCAGGTGGCGACCCGGAGTCGCCGAGCGGAGCCGGCGCGCGCCCCAGGGCGCGATCAGCGTGAAGGAGGTGCCGGCCAGCCCGTCGGAGGCGACGTCGGTCGCGCGAACGTCTGCCGCCTCGCTCAGCCCGAAGGTGCGCACTTCGGCGGGCGTGATGGAGCGCATGGCGGCCACCAGCGGGTCGTCGGCGTTCAGGACGGCCAGGCCGTGGGGGGGGAGGGCCGCCGGCAGCTCGGCCTTGGCGCGCGCGATGGCGTCGAGGCTGCCCGCGCGCTCGAGGTGCGTCGGGTGCACGGCCAGCACCACGCCCAGCTCGGGGCGAGCGATCTCCGCCAGGCGGGCGATCTCGCCTTCCGTGTACATGCTCATCTCGAGGACCGCCGCCTCGTGCGACGGCTCGAGCAGGAGCAGGGTCATCGGCAGCCCGGTCTCGCTGTTCAGGTTGCCCTCGTTGCGCAGGGTCTCGAGCGTTCGTGACAGGACGTCGGCCACGATCTCCTTGGCGATCGTCTTGCCGGTCGATCCGGTGACGCCGACCACCCGCACCGCGAATCGACTTCGCCACCAGGCGGCCAGCTCCTGGAGCGCGTGGAGCGCGTCCGTGACCTGGACCAGCGCGGCATCGTGCCCGGCCGGCAGATCCACCGACCGTTCGACGATCGCGACCGATGCTCCGTTGCGCACGGCCTCACCGACGTAGCCGTGTCCATCGACCCGCTCGCCGTGCAGCGCCACGAAGGCGGCGCCGGGGATGACGCGGCGCGAATCGACGGCGGCGGTGGAGAACGAGGTGACGGTCGTTGGACCGAGCAGGCGGCCACCGGTGGCGGCCAGGAGGTCGTCCAGGCGGATCGTCGGAGGCACGCTGCTCCCTACGGCGGCTCCGGCGGAGTCTAGCAGTCTCACCCCCCGGCCACCGGCTGCGCGGGTCGGTCCGGGGGGATGGCCAGGTAGTCCAGGATCCGGGGGGCCAGGTCGCGGAACAGCGCGTCGGGTCGTTGGGCCATCTGGTATCGGCCCCACGTCCAGGGACGGTGGACCAGGATCAGGGTCACCAGCTTCGGGTTGGTGGCCGGCATGATCCCGATGAAGCTGGAGTCGATCCAGCCGTCGATGTAGCGGTTGTGGGTCTGCGTCTCGTAGATCGGCCCACCGTTGGCGTCGGTGCCTACCTGGACCTGCTCGGTCACCGGGCCGGCGATCTGCGCGGTGCCCGTCTTGCCGGCGATCGCGTAGCCGGGCACGCCGGCGGCCTGTGCGATCCCGTCGTCGACGGCGTCGGTCAGCAGCTGGACGACCGTGTTGGCCGTCTCCTCGCGCATGAGGCGCTCCCCGGGCGGCTGCTCGACCGGGTGGTAGGTGCCGTCCGGCGAGGTCCAGCCGGCGATGACGTGGGGCGTCACCTGCGTCCCGCCGTTGGCGATCGCCGCGTACCCGGCAACCAGCTGAACGGCGGTCACCGAAAGTCCCTGGCCGAACGCGTTCTGGGCGGCGGTCAGGTCGCCCGAGCCGTTCGGTCCGTCGGGGTTCCAGACGACCCCGGTCGCCTCGCCGGCGAGCTCGATGCCGGTCGGCGAGCCGAAGCCGAAGCGCCGCAGGGCCTCGTACAGGCGCTCACGGCCCAGGAGAAGACCGATGCGGGCCGCGCCGACGTTGTTCGACAGCTTCAGGACGTCGCCTGCGGTCAGCTCACCGTGGCCATACGGGGAGGTGTATCGGTCCGCGTTCTGAATCCGCACGTCAGCCAGCTGCAGGTCGTTGTCATCGGTCACGGTGGTGCTGGTGGTGATCGCATCGGCGTCCAGCGCGGCGGCGATGGTGAACGCCTTCATCACCGACCCGGGCTCGTACTGCCGGGCGACGGCCGGGCTGGTGAACAGCTCGGGGTCGATCTCCGTGTATCGATTTGCGTCGAAGGTCGGGAACGTCGCCATCGCCCGGATCGCGCCGGTCTCGACGTCCATCACGATGCCGGTCACGCCCCTGGCAGCGTTCCGCTGGAAGGTCTGCCACATGGTGGCCTCGAGCAGGTGCTGAAGCCCGGCGTCGATCGTCAGCCGCAGGTCCGCACCATCGACCGGTTCGCGGAGCTGGTAGACCGAGTCGGCGATCTGGCGGCCGATGACGTCTTCCTGCGCCGTGACCGACCCGGGAAGCCCGGCGAGCAGCGTGTCCTCGCCACCCTCGATGCCGTACTGCCCGACGCCATCGACGTTGACGAAGCCGATCACCTGGGCGGCCAGGGTGCTGTCCGGAGAGACGCCGTCGACCGGATAGACGCGCTTCGTCTCGGGGAGCATGCCAACGCCGTCCAGGTGCAGGTCGCGCACCCGTTGGGCGACGGCCGGCTCGACGCGGCGTTGCAGCCAGACCCAGGGATCCTCGGTGTCGAGCCGGGTGCGGAGCTCCTCGACCGGCATGCCGATCGCGCGCGACAGGACGGCGGCGGTGCTCTCGACATCGGTGATGTCGGGCGGGGTGGCGAAGATTGAGCTGAGCTCGACCGACGTCGCCAGCAGGACCCCGTTGGCATCGGTGATCTCGCCGCGCTCGGCGGGGATCTCCTCGTTCTGGGCCATCTGGTGGAGCGCCATGGTTGCCAGGCGGTCGCGTTCGATGACCTGCCACCAGGCGAGCCGCACGCCGATCCCGCCTGCGACCGTGGCCGCCACGATCAGCAGGAACAGGGCGCGGGCACGGCTGTCGGTCCTGGCGAGCATGGGCTACTCCGTCGACTGCGCCCCGCGTGGGGCGAGGTCGCTCGTTTCAGTTCAGTTGGTTGGTTCGGTCAATGCCGGCGTCGGTGTGGTGGCGAAGGTCACGGCCTCGTTGGGCAGCGGAACGAGGTCAAGCCTGGCGCGCGCACGTCGCTCGATCACCGCCGGCGAGCGCGCCTCTCCGATCTGGAAGATGAGCTGCTGCTGGTCGCTGCGAAGGTCTGCCAGCTGGGCGTGGAGCGCGTCGATCTCGTAGCCGGTGGCCGCCACGTGGCTCGACTGGCTGAGGTAGAAGAGACCCAGGCAGGCCGCGGCTGCGATCGCGACCAGGAAGCTCGAGATGCCGGCCATCTCACGCCGACGACGGCCGGCGCCCGATCGGCGGCGAGGTCGCTCCGGCGCACGGGCGCGCACCCTCGGCCGACGGCCGAAGATGCCGATTCCGGTCGCGGGACGAGCCCCGATGACGGCCATGGCGGGTGGCTAGGCGGCGCTGGCGCGGCCGGCAAGCCGCACGGCCCACGAGGTCGGCGACTCGAAGTCGAGCCCCTCCTCGATCTCGATCTCGATTGCGGCCACGCCGTCGACCAGGAATGGCTGCTCCTCGTTCGCGTCGCGCAGGCGCCGCTCGCGCAGCTCTCGTTGCCGCGTCGAGTACATGCGACGGCGGCTGGCCTGGTGGCGTGATCGGCCTCGACTCATGACGTGACCCTCCTCTCCGAGCTGGTGTCGCCCCCCGGGACGAGCTTTTCTGCGGCGCGCAGCCGAGCGCTGCGCGCGCGACGGTTCCGACGAACCTCGTCGGCGGTTGGCGTGATCCCCCGCCTGGCGAGCAGGCGCAGCTGGGCCCGATGTCCACAGGTGCAGACCGGCGGCAACGGCTCCTCGACGCAGTCGCGGCTCTCGCGGGCCATGAAGCGCTTGACGATCCGATCCTCGCCGGAGTGGTAGCTGATGACAGCCAGGCGTCCGCCGGGCCGCAGCGCGGCCAATGCCCCGGCCAGGCCGGCTCCCAGCACCTCGACCTCGCGGTTGACCGCAATGCGCAGCGCCTGGAAGGTGCGCGTGGCTGGATGGATTCGGCCGGCGTCAGCGCCGCGGGCCGGAGAAGCGGCCGCGACCACGGAGGCCAGATCGGCGGCGGTCATCAGCCGACCCTCCGCACGCGCCGCCAGGATCGCCGTCGCGATGCGGCCTGCACGGCGCTCCTCACCAAACGTCGCGAGGATTCCGGCGAGCTCTCGCTGCGACGAACGGTCGATGAGCTCGAGGGCCGATAGACCACGTTCTTCATCGAATCTCATGTCCGGCGGCGCGTCGGCCGTGAAGCTGAATCCGCGCTGGCTGTCGGCCAGCTGATAGCTAGAGAGGCCCAGGTCGAAGAGGACTGCGTCGAGCGGGATGAAGCCCGCCTCGCTCGCCGCGTCGTAGATCTCCGCGAAGTTGGCCTGGCGCAGCACGACGCGGTCGCCGTACTGCGCCAGCACGCGTTGCGCCTCCGTGATGGCCGCCCGGTCGGCGTCCAGGCCGAGCAGGCGACCATCCGGAGACGAGGCCTCCAGCAGCCGCTCGGCGTGCCCTCCGCCACCGACCGTGCAGTCCGCGATGGAGCTGCCCGTCCGAACGTCGAGAGAGGCGAGAACCTCGTCGACGAGGACCGGCAGGTGCCCTTCTCCCATTCGCGGCTGCACCTTTCTGGTCGAGTGGCGGGCCGATCGGCCCGGAGACGCATGAATGGCGGGAACGTGACGTGCGTCATGGCGTCATGTCCCCTAGATCCCGAGGTCGGCGAGGTGCTCGGCGAGCGCCTCCGGCTCGTCCTCGATCTTGGCCCGATACGGCTGCCAGGCGGCCGGCGCCCAGATCTCCAACCGGTTCAAGGCGCCGACCACGACGACCTCACCCACCGAGATGCCGGCGTACTCGCGCAGGTAGCCAGGCACCAGCACGCGGCCCTGCCGATCGAGCTCGACCTCGACTGCACCCGACGACATAAACCTGGCGAACTCGCGGGCCCGTGGGTTGGTCAGCGGCAGTCCCCGAAGCTTGGTGGCCAGCTCCTCCCACTCGTCCTGCGGAAACAGGCCGAGACACTTGTCGAGCCAGCGCGCCAGGGTCGCGCCGCCACCCAGCCGGGCGCGGAAGCGGGCCGGGACCGCGACGCGACCGCGGTCGTCCAGCGCGTGCCTGAACTCGCCGGTGAGAAAGGAGGCCCGATCCATCCGCGGTCTTCACCACTGCTCCCCATTTGGCCCCACTTTGGGCCACAGGGCGCCATTCTACAGGCCGTCAACGTCACGTCAAGGTGTTTTTCGCAGCGCGCGTCGCCATTCGTCCTGGTACTTGCGACTCGGCCTGACGACGTACCACCACGCGGTGGTAGGCGAGGCCTCGACTAATGGGGGCCGTCCGACTCTATCGGGTCAGGGGCCTAGAGAGCTCCTCCTCTGGGAGGTACTCGGAGCTGCGGGTACCCTCCGGCGTGCGGTATACCGCCCGGATGCGGAAGGGCCCGCTGTGGAACTGCCCACCTGGGTCATAGATGTACGAGAGGCCGAAGTAATCTCCCTGGGACGTCCGCCAGTGGAACGTCCCTGATCCATCGGCGCGCTCCAGCCCCTCTACCCGCGCCTGCGAGAAGTTGTCGAATTCCGCGGGACGGCTGCCGACGACGCCCCCAGTGGCGTCATCCACCTCGTAGAGCGTATAGGCAACGCCCGGATCCACTGCGACCTCGTAGAAGTCGAAGACGTCGGCGGGCGCGGGCGTTGGCTCCGGAGTCGGCGTCGAGCCGGAGGTCTCGGAAGGGACCGAGCTCGCCGACGATTCGGCGCTGACACTGGCGCTGGGCGCCGGCTCGCTCGGCGTCGGGCTGGGCGTCTGCTGCGCCACCCCGTCATTATTGAGCAGCACGAACGCCGCCCCGCCGCCGCCGACCGCGAGCAGCAGGACGAGCACCACCGCCACCAGGCCTCGTCGCCGTCCCCCGCTGCCGGCGGCCGCCGGCTGCGCGGCGGGGCGCTGCACGGGCGGCGGAACGGGAGGGGCTGGATGGGGGCGCCGCAGCGCCTCGAGCTCCTCGGTGGGAATGACCAGCACGCCGCGCAGGTAGCGCGGGCAGTTTCCGTATCCCCGCTGCAGGCAGACCTTGTGCTGCTGCTCGGCCGACAGCTCGGCGGGGTCGCCGAAGGCGTAGCAACGATGCTCGTCGGTGACGCCGTCGTTGTACTCGGCTCGCGCCTGCGCCAGCCCCAGGAACGGGCAGACGGTGTCGGGTCGCTTGGCCAGCTCCTCGAACAGGGCGCGCCGTTCCGCCTCGCGCGCGGCCTCTTCGATCTCTCGCTTGTGTCGTCCGAACACGGGCTGGCTGATCCCCTGGCGTGATTCGGGGCCGATGAGGCGGCCGAACGGCTTCTGAGTCTAGCGCGCACCGACCCCCGGAGCGTGCGGCGGAGCGTGGTACGAACGCCTCATTGAGGCTGACGAATGGTCGGGCCTACGCTTGACGCCGGCACGGCTGCGGCCGTGGCGAGATCACCAGGGAGGCTCGCGCGTGGCGCTGGAACCGATCGATGGGGGCCAGCGGGTCCCGATCCCTCGATCGGGACGGATCCGTCGCTGCCGCGTGCGGCACGTCTCGATCGTCGCCGGCGCGGAGCTGCCGACGGTGCAGGTCGACTGCCTGCTGGGCGGGCGCGACTATCCCCTCCCGCTCGGCACCATGGACGAGGCGCGCCCCATCTGCAACGCGTGCACCGCGACGACCGTGTGGCGCGCCGACGAGGACTGAGTTGGTCGCGCAGTCACCAACTGTCACTCAGTAACTGGGTTACTGAGCGGGCGGAGGACCCACGTCGCCGGCCTCGACAGCCATCTCTGAGCGTGGCGGAGCCACCCGGGCGTTCGGTAAACACAGTTGTGGCCCGCTCATGAGTAACGCCATTGCTGAGCGACGGGAACTGGGGCGCCAGGGCCGGGTGGAGATCCCTGGAGGCGGCCTGTAAGCCGAGTTCTGTGCCGGACCCGCGGGTCCGGCGACGGCCATCCATCTGAGCGACCTACCCGAGGGCTGAGCGAGCCGCCTGCTTCGGCGCGAACGCCGCCTTGCGCCCTCCTATTCGGTCTTGCTCCGGCTCGAGCTTGCCCGTTTCACTCCCGCTCGCGAACGAGCGGGCATCGTCACTGTGGCGCTGGTCCTCGCCTCACGGCGGACGGGTGTTACCCGCGAACCTGCTCTGTGGAGCTCGGACTTTCCTCGGACGCGGCCTTTCGACCGATGCGCCCGCGGCCGTCCGGCCGCCTCCAGGGACCGTCATTGTACCCGACTCGAACGGCTGTTCGAACCCGCAAGCTCAGGGCAGCACCGTTACTCTCGAGGGCCGTCAATGGCAACGTTGCTGAGGCGGTCCGCCTCCTTGTTCAGCTCCCGCGGCACGTGGCCGACCGTGTACCCCGCCAGCCGGGCAAGGAGCGCCATCACCCGCGCGTGGATCGGTTTCAGGTCGGGATGCTTGACCCGGTATCGGCCGGAGATCTGGCGTGCCACCAGCTCCGAGTCGAGGCGCAGGTCGACGTGCGTGGCGCCGAGGCGCAGCGCCTCCTCGAGCGCCAGCTCGACGGCGGTCCACTCCGCGTAGTTGTTGGTCCGCACCCCTAGGAAGCGCGCGATCTCCGCGAGCGCCTCGCCCGTCCGGCTCTCACGCAGGATTGCGCCGGCGCCGGCCGGGCCGGGGTTGCCGCGCGCGGCGCCATCGGTGTAGATCAGGACGCGCAGCCGGTCACCTGTCCTCGCCGGCCGGTCGCCTGGTGTCGCGCGGTCGCGATCCGGTGACGAGCCGCCAGGCTGCCTGGACGGGGTCGTAATAGGAATCCGCGACGCGCTCCTTGAGCGGGATGATGGCGTTGTCGGTGATCTTGATGTGCTCCGGGCAGACCTCGGTGCAGCACTTCGTGATGTTGCAGTATCCGACGTTGCCCTCGTCCTTCAGGTATCGGGTGCGGTCGGCCTGGTCCATCGGGTGCATGTCCAGGCCGGCGACGCGGACCAGGTAGCGGGGCCCAAGGAACGGGTTCTTGGTCTCATGGTTGCGCAGCACGTGGCAGATGTCCTGGCACAGGAAGCACTCGATGCACTTGCGGAACTCCTGGACCCGCTCGATGTCCTCCTGCTGCCAGCGCCAGGCCTCCTCGGGAGCGTCGGCCGGCGGGCTGAACGGCTCGATCCGGTTGTTGACCTCGTAGTTCCACGAGACGTCGGTCACCAGGTCCTTGACGAGCGGGAAGGTCCGCATCGGCTCCACCCGGATCGGCGCCCCAGCCGGCAGGTCGCTGATCCGTGTCTTGCAGGTGAGCCGCGGCATGCCGTTCACCTCGGCGCTGCACGAGCCGCACTTGGCCGCCTTGCAGTTCCATCGCACGGCGAGGTCCGGCGCATCGTGGGCCTGGATCCAATGGAGCGCGTCGAGGACGACCATGCCCTCCTCTACCGGGACGGAGTACTCGACGAATTCGCCCTCGTCCTCGGGGCCGCCGCGATAGACCTGGAAGTGGCGAAAGGCAATGACGCGGGCGTATGGCATGCGGCTGTTCCCTCAGGTCGTGATCAGGCGACGAAGCTCGTCGGGCAGCTCAGGCAGCGGCTTGGCGATGACCCGCATCGCCTCGCCGTCCAGCGAGACGGTGCTGTTCCGCTTGCCCCACTCCGGATCGAGGCCCGGATGGTCGAGCCGAGCGTGCGCGCCGCGGCTCTCGGTGCGCTGCAGCGCGCTGCGCGCGACCGCCTCCGAGCAGACGAGCATGTTCTGGAGCTCGAAGTACAGGTTCCAGCCCGGGTTGTAGGCCGGCGAGCCGACCACGCGGACCTGCGCCCAGCGAGCACGGAGCCCGGCCAGCCGCTCGAGCGCGACCTCGAGATCGGAACCGGTGCGGAAGATGCCCACCAGCGACTGCATGACCGCCTGCAGGTCGGCGTGGAGCCGATACGGATCCTCGCCGCCCGGGCGATCGAACGGCGCCGCCAGCTCCTCCTCGGCACGGCGAAGCTGCTCCTGGTCGACGTCGCCGACCGGCGGTGCCTCGGCCGCGAAGGCCGCCGCCGCCGCGCCGGCCCGGCGGCCGAAGACGAGCAGGTCCGAGAGGGAGTTGCCGCCCAGCCGGTTGGCGCCGTGCATCCCGCCCGCCACTTCGCCCGCGGCGTACAGGCCCACGCGGGTGCTCGCCGCCGTGTCGGCGTTGACGCGCACGCCGCCCATCATGTAATGACAGGTGGGGCCGACCTCCATCGGCCCGGCGGTGATGTCGACTGCGGCCAGCTCCTTGAACTGGTCGTACATGGAGGGAAGCTTGCGGCGCACGAGGTCGGCGGGCAGGTAGCTGATGTCGAGGAAGACCCCGCCGTGGGCCGAGCCGCGACCCTCCCGCACCTCGGTGTAGATGGCGCGCGACACGTTGTCGCGCGTCGACAGCTCGGGGGGCTGGCGCGCGTCGGTGGCGCGGCCTTCGCGGAGGGCCTCGACCCAGCGGCTGGCCTCCTCATCGGTCTCGGCGTACTCGTGCCGGCGATCGTCGGGCAGGTACTTCCACATGAACCGGTCCTCGTCCCGGTTGCGGAGGATCCCGCCCTCGCCGCGGACGGCCTCGGTCACCAGCAGTCCCCGCACGCCCGGCGGCCAGACCATGCCGGTCGGATGGAACTGGACGAACTCCATGTCGATCAGCTCCGCGCCGGCGCGATAGGCCAGGGCGTGCCCGTCGCCGGAGTACTCCCACGAGTTGGAGGTCACCTGCCAGGAGCGACCGATGCCGCCGGTGGCCAGGATCACGGCCTTCGCCGAGAAGGCGATCGGGTCGCCCGTCTGCCGCCAATAGCCGAAGGCGCCGGTGACCCGATCGTCGTCGGTGAGCAGGTGGGTGGTGGTGCACTCCATGTAAACGGTCACGCCCGACTGCACGGTCCGATCCTGCAGGGTCCGGATCATCTCCAGGCCGGTCCGATCGCCGACGTGGGCGAGGCGAGGGTAGGTGTGCCCTCCGAAGGGCCGCTGCAGGATCCGGCCGTCGCGGGTGCGGTCGAAGACAGCGCCCCAGCGCTCGAGCTCGCGGACCCGGTCCGGAGCCTCCTGGGCGTGGAGCTGGGCCATGCGCCAGTTGTTCAGCATCTTGCCGCCGACCATCGTGTCGCGAAAGTGCGTCTGCCAGGAGTCGTCCTCCGCCACGTTGGCCAGCGCGGCGGCCACGCCTCCCTCCGCCATCACGGTGTGCGCCTTCCCGAGCAGCGACTTGCCGACCAGGCCGACCGAGCTGCCGGCTGCCGCGGCCTCGATCGCGGCGCGCAGACCGGCCCCGCCAGCGCCGATGACCAGGACGTCGTGGACACGCGTCTCGTACCGCGGGGACGCCTGCGTCACAGCCTGATCGCCGGGTCCACGATCACGCCCCACGCCAGCAGCCGGACGTAGAGGTCGGCCAGGGCAACCGCGACGAGGCTGACCCAGGCCCAGAGCATGTGCCGCTCGTTGAGCCCGGTCAGCCGCTGCCACGCCCGGTAACGGACCTTTGCGGCGACGCCGCACGAGAAGCAGTCGAGGCGGCCGCCCGCCAGGTGCCGCAGCGAGTGGCAGGAGAAGGAGTAGCCGGTCAGCAGGAAGGCGTTGCCCAGCAGGATGAAGCTGCCAAGGCCGATCCGCGGGCCGGTGTTGACGAACGAGTAGAACCCGTCCACCCACAGGAAGAAGAGCGGGACGAAGGCCAGGTACAGGAAGTAGCGGTGGAGGTTCTGGAGGATGAACGGGAAGGCTCGCTCCATCGCGTAGCGGCGGTGGATCGTCGGCTCCCCCACCGCGCAGGCCGGTGGATCGGCGAAGTAGGAGCGGTAGTACGCCTTTCGATAGTAATAGCAGGTCGTCCTGAACCCGAGCGGGATCCACAGGATCAGGACCGCGGGTGAGATCCAGCTCGGCAGCCAGTCGGGTCGGATCTCGGGCGAGTAGAACGGCGAGAGGTAGCCATCGACGTGATACGGAACGTGGAAGAACGGGTCCCAGATCAGGGCGGAGAAGAGCGAGTAGGCGATGAAGAGGCCGAAGCCGGTGGCGATGATGCCCGGCACCAGCCACCAGGGGTCGCGCCGGCTGGTGGCCGCGAGACCCTGCCGAGCCGTACCCTGCGGATTCGTCAGGCGGGTCGCGGTCATGCTGGGCTCGGCGCCTCCTCTGTCGGTCTCAAAGTCGTGGGTGGCCGATCTGAGGCTGCCGCCGGATCGCGGCTCGGCCCTCGCCGAATTCTAGCCACTCAACTGGCCGGTCGTGGGGCCTCGGTCGGTCGGGTTCCCGTCTCTCAGCAACAGGGTTACTGGTAACCAACAAAATGGCGACGTGGTGCAGCCTGACCCGTTCGCAGCCGTGCGTGAGCGACCGCGGCCGAGCACCGCGAGGCTGCAGAGATGTCGCTTATCACCAACCTCATTACTGAGAGACGGGAACTGCCGCGTCCGCCGCGGATCCCATCAAGCGGAGCCCACGCGCGCGGCCACCGCCTCGCCGAACTCGCGCGTGCCGGCGCTGCCGCCCAGGTCGTAGGTCTTGGTCTCCCCCTCCGCGATCACCGAGCGGACCGCATTCTCGACCCGGTCGGCCGCATCGGTCTCGCCAAGATGGCGAAGCATCAGCGCCCCGGACAGCATCAACGCGGTCGGGTTGGCCTTGTTCTGCCCGGCGTATTTCGGCGCGCTGCCATGCACCGGCTCGAACACGGCGGCTCGCTCGCCGATGTTGGCGCCAGGTGCCACCCCCAGGCCGCCGACCAGGCCGGCGGCAAGGTCGCTCACGATGTCGCCGTACAGGTTGGGCAGGACCAGCACGTCGTACTGCTCCGGCTTCTGGACCAGCTGCATGCACATGTTGTCGACGATGCGGTCCTCGAAGCCGACCCGCCCGTCGTACTCGGCGGCGACCTGCTGGCAGCTCTCCAGGAAGAGGCCGTCGGAGAGCTTCATGATGTTCGCCTTGTGGACCGCGGTCACCTTGTGGCGCCCGTTGCGGACCGCGTATTCGAAGGCGTAGCGCGCGATGCGCTGCGACGCGCCGCGGGTGATGATCTTGATGCTCTCCGCGGCGTCGGGGCCGACCCGGTGCTCGATGCCGGCGTACAGGTCCTCGGTGTTCTCGCGCACGATGATCAGGTCGACGTTCTCGTACCGGGTCTTGACGCCGGCCATGCTGCGGGCGGGGCGCACGTTGGCGTACAGCTCCAGCGCCTGGCGCAGGCCGACGTTCACGCTGCGGAAGCCGGACCCGACCGGCGTGGTGATCGGTCCCTTGATGGCCACCCCGGTGCGTCGAATGCTGTCGATCACCCGGTCCGGCAGCGGCGTCCCCTCGCTGGCGATCGTCGCCTCGCCCGCCTGCTGGACGTCCCACTCGAAGGTGAGCCCGGTCGCCTCCAGGACGCCGACCGTGGCCTCGGCCAGCTCAGGACCGATGCCATCCCCGGGGATCAGCGTGACGGCGTAGCTCACTGCGGCGCTGAGTCTAGAGGAGCGGACGGGCACCGATCTGTTCAATCGGCTCCCGATCGCTAGCGTCGTGTCTGTTCTACGAGGGCCAGGATCTCGGCGTGATCAGACGGGGCCTCCTGGTAGCCGACGGCGATCACCACCCCACGCGACCCGTCGATCCATGCGGCTTGATCGCGGATCGGATCCCCGCTGCCGTACCGAACGCGAAGACCGATACCGCCACCGGGCACGGAGAACGCCGCGGTGGCATAACGGCAGGCGTAGCGGGTGACCGCCTGCTGGTAGGCCAAGGCGCCGGAACGCATACCGAATTCGAAGACGTCGATTCCGAGCTTGGTCTCCGGGTCACGAACACCGCGAGCACCCTGGCGACGGCCGCGCCCGGCGAGCTGCCAGCTCGGGATCGAGGCACGAAACGTGGTACCACGCGATCCCAGCGGTCCAGGCAGCCCAGACGAGGAGCGTCAGATCGATCTCGGTCACCATTTTCGATGCGGATGCGAGGACATGTTGGCACGCGCGGGGACCCATCGGTTCCGTCAGCTCTCGCCCGCGCACGCTGTCGCCTCGGCGCTTGACACCCTTGACAGTGGTGTGCTATTCCATGCACAGTCGCCGGAGTAACCACGTTTCGTGGTGGCATGGCTCCGGCTGTTGGGTCAGCACCGCTCCGAGGAGATGCCCAGATGCGACGGTCCACAGTTCGGTCCATGAGCGCGGCGACCGTCGCGCTGCTCCTGATCGTGACGAGCGTCGGCGCCGCGAACCCGTCGATCTCGGTCACTTCCGTCGGCGGCCAGGCCGTGTCCAACGGCGCGGTCGCGAACCCCCTCTCCGGCACGGTCGAGGTGCGGGGCACGACCTCGCCGTCCGGTGGCAGCAGCGGGACGCCGGCCGTCAAGCCGCTCGTCGCCGACGCGGGCGACAGCTCATTCGTCAAGTTCGGCCAGCCCGCATTCCTGGTCGGTGCCGGCTTCGGCGGCGTCGAGCCGTACACCTTCGCCTGGTCAGCCCCGGCCGGGCGGATCGACGGGGCGAACGCGCCGACCGCCTCATTCGACACGGCCGGCCTCGCCGCCGGCACATACACCCTCAACGTCCGGGTTACCGACTCGACGGGTGCGGCGGCGACCGACACCGTCAAGGTTGCTGTCTACGACCCGGCACCGCAGGTTATCCACGACGAGACGCAGCAGGACACGGGCGTAGGCGCCGGCGCGGTCCTTGGACCCTCCGGCAACGAGATGCGCTTCACCTTCGTCGTCCCAGCCGGCCTGACCCGATTCGACGCGCAGGCGACCTGGACCACAATCCCCAACGACTACGACATGACGATCTATGACCCGAGCGGCGTGGCCCGCGGGACGGATGGCGACATCCCCTCCGAGCCCGAGGACGTATCGGTCGGCAGCCCGCAGGCCGGAACCTGGACCGCCGTCCTGCTGAAGTACGCCACCGCCCCGTCCGACGTGCGGCTGGTCGTCACCTCGCCGGCCGCATCCGACCCGCGGCCCGCGGTCGACACCACCGGTCCATACCGCTTCCTGATCGGCGCGACGCAGCAGCTGCAGGGCTCGGTGACCGGCGGGATCGCCCCGGTCATCCTGGGCTGGGACACCGACTTCGACGGTCGCATCGATGCGAACGGCGCGACCGTGACGACGCAGTTCGGAGAGGGCCGGCGGCTGGTGACCTTCAAGGCGACCGACGCGGCGGGCTTCGAGCGTCGTGAGACGACGACCGTGCTGGTCGGCAGCGCCGAGCGGCTGGCGACCACCACCCCGGCGATCACCGTCATCGGCGTCGCCGACAGCGGCATCAACCCGTACCACCTCGAGTTCTCGGCGACCACCTATCCGGATCCGGATATCCTGGCGCTGACGAACAACTTCACGCGCCACCCATCCGAGTACATCCCGGGCTATCCGGCCGATGCGGCGGCCATCCCGATCACCCTGGGCGAGGGCTACTACCCCGCCAAGGACGCGCCGGTCTGGGGCTCGCTCGACCTCGGCACCCTGTATTGGATCCCCGGCACCAAGATCATCGGCGCCTATGACGCCGGCGACGGCAGCGCGGTCAACGCCGCGCCCGACACGACCCGCATCCTCGACGACGACGGGCACGGCACCGGGTCGTCATCGGTCTCGACGGGCAACCGGTACGGCTATTGCCCCACCTGCCTGCTCATGTTCGTCGAGTCGCTCGACGAGACGATCAATGCCCAGTACCCGTGGGTCGACATCACCTCGCACAGCTTCGGCACCGTCGGCGGCGTTCCCCTTGGGCTCGTGTTCGGCGCCGACCAGGCCACCAAGGCGGCCGCCGAGCGCGGTCAGACCGTGCTCTTCGCGGCGGGCAACGGCGTGGGCAACGCCTTCGACGTGCCCCAGATCACCTACGGATCGACCAACACCGGCAACGACTGGACGATCACCGTCGGCGCGATTCGGCGGGACAACCAGCGCGCCGTGGTGGGCGACGGCATCCCGGTCCACATCAGCGCCTGGGGCGACGGCAACCTGCCGTCCGCCTGCCGCACCGGGACCGTCGGCCAATGCGCCTTCGGCGGCACGTCGGCGGCTACTCCTTACACGGCCGGCATCTTCGGCACGGTCCTGACCCGGGTCCGACAGGCGATCGGCGATCCGACCCTCGGGCAGCGTCCGGGGCAGGTCGTGGCCCAGGGAACGGCGATCCCGGGCAGCATCTATCTCGACGACGGCGAGCTGACCCGCGCCGAGCTGCGCGAGGCGATCCTGAAGACGGCCTTCCCGCTCAACCAGGAGAATGCTCCGTCGAGCTTCCCCTACCCGCTGACGGCGCCGTACATCGGCCCCGAGACGAACGTTCTGTTCGAGGGCTACGGGGCTGCCACCCCCGAGGGCGCGACTCGTGCGGTAGACGTGCTCCTGGGTCGGGCGCTCCTGCCCGATCGATCGTTCGAGGACCAGTTCTTCGCAATCGACCGCGCCGTCAAGGACACGCTCTATGGCGGCTTCGACCGGGACGGCGACGGCGACGACGACTTCGAGGGTCTTGTCGGGACCGACCTCGAGGCGGCCGATGCGACGACCCTCGACTACGCGCTCTACGCGCTGCGCCTGGCCGCCGACAAGCTGCAGGACGGCGCGGCCGTGCCCGACTACGCGCTGGGCCAGAACGCGATGACCTACTACCTGCACCGGCAGTTCTCCGCCGAGCCGGACAAGCCGGTCAGCTGCAATGCCGATGACAACGAGGCCTACATGGACCGCGACAACACGTCCGGCGACCTGGAGTGCTTCGAGAATCGCGCGACGAGCGTGGCAGCCGCGTACCGCCCGCTGGGCATCTACGCCTCCACCGATACGCTCGACGCTCCGCTGCCGGCCGGCTCGGACGTGTACGCCACGATCTACGTCGCGGCGGAGCACCCATCGGTCATCCGGCCCACCGCCGTGTTGATGGCGACCGACCGGGAGCTTGGCTCCGGAGCCGGCACGCTCCAGACCGTGCTCGGCACGGGCACAGGTCCCGGCTCGAACGTGCAGGGCACCGCCGTGCCCGCCGCGAACCTGTGCGGCGCGCTCGGCGAGCTGTGCTGGACGAAGTACGACCTCTCCTTCGAGACGACCCGACCGGCGTTCACCGGTGAGCAGCTGACCTTCCAGATCCAGCTCATCGGCGCCCGCGCTTGGGCCTTCGGGCACGAAGGCGCCCACGCCTCCAGGTTCGCGATCGTCCCCGGCGAGATGCCGGCGTCCGGCCTCGAGTTCGGGGTGACGATCGAGGAGCCGGCCGACGGTGCGCGCGTCCCGACCGGGTCGGAGGTCCTCGCCGGCGGTCGCTTCGCATTCCCCGACCTCGGCCCCGATCCGACCGGTGCCGGCGACCACCCGACCACCTATCGAGTGGAGGTCTCGATCGACGATGCCTCGTTCGGCTCTTCGATCGAGGCGGACCTGGATTTCGGGACCGATACGTGGTCGGCCCCGCTGGGCGAGCTCGCCGGGGGGAGCCACACGATCTACGCGCGCGCCACGCGAGACCAGATGGCCTCGCCGGTGGCGAGCTCGACCTTCGGGGTCGCCCCCGACGCTCGGGTCGAGTGGCAGATCGTCAAGAAGAACGCCGCGCCCGATCCCGCCGCCTGGCGGACGGCCTCCGGCGTGGAGTCCTGGTCGTTCACGTTGGAGACCAGCGCCTACGGCAACGGCCCGCGGACGATCGTGGTCCGCCTGGTGGAGGACGGGCTGGAGACAGCTCGGGCCACGGTCCGCGCAAAGTTCCAGTAACGGCGTCGGCCGGCCGCCGGCCGTCGCTCGTGAGGCGCGTGGCGTCGAGTGCCACGCGCCTCCAGGCGTGCTGCTGCTGTCCATGGAGTTGCCAAACGACAACCCTATTGACGCTAGACGTGCCGGACGGCAGCCTTCCGCCTGCCCGCGAGCCCGCCCGAGCGTGGCGGCCGTGTCCGCCGCCAGGAAAGGGCCGCTGCCCCTTGTCTAGCGTCAACCACCGTGGAATCCGGTGGCAGTTGACCCGATCCGCCCCTGTAACGCCAACGATGCTGGAATGTGGTGATGTTGCGGGCACGCCCGGGCCGTGTGGCCCGGACGCGCTCGGCGACCGGCTACAATCGAGCGCCCGCGCCCCGGATCCGCAGCGGAGAGACGTGTCCGCGTGAAGCTCCAGGAGTATCGGTCCAAGGAGATCCTCGCCCGCCACGGCGTGCCCCTGCTCGCCGGCGAGGTGGCGACCACCCCCGAGGAGGCCCGCGGGGCTGCCGCCCGCATCGGCGGCCCGGTTGTGGTCAAGGCCCAGGTGCTGGTGGGCGGCCGTGGGAAGGCGGGCGGCGTGAAGCTGGCGGCCACGCCAGCCGAGGCGGAGCAGCGGGCCCGCGAGATCCTGGGCCTGGACATCAAGGGAGTGACCGTCCGGACGCTGCTCGTCGCCCCGGCCGCTGACATCGCCAAGGAGTACTACCTGGCGCTGATCCTGGACCGGGCTGCGAAGGCGGTGACGATCATCGCCAGCGCCGAGGGCGGGGTCGAGATCGAGGAGACGGCCCGCACCAGCCCGGAGGCGATCCTGCGGCTGCCGCTCGATCCGCTCATCGGTCTCCAGGAGTTCGGGGTCCGGCGGGTCGGGTTCTTCCTGGGCATCCCGGCCGAGCTGCGGCGTGACTTTGCATCGGTCCTGCGCGGCCTCACCGACGCCTTCTTCGGGACCGATGCCGACCTGGCCGAGATCAACCCCCTGGTGGTGACCCAGACGGGCGAGCTGCTGGCGCTCGATGCCAAGATCGTGCTCGACGATTCCGCGCTCCCCCGTCACCCGGAGCTCGAGGCGATGCGCGACCTGAACGAGGAGGAGCCGGCGGAGACCGCCGCGCGCGAGGCCGGCATCAGCTTCATCAAGCTGGACGGCACGATCGGCTGCATGGTCAACGGCGCGGGGCTGGCGATGACGACCATGGACCTGGTCAAGCTTGCCGGCGGCGAGCCGGCGAACTTCCTGGACATCGGAGGCGGGGCCAAGGCCGACCGGGTTGCCGCTGCCTTCCGGATCATCCTGGACGACCCGAATGTGCGGGCCATCCTGGTCAACATCTTCGGTGGCATCACTCGCGGTGACGAGGTCGCCCACGGCATCGTGGAGGCCCGCTCGACGCTGGAGCGCGAGGTGCCGATGGTGGTGCGCATCGTGGGGACCAACGCCGCCCAGGCGGCCGAGATCCTGCGCCAGGCGAACCTGATCACCGCCGAATCGCTCGACGACGCCGCGGCCAAGGCCGTAGCCGCCGCCAGCGGCGCGCCGGGTTCGGCATGAGCATCCTGGTCGGCCGCGACACGCGGCTGTTGGTGCAGGGCATCACCGGGCGCGAGGGTGAGTTTCACTCCCACGCGATGCTCGACTACGGGACGCAGATCGTGGCCGGGGTGACGCCCGGCAAGGGCGGGCAATCCGCGCTCGACTATCGCGTGCCGGTCTACGACACGGTGGTCGAGGCGGTGGCACAGACCGGCGCCAACGCGTCGTGCATCTTCGTCCCGGCGGCCTTCGCGCCCGACGCCATGCTCGAGGCAGCAGACGCGGGCCTGCCGCTGGTGATCTGCATCACGGAGGGGATCCCGGCCCTCGACATGCTGCGCGTCTACCACGTGCTGAAGGCCAAGGGGGTGCGGCTGATCGGCCCGAACTGCCCCGGCGCGACCACGGTCGGCGAGGCGAAGGTGGGGATCATCCCGGGCACCATCCATCGGCCCGGTCCGGTAGGGCTCGTCAGCCGCTCCGGCACGCTCACCTACGAGGTGGTGCAGGCCATGACCGATGCGGGCCTGGGCCAGACGACCTGCGTCGGCATCGGTGGCGACCCGATCGTGGGGACCAGCTTCGTCGACGTGCTCGACCTGCTCAACCGCGACCCGGCGACCGAGGCGATCGTTCTGATCGGCGAGATCGGCGGCGAGGATGAGGAACGGGCCGCCGCGTTCTGCGCGGCGGAGGTCCGCAAGCCGATGGCGGCCTTCATCGCCGGCCGCACCGCGCCGCCCGGGCGGCGCATGGGGCACGCCGGGGCGATCATCTCGGGTGGGGCCGGCACGGCCGAGTCGAAGCGTGCCGCGCTCGAGGCCGCGGGCGTGCGCGTGGCCGACTCACCCTCGCGGATCCCCTCCCTGCTGCGCGAGGCGGGGGTCCGCTGAGCATTCTCAGCTCGAGGCGTGCGCCTCCCACTCTTCTTTCAGGATCGCCATCAGCACGCTGTCCTCCAGGCCCCGAATCCCGCGCCACGAACGCCGCATCAGGCCCTCGCGCTGGAAGCCCGCTCGCAGCGCGGCAGGGGGCGATCCGGGATGGTGGGCGTGGTCGGATCGGTCATGGATCTCCTCGTGGATGGGCCGGGTTGAGCAGCTCCCACAGGACGCCGTTGAGCGTCCGCGGATGGATGAACGCGACGGCGCCATGGGCGCCGGGCCGCGGCTCGCGGTCGATCAGCTCCGCCTCGGCGGCGGCCAGCGCCTCGAGCTCGGACGGCAGGTCGTCGCTCAGCAGGCAGACGTGATGCAGGCCCTCGCCGCGTGTGGCCAGGAAGCGGGCGGTGCCGCTCTCCTCGTCGATCGGCTCCACCAGCTCCAGCTTCGCCGCCGGCGGCGGCCCCGAGGGCAGGAAGCAGAGCCGCACGTGCTGGCTGGCGAAGATCCGTGGCTCGGCCTCCGGCTCCCAGCCGAAGAGCGCCCGGTAGCGGGGCAGCGAGGCCTCGATCGAGCGCACCACCACCGCGACGTGATCGATCGGACCGATGGTCACGGCCGGTACTCTCCCCAGGCGCGCCGCAGCGCATCGCTGATCTCTCCGAGCGTCACGCGCGCCTCGACGCAGGCGCGGATGCGCGGCAGAACGTTCTCCGTCCCGGCTGCGGCGGCTTCGAGCGCCCCGAGCGCCTCGTCCGCGGCGGCGGGGTCACGGGCCGCCCGCACCGCCCTGGTGCGCTCCACCTGGCGGCGCTCCGCCTCGGGATCGATCTCCTGTGGCGCCGGGCGCTGCTCATCGCCCTCGTCGAAGGCGTTCACCCCCACCACGATCCGCTCGCCGGTCTCCACGGCACGCTGGAACTCGTAGGCGGCGCCGGCGATCGCATCCTGCTGGTAGCCGTCTGCCAGCGCGGCAAGGGTTCCACCGCGCCGATCGATCTCGGCCAGCTCGGCCCGAACCCGCTCCTCGAGCTCGTTGGTCAGCGCTTCGACGTAGTACGAGCCGCCCAGCGGGTCGACCGGTGTGGTGAGGCCGGACTCGTGTGCCAACACCTGTTGTGTCCGCAGGGCGAGCCGGGCAGTGGCCGGGGTGGGCAGGCCGAGCGCCTCGTCCAGCGCGTTGGTGTGGAGCGACTGGGCCCCGCCCAGGACGGCCGCAAGCGCCTGGACCGTGGTGCGCACCACGTTCGTCTCCGGCTGCTGGGCAGTGAGGGTCGAGCCGCCGGTCTGGACGTGGAAGCGCATCGCCATGGCCCGCGGTTCGGTCGCGCCGAAGCGCTCCTTGGCCACCTGCGCCCAGACCCGGCGCGCCGCGCGGAACTTGGCGACCTCCTCGAACAGGTCGTTGTGGGCGGCGAAGAAGAAGGAGAGGCGCGGGCCGAACTCGTCAATGGCCAGGCCGGCCGCCAGGGCCGCTTCGGCGTATGCGATCCCGTCGGCGATGGTGAAGGCGACCTCCTGGGCCGCGGTCGCCCCCGCCTCGCGCATGTGGTAGCCGCTGATGCTGATCGTGTTCCAGCCGGGCAGCTCCGCGCGGCAGTAGGCGAAGGTATCGGTCACCAGGCGCATCGACGGCTCGGGCGGGAAGATATAGGTCCCGCGCGCGATGTACTCCTTGAGGATGTCGTTCTGGATCGTGCCCCGCAGCGCGCCCGGCTCGACTCCCTGGCGGCGAGCGACCGCTTCGTAGAGGGAGAGCAGGATCGCCGCGGTGGCGTTGATGGTCATGCTGGTGCTCACCCGGTCGAGCGCGATCCCGTCGAGCAGGGTGGCCATGTCCTCGATGGTGTCGATCGGCACGCCGCCGCGTCCGACCTCGCCCTCGGCCATCCGTGCATCGGAGTCGTAGCCCATCTGGGTCGGCAGGTCGAAGGCCACGCTCAGCCCGGTCTGGCCGCGCTCCAGGAGGTATCGGAAGCGGCGGTTCGTCTCCTCGGCCGAGCCGTAGCCGGCGTACTGGCGCATCGTCCACGTCCGGCCGTGATAGCCGTCGGCCCGGATCCCCCTGGTGAAGGGGTACGCCCCCGGCCGGCCCGGCCGTTCCAGCGGATCGGTCCCGGCCAGGTCTTCGGGGCCATACGCGGTCCGGATGTCGATCCCGGAGGTGGACCGATGCGGGGGCGCGGCGCGCTCGGGGTCGCTCATCGCCAGCGATTGTACGGGCGGCGGGCCGCCGGCGAGCCTACTCGAGCAGCACCAGCAGCGCCCCGCTGGCCACCGGCTGTCCGGGGCTCACCGCGACCGTTGCCACGCGGCCGGCGCGTGGGGCCCTGACCTCGTTCTGCATCTTCATGGCCTCGATGGTGACCAGGGCCTCACCCTCGCCCACCGCGGCGCCGCGGACGGCGGCGACGGCGACCACCAGCCCAGGCAGGGTCGCCCGGACCTCGGTCGGGCCGGCGTGCGTCCTGGCGGCGACGTCGGCCTCGGCCAGCACCCGCTCACGCCAGGTCGTGGCGGTCACCGCGATCCGGCGCCCATCCAGCGTGACCACCCAGTCGGCTCCGACCCCCTCCGCCAGGGCCAGCTTCGACTCCCGGCCGTCGCGCAGCAGGACCACGCCATGCTCGCGGTCGAGCCAGGTGAGGGTCCATCCCTCGGCCAGATCGACCGGTCGGTCCGCGATGCGCAGCTCCAGGTCGCTCATCGCCGTGGCGCCCGGCGCAGGCCGTCGCGCCGCGCGGCCCGCGCCCATGGCCGGTCAGGCGCGGCCGCCGTCGACGCGGGTTGCGGCACGGCGGTGGCTGCCAGGCGCGCCTCGTGGGCGACGAATGCGGCCAGCCGCTCGTCGTCGGCGGCGACCGGCGGGCCATCTCCCCAGCGCTCCGCCACGAGGTCCGTGTCGTAGTCGCCGGCCACGAAGCCGGGCTCGTGAACCAGCCAGCGCAGGAAGGAGAGGTCGGTCTGCACCCCGCCGATGAGCGTCTCCTCCAGGGCGCGGCGCAGGCGGGCGATCGCTGCCGGGCGTGAATCGGCGTGGACGAGGACCTTGGCCAGGAGCGGGTCGTACTCGACCGGCAGCGGGGAGTCGGCGGTGACGCCGGCGTCGACCCGCACCCCGGGGCCACTGGGCATGCGCCAGGCACCGATCGAACCCGCCACCGGGCGGAATCCATCATGCGGATCCTCGGCGTAGAGACGGACTTCGATCGCGTGCCCGCGAGGCTGGACGCGGAGCACCTCCGCCGGCAGGCGCTCCCCCGCCGCCACCCGGATCTGCCACGCGACGAGGTCGAGGCCGGTCACCAGCTCGGTCACGCCGTGCTCCACCTGCAGGCGGGTGTTCATCTCCAGGAAGTAATGCCGGCCATCCGCGTCCAGCAGGAACTCGACCGTGGCGGCGTTGTGGAACGGCACCGTCCCGGCGACCAGCCGGGCGCTCCCGGCCAGCGCCTCCCGTCCGGCCTGCGTCAGCGCCGGCGAGGGTGACTCCTCGACCAGCTTCTGGTGCCGGCGCTGGACCGAGCACTCCCGCTCGCCCAGCGCGGCCAGGTTGCCGTGGCGATCGCCGAGCAGCTGGACTTCGACATGGCGCGCGGGCGCCAGCAAACGCTCGACGTAGATGGTGCCGTCGCCGAACGCGGCGGCGGCCTCGCGCCGAGCCGCCGCCAGGGCGGAAGGGATCCCCTCGGGATCCTCGACCCGCCGCATGCCGCGCCCGCCGCCACCGGCCGCCGCCTTGAGGAGCGCCGGGAATCCGACCTCGGCCAGATCGCGTGCCGCGCCGCCCTCGTCAAGGGCGATGGTCGTGCCGGGAACGATGGGCACGCCGGCGTTGGCCGCCGACCGACGCGCGGCAAGCTTGTCGCCGAGGGCGGCCAGCGTCTCCGCCGGCGGCCCGACGAAGACAATGCCCGCGGCCTCGACCGCCCGCGCGAAGGCCGCGCTCTCCGACAGGAAGCCATACCCGGGGTGAATCGCCTCCGCTCCGGATCGCTCCGCCGCGGCGACCAGCGCCTCCACCGAGAGGTAGGACTCGGCGGCGGGCGCCGGACCGATGCGCTCTGCCAGGTCGGCGGCAGCCACGTGCAGCGAATCGGCATCGGCGTCCGAGTAGACCGCCACCGTTTCGATCCCCAGCTCGCGGCAGGCGCGCATGACGCGCAGCGCGATCTCGCCGCGGTTGGCGATGAGGAGTCGTCGAAACGGCGGCTGCATCGGTCTGGCGTCTTTGCGCAAAGACGGCCCGCCTAGAGCGGGATGTTGCCGTGCTTCTTGGCGGGGACCGATTGACGCTTGCCCTCGAGCACCGCCAGCGCGCCGGCGACTCGGGCGCGCGTCTCGGATGGCAGGATCACCTCGTCGACATAACCACGGGCCGCGGCGACGTACGGATTGGCGAAACGTTCCTCGTATTCGGCGATCAGCTGCGCGCGCTCCGCCTCTGAATCAGGGGCCTCCGCGATCCGGTCGCGGAAGACGATGTTGACGGCGCCCTCAACGCCCATCACCGCGATCTCGGCGGTTGGCCAGGCATAGTTCAGGTCGCCGCGGATGTGCTTGCTGCTCATCACGTCGTAGGCGCCGCCGTACGCCTTGCGGGTGATGACGGTCACCTTCGGCACCGTCGCCTCGCTGTAGGCGTACAACAGCTTGGCGCCATGTCGAATGATGCCGCGATGCTCCTGGTCGACCCCGGGAAGAAAGCCCGGCACGTCGACCAGCGTCACCAGTGGAATGTTGAAGCAATCGCAGAAGCGGACGAAGCGAGCCGCCTTGTCCGACGAGTCGATGTCCAGGACGCCGGCAAGAACCTCGGGCTGCTGGGCGACGATGCCGAGGCTGCGTCCTTCGACTCTGGCGAAGCCGCAGATCACGTTGCGCGCGAATTCGGCATGCACCTCGGTAAAGCTCTCGCCGTCCACGATCCCGCCGATTGCGCGATGCATGTCGTAGGAGCGCTGCGGCGAATCCGGGACCAGCGCATCCAGCTCGTCGCCGCCCACCGCCGGCTCGGCCCAATCCGCGGCGCGCGGCGGCGGGTCCAGGTTGTTCTGTGGCCAGTAATCGATCAGCCGCCGCGCAAGCTCGATCGCCTGCGGCTCACCGGCCGCCAGGAAATGCGCAACGCCACTCGTCTGGTTATGGACTCGCGCCCCGCCCAGCCCTTCCAGGTCGATCTCCTCGTGGGTGACCGTCTTCACCACCGTCGGCCCGGTGACGAACATGTAGCTGGTGCCGTCGACCATGATCGTGAAGTCGGTGATCGCCGGCGAGTAGACGGCGCCACCCGCGCACGGTCCCATCACCAGCGAGAGCTGCGGCACGACGCCGGAGGCGAGTGTGTTGCGCAGAAAGATATCGGCGTAGCCGCCGAGCGAGACGACGCCCTCCTGAATGCGCGCGCCGCCCGAGTCGGAGAGACCGATGATCGGCGCGCCATTCTCGACCGCCAGGTCCATCACCTTGCAGATCTTCTCGGCGTGCGCCTCCGACAGCGAGCCGCCGAAGATCGTGAAGTCCTGGCTGTAGACGAAGACGGGCCGGCCATCGATCCGGCCATGCCCGGTGATCACACCATCACCGAGATATCGCTCGTCCTCCATGCCGAAGTCACTGGCCCGATGGGTGACGAACGCATCCAGCTCGGTGAAGCTGTCGTCGTCGAGAAGGAGCTCGACGCGCTCGCGCGCCGTCAGCTTTCCGCGTTCATGCTGCTGTGCGACTCGCTGCTCGCCACCACCCAGCAACGCTTCCTCGCGCAGCCGCCGCAGGCCAGCGAGCTTATCGGCGGTCGACAACCGGGGGTCCTCCTGCGGGTCTGGTGGGCCCAGCAGGGATCGAACCTGCGACCCGCCGGTTATGAGCCGGATGCTCTAACCACTGAGCTATGGGCCCGATGGACGGTGGACAACTTCGAGTATAGAGGCTCGTCTTTGCACAAAGACATCGACATTCGGGCAGCTTGTGGATAACCCGGGTGTCCCACCCGAGACCGCCGGGCTATCATCGAACGCGTCGCAGTCGCGATGCTCGCCCCGAACGATGTCGCTGGAAGGTGAAGCGTTGACCAAGGTTATTTCGATCGCGAACCAGAAGGGCGGCGTCGGCAAGACGACGACCTCGATCAACCTGGGGGGCGCCCTGGCCGAGATCGGCTATCGCGTCCTGTGCGTCGACATGGATCCGCAGGCGAATCTGACCGTCGGTCTGGGAATCTCCCTCTCCGGTGTCCATACCTCAATGGCAGACGTGCTGTCCGAGGACCGCCTGCCGCTCGACGAGATCGTCCGCAGCACCGAAATGCCCGGCCTCTCCGTGATTCCGTCGACGCTCGAGCTGGCATCGACCGAGGTGGAGCTCTTCACCGCTATCGGTCGCGAGATGGTGCTGCGCGACGCGCTGGACGGATGGGCGGAGCGTCAATTCGACGTGATCATCATCGACTGTCCGCCGACGCTCGGGCTGCTGACGATCAACTCTCTCGTTGCCAGCTCGCGCGTGATCATCCCGGTCCAGACCCAGTACTACGCGATCAAGGGCCTGACCGCATTGATCAAGGTCATCAACACCATCAAGCTCAAGCTCAACCACGAGCTCGAGATCCTGGGCCTGCTGGCGACCTTCTACGACGGCCGGACCGTCCTGGCGCGCGAGATGCTCGACAACCTGCGCGAGCTGGGCGACCACCGCGTCTTCAACACCATGATCAAGCAGACCGTGAAGCTGGGGGAGGCGCCACTCACCGGCAAGCCGGTCACGGAATATGCCACCAACTCGGCCGCGGCGCGTGCCTTCCGCGAGCTGGCACGCGAGGTGATTGAACTTGGGTAGCAAGCGACCGGAAATCCGCGAGAACATCCACCGCCTGTTCGGCGAGGCAGAGTCCATCGACCTGGCGCCGGGGATCGTCTCGCTCATCGAGTCACGTGCCACGCACGCGCAGATCCGCGAGGTTCCGGTCGGCAAGATCCTGCCGAACCCCGCGCAGCCGCGCCACTCATACGAGGAGGATTCCCTCACCGAGTTGGCCGATTCCATCCGCGAGCACGGTGTGCTGCAGCCGATCCTGGTGCGGCCGGTCGGCTCCCAGTACGAGCTGATCGCCGGCGAGCGCCGCTGGCGCGCGTCACGCCTCGCGCAGCGCGACACCATCCCCGCCATCGTCGCCGAGTTCGACGACCAGACGGCACTCGAGGTGTCGATCATCGAGAACCTGCAGCGCGAGGACGTCTCGCCGCTGGAGGAGGCCGCCATGTTCCGGAAGATGACCGACCTCGGCTACTCGGTGCGCCAGCTGGCCCAGAAGATCGGCAAGGACAAGGGCTACGTCGAGAATCGGATGCGACTGGCCGACGCCCCACCCGAGGTTCGCGAGCTGGTGTCCGTGCGCAAAGACACCATCAGCCACGCGTACGAACTGATGAAGGTCGGTGACGAGCGGGTGCGCCGCCGGCTGGCGAAGAAGGTCGCTGCCGGAGAGCTGAGCCTCGCCCGTCTGCGCGTGCTGACCGGGAGCGTCGTCAAGGACGACGACGGGGACGGCGCCAAGCCGAAGCGCCGGGGCCGAACAGTGGCCGGCGAGGTCGCGATTGCCCAGGCCGCCCGGGCGGCCGACGACGCGCTGATGAACAACCGCGGCAGGCTGGCCGATGCGATCGACGAGCTCGTCGACCTGCTCCGACGGCCGGACGTGATCGAGCAGATCCCGGACACGAACCGCGACAACCTGGCTCGCAACCTGACGGTCACGAAGCTGAAGCTCGAGAACGCGATCGCCATCATTCGCGCCACGCGCGAGGCGGTCTGAGGCTCTCCGCCGGAGCTCGCTAACCTCGCAGCGCCGCCTCGACCTCGTCGAGGTGCTCGCCGCGGTGATCCGCGCGCGAGAGGTTGAGAGGGCTCTCCGGATTCAGGGGCCACGCCTGCCCGGCCAGCTCGGGCGAGAGGGATGCGATCCGCCTATCGGTCTCTTCGGCGATCCGCAATGCCAAGCGTGCGGCATCGCCCGCCGGGATCGCGTGGATGAGCGGACGAGATGCGTCGTTGATCCAGTCCACGTCCTCAGGCTCGTCATCCGACGGGGTGAACGGCGCGCCGCGTGAGAGCTTCTCAAGGAGAGCGAGCGCCCGCCCGTCCCAGAAGGCGATGTGACCCAGGACCGCAGCGACCGTCCAGCTGTCGTTGACGGGGCGGCGCAGCTCCTCATCGCTGAGGCCATCAACGATCGAGCGCATCCGATCCAGCTCGCGGCGATTGTCGGCGACGTAGGGTGCTTCCAACGACATCTGGGAGTCTCCTCAGACCCACGCTTCGGGGCCAGCACGGCAACCGGCTACGGCGTATAGGACATTACCTCGCGGTGCTCGACCAGGAAGTCGATGAGCTTCTGGCGGGCCTGCGGGTCGATGCGGCGGAGGCCAGCAATCGCCCTGGGGAGCTCGAAGATCGGCGCCGCGACGGCGCCGGCGGTGTCGATGCCGATGACATGATCGGGCCCACCACCCACCAGGAAGGCGCGCTGAAACCCCTTGGCGTCCAGTCCGGCGGCCCGGCAGAAGGCAGCGATGGCCGTGCCGACGCCGATCCGCTTCGCGAAGTCGATGAAGAGGTCCGCCGCCCAACGGTCGATCTGGTCGTCGGACTGGGCAGAGACCATCTGCCGGTAACCCTTCGCGTCGCCCTCGATCATCTGCACCTCCGCGCCCCCGTTTGGCGGGCCCGATTCTAGCCGACGGCCACCGGCCGGCGCGCAGGCGGGCCGCCCGACTTGGGGCGGGCATGGGCTATCCTGCGGCCATGCTCGACCGTCCGGCCGACCCGCGAACCGAGGACACGATCGTCTACGAGCTGGTCCGAACGGACCGCTCCACCGGCGAGAGCTCCGTGGTGGGCCGGGCGACCTTCTCCGATGCACGGTCGGTGGTCGACGCCCCGGAGGAGATCAGGGTGGCGGTCGAGGAGCTGCTGGGCCAGCCCTTCGTTGACCGGGTCCGCGCCGACGAGCGACCGCGCGGGTATCGCCGCAGCGGGCGCGGCATAGTCGACCTGCTGGTCCCCGGCATGCCCGAGCATTTCATCGCCCGCCTGCGCGGGCTGTGGCTCGCCTACCCTGACGGGTCGCTGGTGACCGCACGGCCGACCAGCCCAACGGCTCGGCCGCCGCGCCCGCCCCGCCTCGCAACCAGCGACGCCGGCGCGCCGGTGGCCGACCCGGCAGTCCGCCGCGCAACGCTGGCCGAGAGCATCCGAATCCTCAACGCCCGGCCCCTGGTGAAAGCCAACGAGCCGCTGACCGGCCTGCGACCGGCCGAGGAACGGGCCGCCGTGGCTCGCACCGATTGCGGCTGGATCACGTGAATCGTAGATTTACCTATGTTCTGTCCCATTCCGAACCATGGTCCGCGCTCCGGCCGGCAGGGTGGGGCTCCGCTATGATCGCCACATGTCGGTGAGGAAGTACATGATCCTGCCGGTCCTGATCGCCGCGATCGGCGTCGCGTACTACCTGCTCAGCCAGGAGTGGATCGGGACCGTCCTGCTGGTCGTCTTCGCGGCGGCCATGGCGGTGATGGGTTGGATCCTGATCCCGACCCTGAACGACGCGGGACCCACGGCCCCAATCGACCCGGACTTCGAGTACCGGGGCCGGTAAGGGTCGCCAGGCGCAAAGACACCGGGCAACTGTGGCTGCCCTAGCGGGTCGCCCCGCTAACACAGCTGCCCGGTTCACTCAGTACTAACGGGCTATGCGCCGTTGCGTTAGCCCCTCCCGCGAGATCACCGCACACCGGTGTCGTACCCAATTGCCAGCTCGCCTGGCGGCTCCCCCATTTCGACCATGACGGCGAGCTCGGGCGCGGTCCCCATCAGCCCTTCCACCGGCTGCGGCACCAGGCGATAGGCGCCCGGCGCCAGTGCGACGGTGAACGTCCCGTCTGCCGCCGAGGTGACCCGCGCGACCTCGTCGCCATTCGCATCGAGGATCACCAGGACCGCTCCGGCAACTGGGCGATCCGCACAATCGGGGTCCGGTGGATCGATGACGACGGCGCAGGTCGGGCCGGCCACGACGACCCCACGAAGGCCGGTCGCGTCGGCCAGCGGGTCCCCCTCCTCGAGGAGCAACTGCAGCTCTCCGGAGCGCGTGACCTCATAGGTCCAGCTGTGGTGGTTGATGCACCCGGCCGGGCAGTCCCCCCAGCCCATGTGGACCTGGACCTGCCAGCCGATATCAGACTCGGTCACCTCGTACCAGGCGGCCTGTCCTATGAGATCGGGGTTCCGCGGCTGGATGCCCGCGAAGCGTCCATCGATGGCCAGCACGAGACGCGCGGCGTCCTCGGCGCTGGCCGGCGCCGGCGAGCCACCGCCCGGGGCCGAGCAGGCCACCAGGCCAACAATCGAGATCAGGATGGCGGCGGCGCCACGAGCGGGTGCGTGCATGGCCGAGGGACGCGGCTGGCGATCGCGCGGTTCCACCGCCGCTCGGCGCGCACCGCCGGATCTAGCCGCCGCCACCCTCCAGATCGGCGCGACGCGCCATGACCAGGCCCTCCACCAGCGCGTCGGGCAGCGGCTCCTCGGGCGTGAAGTGGAGGCTCCCCTTGGTGCGCGGGTATCCCTCCAGCTCGTCCGCGTGGGCCGCCAGGAACGTATCGGTCAGTGGGTAGATGCTGCAGTGCGCCTTCCAGCCGGCGAACGACACCAGGAAGCGCCCGTTGAGCTTGAACGCCGGCATCCCGTAGCTGATCGTCTCCACCGCATCCGGGACAAGCCGGGCAACCTGGGCTCGCAACCGCTGGAGCGCCTCACGCTGCGCCGGCGGCAGGGCCGCGAGGTAGGCGTCGACCGGCGATTCGTCAGCCACGATCTCGATCATACGCGCCGCCCTGCCCACGCCCGTCGCGATCGGCAACGCGCTAGATTGGACTGAATGGCGTTCGACGCGCACCCCGTCACAAGGGAGCGGCGGCCGGACCTGGTCCAGCGGTTCGAACGGGCCATCGTTCGCACGATTCCTGAGGCCAAGGAGCCAGCTAACGGAGGCCGCTGAGGACACACGCCCCCTGATGGCGTAGCGTTGCAGCGTGAGCCGGGAAGTCGAGGATTTGAACCGGCGCCTGCTGCGCGCCCGCGACGCCATGGACCGCGCCTACGCTGAGCCGCTCGACGTCCGCACCGTGGCCGCTGTGGCGCATGTCTCCGAGGCGCATTTCATCCGCAGTTTCCGCGCCGTCTTCGGGGAGACGCCGCACCGTTACCTGCAGCGGCGGCGGGTCGAGCGCTCGATGTTCCTGCTGCGCGAGACCGAACGGAGCATCACCGACATCTGCTTCGACGTCGGCTTCTCCAGCCTGGGCACCTTCAGTCGCACCTTCCGGGAGATCGTCGGCGAGACCCCGTCGGGCTACCGCACGGGGCATGGACCGATCGTGGCGCCTCACTGCGTCCAGCTGGCGGCCATGCGGCCGCGGGTCGCGGCGATGGTGGCGATGCAATCGAGCAGTTTTGGAGAAGCCGCCGGTGCGGCAGCGCCCTAGGATCAGGACCAACCCCAGTGAACTCGCACAAGTGAGGATCGCCATGATCAACAGGCTGAACGTCGCCTCCATCTATGTCCTCGACAAGGAGGAGGCGCTCGACTTCTACGTCAAAAAGCTCGGACTCGAAGTGGGCAATGACGTCCGGCAGGGTGACTACCGCTGGCTGACGGTGCGCGTTCCCGGCAACCCGGACACCGAGGTCTCCCTGGAGCAGCCCGGCCCGCCGCTCCACGACGAAGCGACCGCTGCGCAGCTCCGCGAGCTGATCACCAAGGGCGCCCTGGGCGGGCTCGTCTTCATCACGGACGATGCCCGGGGCCTGTACGAGACCCTCCAGGCACGCGGCGTCACCGACTTCACCCAGGAGCCC
>DASWIE010000058.1:0-2409 GCA_036397815.1 Candidatus Limnocylindria bacterium
CAGGCCGTCGCGGTAGCGGACGTCGCGATCGTTGACGTAGACGTTCACGAAGCTGGACAGCTCGCCGCCCTGGGTGACGCGGTCGCGCAGCGCGGGATAGCTGGCGAACAGGTCGTCCAGGACCTCTCGCACCGTGCCGCCGGAGGCGCTCAGCATTCGGCTGCCACCGACCGTCTCGCGCAGGACGGGAGGAATGCGGATCGATGTCACAGCAGCCAGCCCGCCATCAGTGAGCAACCTCCGGGGCCCAGGGCGACCCTTCGCCGCAGGCCGGGCAGGCCGGGTCGCGCCAGATGCGGACCTCGTCGAAGTCGGTCGACATGGCGTCGAACATGAGCAGCCGGCCGGCGAGCGTCTCGCCGACGCCGAGCAGCAGCTTGAAGACCTCGTTAGCCTGGAGCATGCCGGCGATGCCCGGCAGCACGCCCAGGACACCGGCCACCGCGCAGGCTGGTGCCAGCTCGTCGGGAGGCTGGATCGGGTACATGCAGCGGTAGCAGGGGCCCTCGAACGGCACGAAGGTGGTGACCTGCCCGTCCCAGCGGTAGATCGAGCCGTGGACCACCGGCTTGCGCAGCCTGACCGCAGCGTCGTTCAGGACGTAGCGTGTGTCGAAGTTATCGGTCCCGTCCACGATCACGTGGTAGTCGGCGATCAGGCGCTCGACGTTTTCGGCCGAGAGACGCTCGCGATGCTCGACCACAACGGTCTCGGGGTTGAGGGCGGCCAGCGTGGTGCGGGCGGACGAGGTCTTGGGTTGACCGATGCGGTCCACGGTGTGGAGCACCTGGCGTTGCAGGTTGGACTCGTCGACCACGTCGTCGTCGACCAGACCGATGGTGCCCACCCCGCTGGCGGCAAGGTAGAGGGCCGCCGGCGAGCCGAGGCCGCCGGCGCCGATCAGCAGCACCCGGCTGTCGAGCAGCTTGCGCTGTCCCGCCTGGCCGATCTCCGGGATGAGCGTCTGCCGGCTGTAGCGGCGCCGCTGAGCCGGGGTGAGCAGCTGCTCCGGCGCCTCCCAGGCGCCGCCCGCCGCGCGCCAGTCAGCCAGCGAGCCGTGGAGGTTGACGATGTCGGTGTAGCCGATGCTGGCCAGGTAGGCGGCCGCGCGCGCGGACCGGGCGCCCACGGCGCAATGCAACAGGAGCGGGGTGTCGAGCTGTGGCACTACCTCGCCGATTCGGCTCGCCACGTCGGCGAGCGGCAGCAGCGTGGCGCCGGGGATGTGGCCCTCGTTCCACTCCACCGGCTCGCGCACGTCGAGGATTCGGTATCCGGCGTCGGCGAGCTTCAGGGCGTCGGCGGCGCCGACCATACGAACGGCGGTTGGGGTGCTGGTCATGTGAATCGGTCTAGCCGACCGCCTCCGCCTCGGCCGGCCAGGCGACCTCGCCGCCGCGCACGGCGCCCTGGAGCACCTTGTAGGCGAGCAGCGCGCACTTCAAGCGCGCCGGGCCGATCGGCACGCCCAGCTCGTCCAGCACGTGCTTGGGGTCCAGCGCGCGGACCTCGTCCAGGGACTGGTCGCGCAGCTCGTCGGTCAGGATCGAGGCTGACGCCTGGCTGATCGCGCAGCCGCGCCCATCGAACGCGACGTCGGCAATGCGCTCCCTCGCCTCGTCCAGGCGCAGGGTCATGCTCATCTCGTCCCCGCAGGTCGGGTTCGAATCCGCGAAATGCAGGTCGTGCGGGTCAAGGACCCCCTTGTTGTGGGGGTTCTTGTAGTGCTCCAGGATGAAGTCGCGGTACAGGTTGTCCATCGGCCTAGGCGAAGAGCTGCTGGGTTGTGCGGATGGCGGCTGCAAGCGCCTCGACGTCATCGGTGTCGTTGTAGACGTAGAAGCTGGCTCGAGTGGTGGCCGGGATGTCGTAGCGCAGCATCACCGGCTGGGCACAGTGGTGGCCGGCCCGTACGGCCACCCCTTCGTGGTCGAAGACGGTCGCCACGTCGTGCGGATGCACGCCCTCGATCAGGAAGCTGATGACGCCGGCGTGCAGGTCCGGGTCACCGGGGCCGAGCAGCCGGACGCCGGGAATCTCGCACAGCGTCGCCCATGCCGCGTCGAACAGGTAGCGCTCGTGCTCGCGCACGGCGGGCATGCCCAGGGCGTTGAGGTAGTCGATCGCCGCCCCCAGCCCGATCGCCTCGGCGATGGCCGGCGTGCCGGCCTCGAACTTGGCCGGCACCTCGTTCCACTCCGCCCCCTCGAGCGTGACGCGGATGATCATGCTGCCGCCGGTCATGAACGGAGGCATGGCGTCGAGCAGCTCGCGGCGGCCCCACAGCGCGCCGATCCCCGACGGGCCCAGCATCTTGTGGCCGGATATGGCCAGGAAGTCGCAGTCGAGCGCGACCACGTCGATGGGCATGTGCGGCGCCGACTGGGCGGCGTCGACCAGCACCAGCGC
>DASWIE010000059.1:0-63180 GCA_036397815.1 Candidatus Limnocylindria bacterium
ACGGCGTCGCAGGTCCCCCACAGCACCTGAACCCGGGCACTCTGCTCGGCGCAGAACGCCTCGACCAGGGCCGTCTTGCCGATGCCGGCCTCCCCGGCGACCAGCACCAGACGCCCCCGCCCATCCCGCGTACCGAGGAACAGCTCTCTGAGCTGGGCGAGGCTCGCCTCACGCTCGAGCAGGGTCACCTACCAATCGTACGCGTGGCCGCGCCGAGGGCTACTCCACCGTGAAGGCGGTCCGCATCCCTTCCTGGTAGTGCGACTCGTCCTCGTCCGCGCTGTAGATGTTGCAGAGCAGGACGTAGTTGCCCGCGGCAAGGGTCACAGCCAGGTCCATCGTCTCGCCGACCGGGATGTCCTCGATCTCGCCGATGACCTCCATCTCTCCGCCCGCCTCGTCGACTGAGCCGTCTTCGGCAGTTGGCAGGGCGGCGGGATCCAGATCGGTCTTGATGACTACGAACTCGTGGACGTCGTCCGGGCCATTGTTGGTGACGGTGAACGTGACCTCCCCAGCCGGCGCGCTGGCCTGGGCCGGCAGGACCGACCATTCCTGGAGCGTGACGTCGATGGCCGCACCCCCTGCGGCAGGAGTCGGCGTGGCTGCGGCACAGCTCGCCAATACCAGCATCAGGGATGGCACGAGGACGGCGGGGAATCGCAGATGTCGCATGGTCATCTCCCTTTCGTGCGCCCGGGTAGAGGTACAGCCTCTCACCGGCGGTGCCGGCGGTCAACGTGGCATCGGGCTTGCTGAAGGATACCGGTGTGACACAGGTTCCGACCACCACGATCGACAGCCCCGACCAACGTACGCTGCGCGCGTTGATGCGCCGACTCGCAGACGTCGAGTCACCGGAAGCGCCGGTTCTCAGCATCTGCCTCGACGTGCGACCGGAGGCGCACGGCGAGCGGCCCGGTCGGCGCGTCGAGCTCGTGGTGATGCGGGACCGGCTGCGCGACATCACCACGACATATCCGGCGCACGACCCCGCACGGATGTCGCTGGACGCCGACATCGAGCGGATCGAGCGATTCCTGGAGGATGAGCCGCTCGACGGGGTCGACGGCCTGGCCATCTTCGCCTGCCACGGCACGGACCTCTGGGAGACTATCGAGGCGCCGGTCCCGTTCGAGACCCAAGTGAGCGCCGGCCCCACCGCTGACCTGTTCCAGCTGGCCCAGCTGCTGGAGGAGAGCGAGGCGGTCGTGGTGGCGCTGGTCGACACCAACACCTGCCGACTATTCGTCACCCGGCGCGGATCCCTCGTCGAACGACCGGGGCCCGACGAGCCACCCGACGAGCATGAGCGACACCACGCCGGTGGCTGGTCGCAGGCGCGCTACCAGCGACACATCGACATGCAGGACCGTCGCTTCGCGCGGGAGGCTGCCGAGGCGATCGAACGGCTGGTCGACCGGGTCCACGCTCGGCACCTGATCCTCGCCGGCGAGGAGCGGACGATATCGGTCCTGAAGCCGGAGTTATCCCCGGCCCTCAGCTCCATCCTCGAAAGCGTGGAGCACATCGAGATGCGAGCGCAGCCCGACGAGGTCGCGGCCGGGGTGGCCCCGATCCTGGCTGGCCTTCGGGAGTCGGAGGCCACCGACGCGGCGGAGCGCGTCATCGCAGGCGTGCGCGCCGGTGGGCTGGGTGTCGCCGGCATGGATCCGGTGGCGGAGGCGCTCGAGGCCGGGCAGGTGCACGAGCTGGTGATCGACGAATCCGCGGAGCTCGACGCCGACCTGCGATCCGAGCTCGTGCGGCTGGCGGCGCGCAGTGCGGCCGACGTGGTGGTCGTCAGGGATCATCCGGGCCTGTCGACGCTCGGCGGCGTCGGCGCGACGCTCCGTTATCGGGCGGATTCCGCCGGCGGTTGACGTCTCCGGCCAACCGCGTCCACGATGCGGCGGGCCGTTAGCTCAGTGGTAGAGCAGGGGACTTTTAATCCTCGAGTCGTGGGTTCGAATCCCACACGGCCCTCTACCCCTCGTCCTCGATCGCATCGCCGATGCGCACCTCGTCCTCGCAGGCCGTGCAGCGGAAGACCCGCTCGCCGCGCAGCAGGCGTCGTTCGGGGTCGTGGTCCACCGCCGAATGCGGGACCTCCTCCATCGGTCGCCAGTCATCGCCGTGCCGATGCAGCAGGGTCAGTTGGTCAAAGCCGAGCATGCGTCCTCCTGCCGGTCAAGGATTCTCGAGGATCTCTCCAATATTGCGCCGTCTCAGCACGGACCGCGCAACGAAATGGGGCCGCCCTGGCGGACGGCCCCATCGGATCGGTCACGGCCTGATCAGCTGCCGGGGATGAACATCAGGAGCAGCTGACCATCCTCGCGCCTGAACTTGAAGCCACCGGGCTGGGTCGGGCTCTCAGTCAGGTTGACGTGGGACTGGACGTCCAGCGCCCACCACCCGCCGCCGAACCACGCCGAGACATCAACGATGCCGCTCGTCTCGGCCGTGGGCTGGACGGCGGTCGCCACTTGCCTCCAGTTGCCTTTGACGAATCGGTATTGCCAGACCTTGGCGTTGCTGGTGTCCTCCTGGACCACGATGCTCTTCCGGCCGACCTCGATATTGTCGGGATTCCTCATCCCGATGCTGTCGGACTCCAGGAAGACCGAGAACTCGTCGACCACCGTCGGGTCGTCGGCGTTGAGCACCATCCGGAAGATGCGACCGTTGCCGTATGGACCGGGGGGATCGGCCGGGTACTTGACCGTCATATCGGGATTGAGCACCGCGCTCAGGCCGCGATGAAGGCGGCCTGTGGCTGATCGGTTGACCGTGCCATCTCGATCGTCGAGTGTCGTCCAGACCGCGTCGGTCAGCGCCCGGCGCTCGCCGGTATCGGCGAAGTAGATGACCCGAGGATTGTCAGGATCGTAGGCGATGTCCTCGACACGGATGAACTGGAAGACGTTGTTCGCGTTGGACCAGTTCTCGAGTCCAGCCTGAGGATGCGTAGCTGCCAGATCTCCCTTTGCCACGTCCTCGGGCACGGTGAGGAACTCGCCGCTCCATGTCTCACCGGTGGTGATGTCGGCATAGTCGTTGGCGCCGTTGAGGGGATCGACAATCTGTGGACCCGTCAGCGGCCCTGCGTCGGTGGCCGTCACACGGAAGGCCCACAGCGTGCCCTCATCGGCCTTGAATGCGTCTGCGTCCTCCGCCGTGTAGAGGTACAGCTGTGAGGCCGGAGCGTTGAACGTGTCGTCGCCCGAAAGGACAGCCAGGTCGTCCCAGCCGCCGGGCACGACGACTGCATTCTCATGGTTGTGGCGGCCCATGCCGGCGATCTCGTCGAACTCGCCGCTGACGGTGTCGAGGTAAACCGTGTAGCCGGCTTCGCGCAGGGGTGCCATCGCCGGGTCCGACCCGTAGACCGCGCCGGCCGGTACGGCGAGATTGTCGTCCGACTCCTCGTTCACGAGGAAGGTGTAGGTGTCGAAGCCGTGCTGAGGCCCGGCCATGAACGCGGAGCAGAAGCGAATGAAGCCGGCGCTGCTTGGCAGGACAACCTCCATGTCCTCCACCGAACGATCGTCGGTGTTGACCCGGATGCGAGTGACCGATGAATCGACGAAGTCCGCGAAGCCGCCGAACGGAACGCGCGACTGCTCGTGCGTGACGTACAGGTCGACGTGGTTGTCGTCGATCGGCACGACGCCGATTCCATCCGGGATGCCCTCGAACGTGTCACCAAAGATCGTCTCGCCGGAATTCACGAGAGGTACGAACTTGGCGCCCGGTACGACCCCGGAAGCGAACTGCACGTAGGAAGGTGATGCGGTGTTGTAGCCGAGGCTTGTGGTCGGGAGAGCGACGAGCAGCGCAAGGGCTGCGACCACGGCAAGCACTCCACGACTCCTGGATCGAGCGGACCGTCTTTGAGGCACGATGGACACTCCTCCTGCTCGGGTGTTGGCAGGGATCCCGCACGGTGAAGAGGCAGCAGTCTCGGCGGGGGTCCTATGGTGCCCCAATCGGCGCCCGATGCCAACCCGCGAGGCGTTATCGGTGCATGTGCGCACCACTTCCGCAAGGGCTGGGCGGAGGCTGGGCGCTCTTCTCCGTCGCGACCCCGTCGCCGCAATCGGCCGCCTCTGGTGGTGGAAAGTACTCGGTGGTCACCAGGCTCCGGTCATCGAATGCCAGGGCCCAGGTGCTCGCCTTCCGATTGGGGGCCGACGGCAGGTCCACACCGTCCGCGGCCGCCAGCCGGCCGAGCAGATCGGGAATGACGTCGCCCTGGCTGCACACCACCGCTGCGCCCTTCGATCCGCCGATCTCGCGCAGCAGCACCACGGCCTCGTCCTCGCGACCGGGGTAGCCCGCCTCGGACAGAATCGGCTCCTGCCGGACCGGCAGCACCATCGCGGCGGCGAGGGGCTCCACCGTCTGGGCGCAACGCACCACGTCGGCGGCCATGATCTCGGTCGGGTCGAAGTGGGCAAGGAATCTTACGAAGCTCTCCGCCTGGGCCCAACCACACGCATCCAGCGGCCGCGCACCGTCGTCCCCCTGCCAGGTACTCCGGCTGCCGGCGCTGCCATGCCGCACGATCAGCACCATGCGTCGGGGCGCCGGGCTGCGGACGAAGCGGTCCAGCAGATCGCGGTCGGTGGGGCGGGTCAGCAGCTCGGCTGCTTCGCCGGGGTCGACCCAGCGCAGCTCATCGAAGCCGGTCTCCTCGAGGACCTCGCGAATGGCGCCGTCGATCTCGCTCTCGCCGCCGGCCAGCTTTCCCTTGGGCAGGCTCCAGTCGTCGTAGCGGGGTCGGTGGATGAGCCACCTCGATCGAACCGTCATCGCCGTCGCTCGAGAGCGAGCGCCACACGACGCCTCCGGCTGCCCGGATCGCCGGATCAGGCACGCTGCCCGGCGCGTTCCATCAGGATCGCCTGGAGGCCTCGCGCCTCCTTCTCGCCGGGCCGCAGGCGGGCCCAGGCTCCATCCCCATCGAGCTGCCACGTCCCCACGTTGTCCTGGAGTGCCACGGTCAGCACCTCGTTGAGCTGCCGGCGCGCGGCGCCGCTCTCCACGCGCACCAGCGTTTCGACACGCCGGTCCAGGTTGCGATGCATCAGGTCGGCGCTGCCGACGTAGACCTCCTCATCGCCACCGTTGCCGAATACCAGGATCCGCGAGTGCTCGAGGAAGCGGCCGACGATGCTCCGCACCCGGATTCGCTCGCTCAGCTTGTCCACGCCGGGGCGGACGGCACATATGGCCCGCACGATGAGATCGACCTCCACGCCACGACCCGCCGCGGCGTACAGGGCGTCGATCACCGCCTCGTCGATCAGGTTGTTGACCTTCATGACGATGCGGCCCGGCTGCTGTGCGGTGCTGAGCGTCGCCTCGCGGTCGATCAGCTCGACCAGTCGCTCGCGCATGCGGCGCGGCGCAACGATGAGCGAGCGGTAATCCGGGTCGCGCGAGTAGCCGGTCAGGAAGTTGAACAGGCTGCTGACGTCCTCGCCCAGGCGCGGCGACGCGGTGAGCAGTCCGACATCCTCGTAGATGCGCGCCGTGATCGGGTTGTAGTTGCCGGTGCCGACGTGCACGTAGCGGCGGAGCTGGCCGCCCTCCTCGCGGACGACCAGGCATAGCTTGGCGTGCGTCTTGAGGCCCATCACCCCGTACACCACGTGACAGCCGGCCTGCTCCAGGAGTCGCGCCCAACCGATGTTGTTCTGCTCGTCGAAGCGCGCCTTGATCTCGACCAGGACGACCACCTGCTTGCCGGCACCGGCAGCCTGGACCAGGGCATCGACGATCGGGCTGTCGCCGCTGGTCCGGTACAGCGTCTGCTTGATGGCCAGCACCGCCGGATCGGCAGCCGCCTGCTCGATGAAGCGCTGGACGCTGCTGCCGAACGCGTCGTACGGGTGGTGCAACAGGATGTCGTGCCGCGAGATAGCCGCGAAGATATCGGGCGCCAGGTCGTCGCCCACCATCAGATCCGGGTGGGTACGCGCGTGGAATGGCGCGTCCTTGAGGTCTGGCCGGTCGATCGCGTGCAGCTCCCACAGGCCGGCGAGGTTGAGCGGCCCGGGAAGGGCCTGGACATCGGCCTCGGACACCTGCAGCTCACGCATCAGCAATTGGAGCACGTGCGCGGGCATGCTCGACTCGACCTCGAGCCGCACCGCCGGGCTGAGCCGTCGCCTGCGCAGCTCGTCCTCCAGCGCCTCGAGCAGGTCCTCGGCTCCGTCGTCGTCGATCTCCAGGTCGGCGTCGCGCGTCACGCGGAAGGCGTGGTGCTCGACGATTCGCATGCCGGGGAAGAGGCGGTCCAGGTTGGCGGCGATGACGTCCTCGAGGGGCACGAAGATCCCCTCCTCGGGCGTCACGAAGCGGCCGAGCAGGGGCGGTATCTTGACGCGGGCGAAGTGACGGCGGCGAACCTCGGGGTCCTCGACCATGACGGCGAGACTGAGCGACAGGTTGGAGATGTAGGGGAACGGGTGGCCCGGGTCGACGGCCAGCGGCGTGAGCACGGGGAAGATACGCTCCGAGAACGCCGCCTCCAGCGATGCCCGATGGGTCGGGCTCAGCGCGTCCCAGCGCGTGACCCGGACGCCGGCCGAGGCGAGCGCGGGCAGCATCTGCTCGCTGAAGAGCCGCGCGTGTCGCTCGGCCAGCCCCGCGACGCGCTCACGGATGCGTCCCAGCTGCTCCGCGGTGGTGAGGCCGTCCGGCGCGCGGCTCATCGCCAGTCCAGCCGCAAACTGCCGCATCAGTCCGGCAACCCGGACCATGTAGAACTCGTCGAGATTCCCGGCGAAGATGGCCAGGAACTTGGCGCGCTCGAGCAGAGGTGTGGACGCGTCCTCGGCGAGCGTCAGCACGCGCTCGTTGAAATCGAGCCATGAGAGCTCGCGGTTCAGGTACCGATGCGGGACGGCCTGAAGGCGCCGCCGCGCTTTCGGCCCCTCGCCGGGGTGCGCAGCCGCTGGCGCGGTGGCTGGTCTGGCAGTTGCCACCCGCGAAGGCTAGGCAGGTTCCGTCAACGGTGCAATAAGGCGGAGGTTCTCCACCAGGTTGGACCGATGCGCCTGCAATACTGCCGGCGCCCACTCGCACGAGGATCGACGCCTGGACCGATCGGCTCCAGCCCACGCCCGCGGGCGGCTGATCGAGCTCGCGGCCCTGTTCGGGCTGCTCGGCGTCATCGGCTTCGGTGGCCCGGCGGCGCATGTGGCCCTGATGCGGCGCGAGGTGGCGGAGCGGCGGCGCTGGATCAGCGAGCAGCGATTCATCGATCTGCTCGGCATCACCAACCTGCTGCCCGGCCCCAACTCGACCGAGCTGGCGATGCATGTCGGCCTCGACCGGGCGGGCCGCGCGGGCCTCCTGGTGGCGGGCCTCGCCTTCATGCTGCCGGCGGCTCTGATCGTCGGCGGCCTGGCCGCGGTCTACGTGGCGGCCGGCTCAACACCGGTCGCGACGTCGCTGCTGTACGGGGTCAAGCCGGTCATCATCGCGATCGTCGCCGTCGCGATCGTCCAGCTCGGTCGCGGCGCGCTCGCCGGGCCGCTGCGCATCGTGATCGCAGTGGGTGCTGCTCTGCTGGCAATCCTCGGCGTCAACGAGCTCCTGCTCCTCGCCGGCGGTGCGGCCCTCGTGGCGGTTGCGCGCGGCGTGGTCCGCGACCCAGCTGAATGGCTGGCTCGCTCGATGCTCCCAGTCTCCGGGGCCATCGCCTCGGTCGCCGCAACGGCGGTCAGCCTGCCCCTGCTGTTCGGCACGTTCCTGAAGATCGGCGCCACCTTGTACGGCTCGGGCTACGTGCTGCTCGCCTTCCTGCGGGCGGACTTCGTCGATCGCCTGGGCTGGATCACCGATCGCCAGCTGCTCGATGCCGTTGCCATCGGCCAGGTCACCCCCGGCCCGCTCTTCACGACCGCCACCTTCATCGGCTATCTCGTGGCGGGGCCGCTGGGGGCGGTGGTGGCCACGATCGGGATCTTCCTGCCCGCTTTCGGGCTGGTGGCGCTGCTTGGCGGACTGGCGGCGCGCATGCGGTCGCGTCCGCTGACGGCGGCCCTGCTCGACGGGGTCAACGCGGCCGCCATCGGCCTCATGGCCGCCGTCAGCCTGGAGCTCGCCGGGGTGGCGATCGTCGATCCGCTGACGGCTGGGCTGGCCCTGGCGGGAACGATCCTTTTGCTCCTCCGCGTTCCGTCGCTCTGGATCGTGGTGGGCGGGGCGACGGTCGGCGTCGCGAGGGCCCTCCTCGTTTGACGTCACCTTTACGTTGGCTGGCTATGCTGACCCTATGACGGATTCGCAGCCACGCCGCGTGCTCTTCGTGTGCACCCACAACAGCGCCCGATCCCAGATGGCGGAGGGAATGCTCCGCGCCTGGGCCAGCGATCGGTTCGAGGCCTACAGCGCCGGCACCGAGGTCAGCACCGTGCGCCCGGAGGCGATCGCCGCGATGGCCGAGATCGGCATCGACATCGGCGGCCACCGCTCGAAATCGGTCGACGAGTACCTTGGCCAGAAGTTCGAGTGGGTCATCACCGTTTGCGACCAGGCGCGCCAGAACTGCCCGATCTTCCCGGGCGTCGAGCAGACCGGCCACTGGTCCGTGCAGGACCCGTCCGAGGCGACTGGAGACGAGGAGCAGCGCCTGGAGGTGTTCCGTCGCGTGCGTGACGACCTGCGCAACCGGATCCATGTCTTCATCCTGGCCGCGTCCCGCGACGACCTCCCTGCTCCGGAGATCTCCCTCGTCAACGAGTAGGCCTTAACGAAGGCTTCACGCATCGCTAAGCGAGGGTTAAAGCCCTTCCCGCACGATCGCGAGCGAACGCGTGCCGCTGGTCGCAACCGGGGCCGCTCTCGCATGGAGGAGAACCATTGAGCCACCACATATCCTGGCTGCGCCCGACCCGCTCGTTCGCAGCCGGCGGATTGTTGTTCCTTGCGGCGTGCACGAGCGCGAGCCCGTCTCCCGGGGGCGGCGGGGCTTCCACGGAACCGGACACGACCGGTTCGGTGTTTGTTTCCGGGTCGTCCACGGTGGAGCCGATCTCTCGCAGGAACGCCGAGAACTTCGCGGCCGTGGCTCCCAACGTCGACATCTCCGTCGAGGGGCCGGGCACCAGCGACGGCTTCGCCCTCTTCTGCGCCGGCGACAGTGACGTCTCCGATGCTTCCCGCGCGATCAAGCAGGAGGAGATCGACGAGTGCACGGCCAACGGGATCGAGTTCATCGAGCTGTACGTCGCGATCGACGGTCTGTCGGTGATCACGTCCGTGCACAACGACGCGATCGACTGCCTGAGCTTCACCGACCTGTGGGCGCTGCTCGGGCCGGACGCCCGTGGCAACGGCACCAACTGGTCCGATGCTGACGCGCTCGCCCAGGAGACCTTCGATGCCGTCGGCGCTGACTTCGGCGAGGTCCACACACCGTACCCGGATGCCCCCATCAGCATCACGGCGCCCGGCGAAGAGTCCGGAACCTTCGACTCGTTCGTCGAGATCGTGCTCGACCGGGTCGGCGCGGCACTCGAGATGGACGATGTCACGACGACGGCGAACTACCAGTCGTCGGGCGACGACAACGTCATCATCCAGGGCGTAGCTGGCTCTGAGGACTCCCCCGACACCCTGGGGTGGGTCGGCTTCGCCTACGTCGAGCAGAACCTGGACGTGATCAAGCCTCTTGCCGTGGATGGTGGCGAGGGTTGTGTCGAGCCGACCATCGAGACCATCGCCTCCGGCGAGTACCCGATCGCCCGACCGCTCTTCGTGTACGTGAACGCGCAGACCGCCGAGGACAACGCGGCCCTGACGGCCTTCATCGACTTCTACCTTTCGGATGAGGGTCGCGCCTCGGTCGCCGAGGTCGGCTACGTGGACATCCCGGACGAGGACTGGCAGGTCACGGTCGAGACATGGGAGAGCCGGACGACCGGCACCCAGGCCGAATAGCCTCCGCTGCCATGGGGCCGGGTCGGGCGGCGCGGCTGCTCAAACCCGGCCTCATCACGCCTTGTCTTCCTCTCGAGTCGCCTGACCGATAGAGTGTGAGTCCGATGGCGTCAACTGCCGCCCCGCACAAGCTGAGCGCAGACGATCTCCGCGGCGATCGCGGGCGGAGGCGCACCGAAGCCTTGATGCGCCTCCTATTCCTGGGCGCGGCCACGCTGTCGGTCGTCATCACCGCGCTCATCATTTTGGCAATCGTCGGCGAGGCGTGGAACTTCATCAGCCAGGTGGACCTGGCCGCGCTCTGGTCCGGTGGCTGGTTCCCGCGCCGCGGCATGTTCGACATCCCAACCATTCTGGCGGGCACGCTGGTGGTCGCCGGTATCGGCATGCTCGTTGCCGTTCCACTGGGGCTGGGCGCGGCGATCTACCTGGCCGAGTACGCGAGCCGGCGGGCCCGAGCCCTCCTCAAGCCGATCCTCGAGGTGCTGGCCGCGGTCCCGAGCATCGTGCTTGGCTATTTCGCCCTGCAGTGGATCAGCCCCAACATCATGCAGACCGTCTGCCTTGGCGGCAGCGCCGTCTTCAATATGGGCGCCGCGGGGCTGGCGGTGGGCGTCCTGGTGACGCCGCTCATCGCCTCGGTCGCCGAGGACGCGATGTACGCCGTCCCAGGATCGCTGCGCGAGGCCTCGTACGGCCTGGGCGCGCGAAAGCGGACGACCAGCCTCCGTATCGTGGTCCCAGCGGCGGTCTCCGGGATCGTCGCGGCCCTGATCATTGGGTTCAGCCGGGCCATCGGCGAGACGATGATCGTCGCCATCGCGGCCGGCGGCACCGGGGGCTCGCTCTTCAGCCTTGACCCCTGCGGTCAAGGCCAGACGATGACCGCGGCGATGACGGCCCTGGCGACCGGTTCCGACCAGGTGCGTGGCTCGGACCTCGCCTATCCCAGTCTCTTCTTCGTAGGCCTGCTGTTGTTCGCCTCGACACTGGTGCTCAATGTCATCAGCGAGCGCTTCGTGCGCAGCGTGAGGTTGAAGTACTGATGACCGATATCACTGCCACGAGCAACGTCTCGGCTGAGATCGTTCGCGCGCGGATCAGCGGCCGCCGGATGGACATCGGGGGGCGGATCTTCGAGGGCCTCCTCCTACTCGCCCTGGCCCTTTCCCTTGCGGTGCTGCTCACCCTGCTCGTCGACGTGGTGAGCCGCGGGATCGGCGTCTACGCCGAGCGTGGCATCGACGTCATCACGGCGCCGCTCTCCAGCGACCCGGCCAAGGCGGGTATCGGCCAGGGACTCTTCGGATCGATCGCCCTCATGCTCATCGTGGCCGCAACCGCCTTCCCGATCGGCATCGGCGCGGCCATCTACCTCGAGGAGTACGCGCGTGACACCACCTTCACGCGGTTCGTCACGGCCAACATCCGCAACCTCGCCGGCGTGCCGTCGATCGTCTACGGCCTCCTGGGCCTTGCCGTCTTCGTGGTGGCGCTCCGCGCCATCACCGGGCCTGAGTCACAGGGTCGCAGCATTCTCGCCGGTGGGCTGACGCTCGCGATCCTGGTGCTGCCCATCGTGATCATCACCACCTCAGAAGCGCTGCGCGCCGTACCCTCCGGAATTCGCGAGGCGGCCTACGGCGTGGGGGCGACACGCTGGCAGACCGTCCGCAGCCACGTGATCCCGTACGCGGCGCCGGGAATCCTGACAGGGACGATCCTCTCGATGGCGCGAGCGTTCGGCGAGACTGCGCCGCTGATCATGGTCGGGGGGGCGGTGAGCTTCCTGAACACCGGCGATCGCGGACTGGTGGAGACTCTCCAGGGCAAGTACACGACGGTGCCGACCTCGATCTTTCAGTGGGTCCAGGAGCCGCGGCGCGAATTCATCGAGCTGAGCGCGGCCGGCATCATCGCCCTGCTCGTCACGATCTTGCTCGTCAATGGCCTGGCCATCATCCTGAGAAACCGATATGCCCGAAAGTGGTGAGGATGTGTCCGTGAGGACCAAAGAGGAGATCGCGCCTAGTGGCGAGACGCTCGTGCACGAAGCGCCCAGAATACGGCTGATGACCGACCAGGCCGTCGACGAGGCGGAGCAGTTCGCTCCGGGGGCCAGCGAGCAGAGCGTGGCCATGCCCATCGAGGACGGCAAGGTCGTCTTCGAGCTGCAGTCACTCTCCTGCTACTACGGCTCATTCCGCGCCGTGAAGGAGATCAGCCTGCGGGTGCCGCATAACCAGATCACCGCCGTCATCGGTCCTTCCGGATGCGGCAAGAGCACGCTGCTGCGCAGCTTCAACCGGATGAACGACCTTATCGACGGCGCCAGGATCACCGGCCAGATCCTGTACCACGGCGTCGACCTGTATGCCGACGGAGTCGATCCGGTCGAGGTGCGGCGGCGGATCGGGATGGTCTTCCAGAAGCCGAACCCGTTCCCCAAGTCGATCTACGACAACGTCGCCTTCGGACCCCGGGTCGCCGGATTCCGCGGCAGGATGGGTGAACTGGTCGAGGAGTCGCTGCGGCGCGCCGCACTCTGGGATGAGGTCAAGGACAAGCTGAAGAGCCCGGGTACCGAGCTGTCGGGTGGGCAGCAGCAGCGGCTCTGCATCGCGCGGGCCATCGCCGTGGAGCCGGATGTGATCCTGATGGACGAGCCCTGCAGCTCCCTGGATCCGATCGCGACCCTCAAGATCGAGGAGCTCATGCACGAGCTCAAGCAGAACTACACGATCGTCATCGTGACCCACAACATGCAGCAGGCCGCCCGCGCCAGCGACCTCACCGCCTTCCTGACGATGGGGCCCGACCGCGCCGGCTACCTGGTCGAGATGGCGCCCACGCAGAAGCTCTTCACCTCGCCAGACAACCGCCTGACCGAGGACTACATCACTGGACGCTTCGGCTGAGCGTGAGGGAGGACCCGATGGAGAGCGCAACGCACGCCGAAGGACCGCAGTACAGCGTGCGGCGCACCTTCGAGGAGGCGCTCGACGCGACCAAGGACGACGTCCTGCGCCTGGGCGCCATGGTCGAGCACGCGCTCGAGCGCGCCGGGCGGGCACTGGTGGATCGGGACGTTGAGCTCGCCGACCAGGTTCGCTGGGACGACGCCCAGGTCAACGAGCTGCAACGCTCGATCAACACCGGCATCACCGCCCTGATCGCCACCCAGGGCCCGGTCGCGCGAGACGTCCGCGAGCTGCTTGCGCTCTACCACGCGGCCACGGAGCTCGAACGGATGGGCGACTACGCGGTCAACATCGCCAAGCTGGCCCAGCAGCTTGCCGCCGAGCCCGAGATCCCGATCCTGCGCCAGATCCCGCAGATGGAGCAGCTCTGCCGCGAGCAGCTGCGCGCCGCGATGCGCGCCCTGGTCGACGTCAGCGAGGAAGAGGCGCGCGCCGTCTGCGCGCGTGACGACGAGATCGATCACCTCTACAACAGCGTCTACGAGGACACGATGTCGCTCATGAGCGTGGCGCCGGACAAGGTGCGCCAGGCAACGCACCTCCTCTTCGCCGCCCACCACCTCGAGCGACTCGGCGACCGGGTGACGAACATCGGCGAAGACGTGGTCTACCTCGCCACCGGACGCATCGAAGACCTAAACCCCTAGGGGGCCAGATGCGCAGAAGGATCCTGGTCGTCGAGGACGACCGCACGCTGCGCCAGGCGCTCAGCTTCAACCTCACCCGCGAGGGCTTCGAAGTAACGAGCGCGCCCGATGGCGAGGCGGCTCTGGTGGCGGCGCGCGGCCAGCGGCTCGACCTCATCCTGCTCGACCTGATGCTGCCCGCCATGAGCGGGCTCGAAGTGCTGCGCGTCCTGCGTCGCGAGGGGGTGGCTACGCCGGTGATCATCCTTTCCGCCAAGGGCGACGAGATCGACCGGGTGGTTGGCCTCAAGGTGGGAGCCGATGACTACGTCACCAAGCCCTTCAGCCGCCCCGAGCTGCTGGCCCGGATCGAGGCGGTGCTGCGCCGAGGCCGTCGCGAGTCGACCGATTCGGCCGAGGCGCCCGGCGAGCGGCTGGAGCTCGGGCCGGTGGTGGTGGACGTGGCGCACCGCGAGGTGATCATCGACGGCGACCCGGTGCACGTCACCACCAAGGAGTTCGACCTGCTCGCCTTCATGGCCGGCAATCCGGGCCGCATCTTCACCCGCGATCAGCTGCTCGCCCGAATCTGGGGCTACGACTACGCCGGCGACAGCCGCACTGTGGACGTGCACCTGAGCTGGCTGCGCAGCAAGCTGCGGCGCGCCGACGGCCACAACTGGTTCCGCACCGTTCGGGGCGTGGGGTACGCGTTCTCGCCGCCCGCATCCTGATGGACCGGCCGGGCTCCCCGCCACGCCGCGCCGCGACGCGCCTCGCCACCGATGCCGCTTTCGAGGCGCTGCTGGAGCGCAGTGGCGGCGACCCCATCCTGCTGCTCGTCGACGAACGGCTGCGGATCGTGCGCGCCGGCCCGCAGGCGGCGGCGCTTGCCGGCCGTGGAGGGTCGGACCTGCGCGACATGAGCCTGATCGCCGCCTTCGGCTCAGCCGCCCTCGACGGAGTGGCCCGCTCGGCGGCAGCGGCGGGCGAGCCGGTGGTCGGCGAGGCGCAGCTGGGCCATCTCGGCAGCCGCACCTTCCAGGTCGACGCGGTGCCGGTCGCCGGCCAGGGCTTCGTGCTCGCCCTGCACGACATCACGGCCCTGCGGCGGATCGAACGCGTACGGCGCGACTTCGTGGCCAACATCAGCCACGAGCTGCGGAACCCACTCACCTCGATCAAGCTGCTGGCCGAGACGCTCTCATCGGGGGCGGCTGACGACGACAAGGCCACCGCCCGCGAGTTCGCCCTGCAGATCGAGCGCGAGGTTGATCACCTGGCCCAGCTGGTCGACGAGCTGCTCGACCTGAGCATCATCGAGTCGGGCGAAGTGCGCCTGACGATCGAGGCGCTGGCGCCGGACGAGATCGTGTCGGGCGTGGCTGAGCGGATCGGCCCGGTCGCGGAACGCAGCGAGATCAGCGTGCGCGCGGTTCCGGGCGAGCCTCCGGGATCGCACGCACGGGCGGCGGCCGATCCGGGCCGGCTGGGACAGGCGCTGCTGAACCTCGCGCACAACGCGGTGAAGTACTCCCGCCCGGGCGGCGAGGTGCGGATCGGCTGGTCCGAGGCGGGTGAGTCTGGCGAGCGGGTCAGGTTCTTCGTGGCCGACGACGGGATCGGGATCCCGGCCTCGCACCAGGGACGAATCTTCGAGCGCTTCTACAAGGTGGACCGCTCGCGCGCCCGCGACGAGGCGGTGGAGGGTCGGCCCTCGGGCAGCGCCGGGCTGGGGCTGGCCATCGTGCGTCACATCGCCGAGGCACATGGCGGCAGCGTGGGGATGGAGAGCACGGAGGGCGTCGGCTCCACCTTCTGGATCGAGGTCCCGCGCGCGGCGTGACGCCCCGACACCGGGCGCGTCGATGGTTGCGATGTCAATGAGCTTCTGCGACCATGCCATCGGATGAGCGCGAGCCCCACGATCCCCAGCCCACGCGACCCACGCCTGAAGGCGTGGCGCACCTTCCTGTATGCCCACGCGCAGGTTCGCCGCCAGCTCGAGCGGGAGCTTCAGGCCGAGCAGGCGATGGGCCTGGGCGAGTACGAGGTCCTGCTGACCCTGGCCTACAGCGACGCGCGACGGATGCGAATGAGCGATCTGGCCGATCGGCTGGCGCTCTCCCGCTCGGGCGCGACGCGGCTGGTCGACCGGCTCGAGGCCGATGAGCTGGTCGAGCGCGTCTCATGCGAGACCGATCGGCGTGGCCAGTGGGCGCATCTCACCCGGGCCGGCCTCGATCGGCTGCGAACCGCATCGCCAACCCACCTGCGCGGGATCGGTGAGCACTTCCTGGATCGGATCCCGGCCACCGAGCTCCAGGCGCTGCGCACGACACTCGACCGGGTGCTGATCGAGCCCTAATCACTCGAGCAGGCCGGTTGCTTCGGCGCGCAGGCTGCGAATCATGGGGGCCCTCGGGTCGTCGGGGGCCAGCTCCAGGAAGCGATCGAACTGCCGGATCGCTTCGGCGGCATCCTCGTCGGCGCGCAGCGCCAGCAGCCCGCCGAAGAAGGGGACGTCCGGATCGTCGGGCGCCGCGAAGCCGGCGTAGGCGCCAAGCGCGGCCCTCGCATCGGTCCAGTCACCGGCACCGATGTAGGCGGTGATCAGTCGACGGTAGGCCGATGCATTCTCCGGCTCGAGGCCGATGAGCGCCAGCAGCGCCACCGCTCCACGCTGCCGGTCTTCCGCACTGCCGCCGGCCAGGTACGCGTCGGCCAGGGCGGAGAGCGCCTCAGCGTCGCTCGGATCCGCTGAGATCCGCTCGAGCAGGGCCTGGATCTCGGCCTGGCGCGCCTCCTCCTGCGCGATGGCGTCGGCTAACGCCTGGTTGATCACCGTCCGCTCCCCCAGCCCGATCGGCTGGGGCAGGGCGAAGCCGACCATCAGCCCCGCCGCCAGGATGCCCCCCACGAGAGCGAGCGGCCAGCGGCGCGTGCCGGTCGTCGCCCGCGCGGCGGGGCGAACGCCCGCGTCGAGGGCGCTCAGGGTGGCGGCGGCATGCGCCTCCGCCTCGGCGCGCTGCGCCTCGTAGCCCGCCGCATCGAGCGACCCGGCGCGGTAATCGGCCTCGACGTCGCGCAGCGCCTCGAGCGCCAGGCGGTGTCGGACCGCGTCCGCGTCATCCTGCTGATCCTCCGGGGCAGTCGCCTCGGCCGTCCGGGTGAGCAGCGGCCAGGCGATCGCGGCCGCCACCGCCCCGCCGATCACCAGCAGGAGCAGCCACTCAGTCATCCAGTGCCTCCGCGGCGTCCCGCACGCGGCGGCGATCGGCGTCGGTGATGGCCCGGGGAGGCGCGGTCATGGACGAACGCCTGCCGCGGATCCACCACCAACCGAAGAGCGCTGCGCCGGCGAGCAGCGCCAGCGCCGGCAGCCACCACGCCAGCGGGTCGGTTGGAGACAGCAGGATCCAGTCGCCGTAGCGCGCCACGAAGTGCTGCCGGATCTCGGCCGCGGAGCGGCCGGCGGCCAGCTGCTCGGCGATCTCCGCGCGAATGGCCGCGGCGGCCGCGGTGCGCGACTCGGCCACCGACAGCGCCTGGCAATCGGGACAGCGCAGCTCGGCCGCGATCGTGTGCGCCCGCTCGGCCGCGGTCGGCGGTTCACGGGGCACGACCAGCTGCAGGGCGGCAACCGCGACCAGCGCCAGCAGCGCGGCGGCCGCGATGGGGAGCGCCAGCGACCTCATCGGTCCAGCCCGAGCACGGCCAGCTGCTCCACGAGCACCTCCTCGGTGAGCGGGCCGACGTGCCGGTAGCGGACGATGCCGGCCGCGTCCACGAAGAAGGTCTCCGGCGGGCCGGTGACGCCGAGGTCGATAGCGATCCGGCCGGACGGGTCGAGCACGTCCGGCCAGCCGCCGTCCCCATAGCGAGCCAGGAAGCCGCGAGCGCCGTCGGGGGAGTCCTGGTAGACGATGCCGACCAGCGACAGCTCGCCGGCGTACGCCCGGGCCGCCGCAAGCAGCAGGGGATGCTCGTCGACGCACGGGTCGCACCAGCTGGCCCAGACGTTGACGAGCGCCGGGCGGCCGTCAAGGCTCTCCGAGGAGAACTCCTCCCCCTCCAGGGTGGTGGCCGCGAACGCCGGCAGCGGCTTGCCGACCAGGGGCGATGGGATGTCGCGCGGGTCGCGGCCCAGGCCCGTGAAGAGGAGCCAGGTCACCGGCACCACCAGCAGGGGAACCGCGACCCAGCGGAGCAGGCCTCCTCGAGTCGACATCGGCTCAGGCCCCCGCCGCCGCGGGCAGCGGACGGCGCCTTGGCTCGGGCCAGACGGCGAAGGCCGCGCCGAGCGCCACGATCACGCCGCCGACCCAGATCCAGACCACCAGGGGGTTCACGAACAGGTGGAGCGTCACGGATCGGTTGGCCGGGTCGTAGGCGAGCAGGGTGACGTACAGGTCCTCGCCGATGGCGGTGCGCACGGTGGGCGTGGCGATGGGCGTCGTCGAGTTCGGATAGTCGCGCAGTGCGGGCGCCAGGCTGCCTGACTGCGGGCCGCTGAGCGTCAGCTCCGCGCGCGTCTCGGTCACGCGCGGGTCGTCGGAAAGCGGCTCGATCACGAGGCTGTCGTACGAGACCGTGTAGGCGCCCAACCTCACCGACTCCCCGGGGCCGAGCGTGGCCGTGACGTCGGAGGCCAGCGTGGCCGAGACCGCGACGGCGACCGCCATGACGCAGACCCCGGTGTGCACCAGGTAGCCGCCGTAACGCCGCCGGTTGCGAGTCGCCAGCCTCCACGCGGCGGTGGGTGGGTCCTCGCCCCGGGACCGTGCACGAGCGTGCGCGCCGCGCACCACCTCGTCGCCCATGACCGTGACGACGAAGGCGGCCAGCCCCAGCGCCACCAGCGGCGCCACCTCGCGCAGGCCGATCGCCCAGCCGCCGATCACGAGCGCGGCGCTCGCCAGCGAGGGAAATGCGAACCGCTCCCGGATGGTGGGCCACCGTGCACCGCCCCACGGCAGCGCCGGCCCAACGCCCATCAGGAACAGGAGCGCCACGAAGATCGGCGCGTTGACACGGTTGAACCACGGTGCGCCGACGCTGATGCGGTCGCCGCTGGTGGCGTCGACGATGAGCGGATAGAGGGTCCCGAACAGGACGGCGAACGTGATGCCCAGGAAGAGGACGTTGTTGAACAGGAAGGCCGCCTCGCGGCTCACCGTCCCGCCTGGTGGGCGCGTGTCGTGCAGGTCGGGCAGGCGCCACACCAGCAGCACCAGCGCCCCGGTCAGGGTGGCCACGATGGCCACCGCGAACCAAGGACCGATCGCCGAGGCGGTGAACGAGTGCACGCTCTCCACCACGCCGGATCGAGTCAGGAACGTGCCGACCAGGGTCAGCACGAAGGTGGCGACCACCAGCGCGTGAGCCCAGATGCGCAGCGCGCCGCGCCGCTCGGCGACCATCGAGGAGTGGACGAAGGCGGTCGCCGTCAGCCACGGCAGGAGCGCGGCGTTCTCGACCGGATCCCATGCCCAGTAGCCACCCCAGCCGAGCACCGCGTAGCTCCACCACGCGCCGGCCACGATGCCGGCGGTCAGGAAGATCCAGGGCACCAGCGTCCAGCGGCGGACGATGACCAGCCAGGCCTCATCGGTCCGGCGCGTGACCAGGGCGGCGACGCCGAAGGCGAAGGGCACCGCCAGGCCGGTGTAGCCAAGGTAGAGGAGCGGCGGGTGGAGCCCCATGAAAGGGTGGTTCTGGAGCAGCGCATTCGGCCCGTTCCCCTCGGTCCCGACCGGGGTGATGCGCACGAAGGGATCGCCCGGCCAGGCCATCACCGCGAAGAAGAAGGCCGCCACCAGCGCCAACGTCACGCCGACCCACGGCATCAGCGTCGGGGCGCGATCCCGGTAGCGATGCAGCACCAGCGCGGCCCAACCGGTGGCCAGCAGCGTCCAGAACAGGATCGAGCCCTCGAGCGCGGCCCACAGCGAGATGACCGAGTAGAAAGGCGGGGTGGTGGTGGCGTTGTTGCGAGCCACGTACCGCACGCTGAAGTCGTGGGTCAGCAGCAGGGTCACCATCGCGATACAGGCGAGCGCCGCCAGGCCGAAGGCGGCGATCATCGCGCGCCTGCCCAGCGCCGCCTTCCCGCGGTCGTCACCGCGCGCGGCTAGCGCGAAGGCGGCCGCGGCGAAGAGGGTGGCGGCCAGCCCCACGACCACCGCCACGTGCCCACCGGTGGCGATCATGTGCCGGGGTCGATCACCTGCGAGGGGAGCTGGCCCTCGCTCGGAGCCACGTAGTTCTCGTCGTGCTTGACAATCACCTGGGTCGCCTCGAAGACGCCGGCGGTCGTCATCTCGCCCTCCACCACCGCGCCGATCCCCTCACGAAACGAGGTCGTGGGAGCCACGCTGCTGTGCACCGTCACCTCGTTCGTCCCATCGGTCAGCACGAAGGTCAGGTCCGTGGCCGGGCCATGCACGCTCCCCGGCTTGACCAGCCCGCCGAGGCGCACCGACTGCCCGATGGCCGACTCGCCGAGGTCGAGCAGCTCGGTAGGGGTTCGGTAGTAGACCAGCGCGTTGCTCATGCCGCTGAGCGCAAGGTAGGCGAGCACCGCCGCGATCACCCCGATCCCGAGAAGCACCCCCCAGCGGCTGCGGCGTGGCGGGACAGGCGGATCGATGGGAGGGGCCGGGCTCATACCGAGCGGTCGGGCGGCGGTGCGGCCTCGGCCTCACGGCGAATCCGGAGCGACGCATCGCGCGCGGCGCGCAGCCGGCGCCAGAGGGTCACCGTGTACAGCCCCAGGCCGCCGAGGATCATGCCGTAGGCGGCGACCACGAAACCGGCGTCGCTCATCGCGCCCCCTCCTCCGCCTGCCCAACGGTCGGGGCCGATGCCGCCCGCCGCGCGGCGCTGATGCGACCGAGCCGCCCGTGCTCCTCGATCTGCCACTCGATCCTGGCCAGCTGGTAGCGGCGGATCATGAGGTAGACCCAGACCAGCGTGAAGGCACCAACCATCCCGACCAGCGCGACGATGAACTGACCGGGCGCCGACGGGTTGATGATCCTATCCGGAGAGCCGATGGTGGGGCCCTGGTGCAGCCCGCGCCACCACTCGACGCTGAAGTGGACGATCGGGATGTCGACCGCCGCCACGATCCCCACCACGGCGGCGCGCGCCGCGCGCCGGGCGGGGTCATCGGTCAGGCGCCGGAAGAGCAGGTAGCCGACGTAGAGCGCCAGCAGCAGCGCGGTGGTGGTCAGGCGCGGATCCTCCCACTGCCAGAAGACGCCCCACACCGGGCGGCCCCACATCATTCCGCCCCAGATCGCAAAGGCGGTGAAGATGACCCCGATCTCGGCACCCGCCACCGCGATCGCGTCGAGTCGCAGGTCGCGCTTCCAGAGGTAGCCGATGCCGGCCAGCGCCGTCACTCCGAACGAGCCGTACGCCAGCCAGGCGGACGCCACGTGCGGGTACATGATTCGCTGCGCGTCGCCCTGGTTCAGGTCTGCGGGCACGACGAACAGGCCGAAGGCGGTGGCCGACGCCACACCCACCAGACCGATGATCCCCATAAGTCGGACCCGCATCATTCCTCCAGCAGGTAGCCGTAGGTCGCCGCCCCGGCGACCAGCATCACCACGTCGAAGCCGACCAGCAGCTGAAGCCAGGAGCCCAGCTCGCCGAACGGATCGCCTCCCAGGGCTGCCGAGGTGGCCTTCACCGCGGCGAGCAGGAGCGGCGCGATGACCGGCAGCATGAGCAGTGGCAGCATCACCTCACGCGCGCGCATCCGAACCGTCACCCCGGCGTAGAAGGTGCCGACCGCCGCGAAGCCGATGGCGCCCAGCACGAGCGTGGCGAGGAGTGGAAGCCAGGCGCCGGCCACGTCGATCCCGTACAGGATGGCGACGACGGGCAGCAGCAGGCCGCCGAGCACGAGCATCGCACCCAGGCCGGCGAGCGCCTTGCCGAGGTAGATCGCCCGCCGTCCGACCGGGTAGCGGGCGAGCTCCTCGAGCGCACCGTCGTCCGCCTCCAGCTGGTGGAGCCGCGCGACCGTGAGCAGGCCGCCGAAGACGATCGCCAGCCACAGCAGGCCGGGCGCCGCCTCCGTCAGCCGCCGCGAATCGGGTCCCAACGCGAAGCCGAACAGCAGCAGCACGAGCGCCGCGAAAAAGAGCGTGGAACCGACGGCCTGGCGGCCGCGCAGCTCGGACAGGGCGTCCTTGCGGGCGATCGCCCAGGCCACGGCCGCGTCGGCGCGCAGCGCGGTCATCGGTCCACCACCGCCGCCGCTGGCGCGGGTGCAAGTGACCTTCCCGGCAGCGTGGCGCTGACGCCCTGACCGCCGACCTCGACCAGCAGGCCCCCGTCCAGCCGCACCCAGCCGTCGGCCAGGTTCATCACCCACTCGGCCTGGTGGGAGGCGACCAGCACCGTCACGCCGGCCTCGCGCCAGCGACCGAACAGCCGGTCGACGAGCGCCATGCCCTCGGCATCGAGCGCCGCGTGCGGCTCGTCCAGCAGCATCAGCGGCGCGCTCGACAAGAGCAGCCGCCCGAGGGCCAGCCGGCGTCGCATGCCGGCCGAGAAGCCGCGCACCCGGTCGCGAGCCACCGGCGCCAGGCCAACCTCGTCGAGCGCCTGACGGGCGGCCTCGGCCACGTCCGGGCGGCCGAGCATGGTCGCCGCGAACCGCATGTTCTCGTCCGCCGTCAGGTCGTCGTAGAGGCCGGTGACGTGGGACAGGTAGGCGACCCGCGGCCGGATCAGCTCCGGGGCGGCCGCCACGTCGATCCCGTCGACGGCTGCGCTGCCAAACGACGGGCGGATGGCGGTCGCCAGGATCCGCAGCAGCGTGGTCTTGCCGGCGCCATTTGGGCCGAGCAGCGCGACCGTGCCCCCCGGCTCGACGCGCAGCGACACGCCGGCGAGCGCTGCGTTCCTCCCGAAGAGGCGCGCCAGCTCGACGGTGGCGACCGCCGGGGGCGTGGTCTGCGGCCCGGCGCTGCGGGGTGCGGCGTAGATCGTGGTCTGCGGCATGCTCGACGCGCGGGCTGAGGTCGTGGGTCCGGAGAGTGTGCGGCCTGCCCCTGGAGGCGTCAAATCCGCGAAACCGGCGGCGTATGACGCTATGGGCGCACACCGAGCGGCCTGGACGGGGCAGCCCGGTGGCGCCCTATCCTGTGCGCCCAACCAGCGGTGCGCCAGCCACCCCGAGCCACTCACCGACGAGGAGGACCAGATGCTGCAGACCGATCTCCACCAGGCACGGCGCGCGCCGCTGCTGGCTGCCATGGCGGGCGCGACGCTGCTGCTCGCCGCCTGCGGCGGCGCCACCCCCACGCCGGGCGCCTCGAGCGACGCGTCGGAGCCGGCCGGGACGGCCCGCTGCGCGGTGCAGGCCGATGCCGACCCGGCGGCGACCATGACGATCAGTGGGACCGCGTTCGGCGACGAGATCACCATCGCGGCCGGCGAGGCGGTCGAGTTCACGAACGAGGATTCCGTTGGCCATACCGTGACCGAGGGCGCCGGCGGCGTCGCCGACGCCAACGCCTGCGTCGACGAATCGATCGCGGGCGGCGCGACCGTCGTCGTCAAGTTCAACGAGCCGGGCGACTACCAGATCACCTGCAGGATTCACTCGTCGATGCAGACGGCGATCCACGTCGAATAGGCCGCTCCCGGCTCGGGTTGCTTCGCCCGGGGGGCGGTGCTATCGTCCGGCGCCTGATGGACGCCGGGCTCCATGCCACGCCCCCCGGATCGCACCGCTCTCGCGCTGAGCGGCGCGCCGCTGCCCAGCGCGCCGAGTCGGCGGCCACCACGGCGCTCACGGTGCTGGGTCAGAAGTGGGTGCTGCGCATCGTGCGCGAGCTGGGCGAGCGGACGCAGCGATTCTGCGAGCTGCAGGACGCGCTCGGTGGCGCGAACTCGGCGACCCTCTCCCAGCGGTTGAAGCTGCTGGAGGATGAGGGGTTGATCGACCGTCGCATGGTGTCCGAGATGCCGCCCTGGGTCGAGTACTCGCTCACCACCAAGGGCGGCGACCTGCGGCGCGCCATCGACGGAATCGACCGCTGGGCGGAGCGCTGGGCCGCCCGGCAGTGAGCCACCCGGTCGCCGAGGAGCGCCCCGTCGAGCACGGCGACGCCCTGAACCTGGTCCGCACCATCGTGGCCGAGGCACCCGGACCGGAGGCGGCCGCCCAACGCGTGGTCGAGCTCCTGCACGATCGGTTCGGCCACTACGACTGGATCGGGATCTACTGGGTCGATGGCGAGGGGCGGGAGCTGGTGCTCGGGCCATGGATCGGTCCGGAAGCGACGGAGCACACCCGCATCCCGATCGGCGTCGGCATCTGCGGCGCGGCGGCGCAGTCGGGCAGAACCGAGATCGTGGACGACGTGAGCGCCGATCCCCGCTACCTGGCCTGCTTCGACACCACTCGCAGCGAGATCGTGGTCCCCATCTTCGCCGAGGGTCAGGTGGTCGGCGAGATCGACATCGACGGCTCCGATGCGGCGGCCTACGACGAGACCGATGCTCGCTTCCTCGAGGAGGTGGCCGCCCTCCTCTCCCCGCTGCGACCGCGCAACGGGACCTGACCGCCGCCGGCGTAACCGGCCGCGTAGATCGGTTCGATGGCCGACTCCGACGCCCGTCCCGCCGACGATCGCGGCCGCTTCGAGGAGATCTACGACGCCCATGTCGTGCCGATCTATCGGTTCATCTATGCCCGCGTCGGGAACCGGCCCGACGCCGAGGACCTGACCGCCCAGGTGTTCGTGCGAGCCGTCGAGCAGCTCGACACCACCCGCGAGCCGGGCCAGATCGCCAGCTGGCTGTATCGCGTCAGCCAGAACGCGATCGCCGACTACTGGCGCGCCTTCTACCGGCTGCCGGTGATCGGTGCCGACTACGTTGCCCCCGGCTGGGAGCCGATGGCCGTCGTCAGCCGCGAGCCGGGCGCCGAGGAGGAGGCGGCCGATAGCGTCACGGCGGCCCGCGTCCGCAGGCTGCTGGCCCAGCTGCCGGAACGCTATGCCGAGGTGCTGGAGCTGCGCTTCCTCCATCGGATGAGCGTCGCCGAGACCGCCGATCGGATGGGGATCAGCCGCGGCAACGCCAAGATCCTGCAGTACCGCGCGCTGCGCAAGGCGGCGCTGCTCGGAGACGCCGATGGCTGACGAGCGCGACCAGGGCCGGGCGGAGCGCTTCGAGCGCTATCTCGACGCGCTGCTTTCCGACGGCCGCCCGTCGCCCGACGACGTCGCCGATCGCGACGAGGCCGAGATGGCACGCCTGGCGGCCGAGCTGTCGGCGGCCACCGCACCCGACGCGCCGGGCGCATCCGCGCCGGACCCCGCCTTCGTCGACCAGCTCCGCATGCGGATGCGGCAGGCCGACCAGGGCGTGGCGAACGTGCAGGTGCCCCTCCCGGTCCGCCGCGGCGCGGGCGCACCCGCCCCGGAGCCGTCACCGCGGCGCGGGCTGGTGCGGCTGACGCGACGCGAGCTGCTGGGAGCGGGCCTGGGCGCGGCCGCCGGGCTGGCTGCCGGGGCCGCCGGCTTCGCGGTCGTGCGCCAGGCGCTCGACGGCAGCTCGGGCTGGCGCGAGGGCGAGCTGGTCGCCGGTGACGGCGAGTGGGTCGCGGTGGCCAGGGAGGCGGATCTCGCGGAGGGCGCCGTGCTGCGCTTCGAGACCGCCGCCTTCGACGGCTACGTGCTGAACGACGCCGGCGAGATCCGCGCCCTCTCGGCATCGTGCACCCATCTCGGCTGCCAGCTGCAGTACCGCCCCAGCTGGCGGGACCTGCGCTGCCCGTGCCACGGCGCCAGCTTCAACCTGCGCGGCTGGCTGGCGAACGGTCGCGAGAAGTGGCGCGAGGAAGGACCGTACCGCGGCGACGAGGAGGCCTACCCGGTCGAGCTCCCGCCGCTGGCGCGGCCCAAGGTCAAGGTCGCCGGCGGTCGAATCCTGGTCTGGACCGCGCGAACCTAGCCGAACCAGGCCTGGAGCAGGTAGCTCACCAGGTAGGGCGTTGCGAGCGCGGCAAGCACCGCGGCCAGGGCGATCCCCACGAACAGCAGGAGGCGCAGGTCGGGCGGATCGGGTCGGGCGGGCGGCGGCGTGGTCCGCCGCGGCAGGCGCGGCGGGCGATGCGGCCGCTGGTGCTCGTACGGGTGCGGGCGCAGCTCGGGCACGGGTGGCGCTCAGCCGCCACGCTCGACGGCGTCGACCAGGGCGTGCAGCGTGCGCATCCGTACCTCGCGATCGCGGACGTAGCGCTCGATCCCCTCGAGGATGTGGCTCGTGCCGAGGTGCGCCTCGTCGATCACCTCGTCCACCGTGCCGCCGGTCCGCCAGCGGTTGTCCCAGTCGGATGAGAGCGAGTACTCCTCGGCCACCGGCCCGTCGACCCAGTCGCGCATCAGCTTGAAGGCGCGGTTGGTGATCGCCATCCCGTCCCATCGATCGGCCGCCGAGCAGATCGCATCCCGGTAGGCGGCATCCTGCCGCCGGAAGAGCTGCGGGCTGATGGCCGCCACGATCCGGACATTGAGGCCCTCGCGATCCAGCTCGGACAGCACCTTCACCACGTTCGCGGTGGTCATCGTGCCCTGGACGTAGACGGTGCCGGCCACTGGACCCTGGCCCGTCGGCTGTCGCAGGACGTATGCGCCACGCGCCGCATCGAAGTGCGACGCCATGCCGAGGGCCTCCCGGTCCGGGATCTCGATCGCCGGACGGGTCAGGTGCAGCGCCACGATCGGCACCTCGGTGGCGAGCGCGGCGGCGAGCAGCACCGGCACCTCGTTGTGCTCCCAAGGATGCAGGTCGATGACGTGCCCCTCCGGGAAGAGCTGCGTCACGCCGGTCTCGAAGATGCCGAAGTGGGTGCGGCTGTCCTCCGCCGTCTCGGGCCCGGAGTGGCCGGCCACCCAGATCACCTTGCCGACCTTCAGCTGGCAGTCCTGCGCGAGCTGGCTGAAGAGGCGCATCGGTCCATACTTCAGGTACGAGAACGAGCCGTAGGTCGAGCAGGCCGCCCAGAACCCGTTGAAGTCCCCCATCGGGTCCTCGGCCAGGTTGACGGTGGCGATGCCGACCGTCACCCCGGCGTTGGTGAACTCGGTGATCTGCTGGGGAAGCAGCGCCCCGCGCGGGTTCTCGTCACGCTGGTACCAGCCCCAGCCGGGGAGCTCCTGCCAGTCCTTGGCGAATCCCACGATGTTCGTCGATTCGGCCAGGTCGGCCGAGCAGGCGAGGAAGAGAGGTCTGTCGTACTCCGCCCTGGCGGTGGCGTTGACCCACGCCGCCCACGAGCCGAAGGCCGCGCGGTTCGGCGCCTTCTCGCCAGGCGCCTTCCAGAGCGACGGCGGGTAGCTGCGCACGTCGGTGAACCGCGGATCGTCGAAGATCTGCGCGCCGCGTCCGCCGAGGTTGAATCCTGCAACGCGCTCAGGGACCGTGGCCGCGACCTCGATCAGGCGGTCGCTGATGGCGTCCACCAGCGCCTCGTCCCGCCGGAGGACGCTCATCGCCACGCCGAAGTTGTGCCGGGCCTGCGCATCGCGCTCGCCGGCATCCTCCGGCGCCGGCTCGTCGATCCCGACGTACGCCACGCCGTATCGCTCCATGAACTTCCTGCGCACCGCCCAGAACTCCGGTGAGTTCATGGCGTGCGGGCTGCCGTGGCTCTTGTTGTCGTACTTGCCATATCCCCGGCCCTTCCGGGTGCGGAACCAGGCCATGCTCGGCACCCGCTCGGGGTTGTGGCCACGCGCCGCCTCCAGCACGGCACGCGTCACCGGGGCCCATTCGGAGCCCTCCATCGTGCCGTTCACCCGCCAGCCGTAGACGCGGAACCACTCCTCCGGGGTGCCGTGCACCACGCTCGACACGGGCGGATCGTCGATCCCATAGTCATTCCAGTCGACCAGGAAGACCAGGTTCTCCAGGCCCAGACCCCACGCGCTGTTCCGGGTCTCGTGGCTGGCACCGGGCGTCAGGCCACCTTCGCCCTCCACCACGAAGACCTTCACCTCTTCGCAACCTGCCGCCTTGAGCGCCACCGCCTCGCCGGCGGACGGCGGCATGCCGTGCCCGGAGGGGCCGGTGTTGAACTTGAGGAAGAGGGTCTTGCCCTCCATCTCGGCGTGACCGGGCAGCCCGCCTCGCCGGCGCAGCTTCAGCAGGTCCTCCCAGGTGAGCGCCCAGCGGCCATCGTCCGGGAACCCGAAGGCCGGGTCCGGATCACGCTCGGCGCGCGCGCGCAGCACCTCGTTGAGCACCGCCAGCGTGGTGTACACGAGCGGCACGGTGTGCCCGGCCGAGAGGACGAAGCGGTCGGCGAACGGCAGCCACGGCCGGCGCAGGTCCCAGCGCATGGCCCCCGACAGCAGCAGCGAAAGGAACAGGTGCACCTTGGATCGCGAGCCGCCGGGGTGGCCGCTCTGCCGGTAGTTCAGGGCGAGGTCGATCGCCTCGTCGATGACGTCTTTGACGACCTCCCAGCGCTCGAACGAGCCGGCCGCCTCCTCGTACAGTCGCTCGACGGTGTCGGGTCGGGTCGCCGTCATCGGCTAGCGGGCCGAACCAGCGGCCGATCCGGTGGCCGATTCCGCGGCCGACTCCGCGGCCGACTCGGCGGTGGCGAGCTGGCCGGTTCGCTCCAGCCTGGCCAGCGACTCGGCGATCCGTGCGAGGGCCGCCTCGATCTTCTCGCGGCTGTTGGCGTAGCTGAACCGGATGTAGCCCTCGCCGTGCTCGCCGAAGGCGGTACCCGCCAGGCCGCAGACGCCCGCGTCGTAGAGCAGGTGGTCGGCGATCGCGCTCGAGCTGTGCCCAAAGCTGCCGACGTTCGGGAACGCATAGAAGGCGCCGTGCGGCATGACGCAGCTGACGCCGGGGATGGCGTTGAGACCGCGCACGATCAACGCGCGACGGGCCATGAACTCGGCGCGCATCGCGTCCGGCTCGTCCTGCGGCCCGGTGAGCGCAGCGACGGCGCCGGCCTGCGCGAACGCGTTCGTCCCGCTGACGCTGTTGATCACCAGCCGGCTGAACGACGGGACGAGCCACTCGGGGACGATCCCGTAGCCCATCCGCCAGCCGGTCATGGCGAACGTCTTCGAGAATCCATCGAGCGTGATCGTGCGCTCGGCCATGCCCGGCAGGGTGGCGATCGACAGCGGCTCGCCCTCGTATTGGAGCCGCCCGTAGATCTCGTCCGCCAACACCACGAGGTCGCGCTCGACCGCGATCCGCGCGATCTGGCGCAGGTCGTCGGCGGTCAGGATCGACCCGGTCGGATTGTGCGGCGAGTTGATGACGATCATCCGCGTCCGATCGGTCACCAGGCGCTCGACCTCGGCCACGTCCATGCGGAAGTCATCCGCCTCGCGCAGGGGAGCAGCGACCGCCGTGCCGCCGACGTATCGGACCATGCTCTCGTAGATCGGGAAGCCGGGGTTCGGGTAGATGACCTCGTCGCCCTCGTCGATCAGGGCGAGCATGGCGTAGAACATGATCGGCTTGGCGCCGGGGGTGACCACCACCTGCTCGGGCGTCGCCTCGATCCCCTTCCAGCGACGGACGTCGGCGGCGATCGCATCCTTCAGCGGCCTGATCCCGGTCGCCGGAGGGTAGTGGGTCATTCGCTCGTCGAGCAGGGCCCGGACGGCCGCCTCGCTGATATGGCGCGGCGTGTCGAAGTCCGGCTCGCCGAGCTCGAGGTGGATGACGCTGCGGCCGGTCGCCTCCAGCGCGCGCGCGCGCGCCGCCGCTTCGAAGGCGGTCTCGGTCCCGATCCGCTCCATGCGGCTGGCGAGCTTCACCGGCGTGTCGCCCCTCGTGCGTGGAATCGTGTGGGCTCTGCGTGGATCGGAGGCAAGTGTAGCCAGATGGAGCCATTGCAGATTCGAACGAGACCGCTGCTATACTTTCCGAAGCGACCGATCCCAGCACGCGGCGCATGCCGCGCAAGAGGAGAACGAGACAGCACATGACGATGCCGGAGACGACACCGCAGACGACCCCGCCGGTTGCACCGGCGCCCGGCGGCGAGCAGCTCGTGTCGCTCACCGAGGCCGCCGCGCAGAAGGTGGTCGAGCTGCGAACGCGCGAGGGCAAGGCCGAAGCCGCGCTGCGCCTCTTCGTCAAGAGCGGAGGGTGCTCGGGGTTCAGCTACGGCCTGGCATTCGACGACCGCTTCGCCGATGACGACCGCGTCGAGGACCACGCCGGCGTGCCGATCGTGATCGACGCCTTCAGTGCCCAGTACGTGGGTGGCGCCGAGATCGACTACGTCGACTCGCTGATGGGCTCCGGCTTCGCGATCAACAACCCCAACGCGGTCAGCAGCTGCGCCTGCGGCTCGTCGTTCAACACCGATGGCTCCCCCGCCAAGGCGGGAGGCTGCCACTAGTCGCGTCCGCGGCGCGTCCGAAGGCCCCGACCTCAGGTCGGGGCCTCGTCATATCCGGGTCCGATCAGCTGCCGCCATTGCGGACGTCGTAGCCCGACGTCGCGATCAGCGTCTTCAGCTCGCTGTCCTGGTACTGCTCCGGGTGCGCCTCGGTCGCATGGCGACGCGTCTCCTCGAAGAGCTTCTCGTCGCTCTCCGCCTCGACGTACTCACCGCACGGACATTCGACAGCACGCATGCTCGTCACCTCCTGCACGGGCAGGGCTGCAGGAACCGGGCCAGCCGATACCCGCTATCTTTGCCTAGCAGGTATCCATGATCACCTGCCACGGCGAGGGACACGTTCATGAGCAGCGCAGAGGCCGAGCAGATCCGCCGCACCTTCGCCGCCGCGTGGGGTGAGATCGGGGCGGCGTGGGGAGTGACGCCCTCGACCGCTGCCGTGCAGGGCTATTTCCTCGCCCACGGCGGGCCGCTGACCGAGCCCGAGATCCGCCGCGCGCTGCGCCTCTCCCACCGCGCCGCCAGCCTGGCACTGGCCGACTGCCAGGAGTGGGGCCTGATCCACCGCAGCCCCGAGGCACGGCGCAGCGGGCAGCGCGGCCCCGCGGCCGCCGCCTACGAGGTCGTCGGCGACCACTGGGAGTGGATGCGTCGGGTCGCGAAGGCCCGCAAGGAGCGGGAGACCGATCCTGTCCTGCCGCTCATCGAGCGCTGCGTCAAGCTGGCCCGCCAGGGCGCGGAGCGAGACGCCGAAGACGCCGAGCTGGCGGACCTCAGCCAGCGCTTGAGCGACCTCCTGCGCTTCGTGCGCCTGTTCGACCGTGGAGTCGGCCTGATCGTGGTGACCGACCCGCGTATCACCGCCAAGCTCTTCAAGCTGCTGGAGGAGCTCGACGACGCAACCACCCATCGCCTCCTGGATCTCGCCGACGCGCTGTCGCCCGACGAGCTGGCTGCCGCCCTGCACGCCCTGGCGCGCCTCTCGCCGCGGGCGGTGCGACGCCTGATCGCGCTGGCCGGCACTCCCGGGCTGACTCGGCTGATCGGGTCGGGCTAGCCAGCTCGAGCCTCCGCGGGATTGCAGGAACGTGAGATTCTGCGGCAGTCTATTGCTATCGTCCACGCAAGAACGCACACGAATGTTTGACACGAGGCCGGTCATGAATGAACTCGAGGCAACTGCGCGCGCCCTTGTCGCCCCGGACAAGGGGATCCTCGCCGCCGATGAGAGCACCGGCTCGATCCAGAAGCGATTCGAAGCGGTCGCCGTCGAGTCCACGCCCGAGACCCGCCGGGCTTACCGCGAGCTCCTGTTCACCACGCCAGGCATTGGGGAATCCATCAGCGGCGTGATCATGTTCGACGAGACGATCCGGCAGGCAACCGGTGACGGTGTGCCGTTCCCGCGGCTGCTCGTGGATCGCGGAGTCATCCCGGGGATCAAGGTCGACGCGGGCGCGAAGCCACTCGCGCTCGCCTCCGGCGAGACGATCACAGAAGGTCTCGACGGCCTACGCGAACGGCTTGCGGAGTACCGGGACCTTGGGGCTCGCTTCACGAAGTGGCGAGCCGTCATCAGGATCGGCCGGGACATTCCCAGCAACTACGCAATCTGGACTAACGCCCATGCACTTGCCCGCTTCGCGGCGTTGTCACAGGAGGCGGGGCTCGTGCCAATCGTCGAGCCGGAAGTCCTCATGGACGGGGACCATACGGTCGAACAGTCCGGTCATGTGACTTCGCTGACGCTTCTCGCGGTTTTCACTGAGCTTCACGATCAGCGCGTGCGGCTCGAGGGCATGCTGCTCAAACCGAACATGGTGCTGCCGGGCTACAACGCGCCAGTTCAGGCGTCACCGGGTGAGGTCGCCGACGCCACGCTGGCGTGCTTCCGACGCACGGTGCCGGCCGCGGTTCCCGGGATCGTGTTCCTGTCGGGCGGCCAGAGCGAGCAACGGGCGACCGAGAACCTCAACGCCATAAACGCCACGCAACCGCTCCCGTGGCAGATCTCGTTCTCGTACGGGCGAGCGCTCCAGGCGGCGGCGCTCACGGCCTGGGCAGGCAAGCCGGCGAACGTCGTCGACGCGCAGCGCGCCTTCCACCGCCGAGCGAAGCTCAACGCGGCCGCCCGCGCCGGGAGGTACACGCCCGAGATGGAATCGGTCGCGTAGTCGCGCGCGGGCCTCCTAGCGGAGGCCCGAGACGAGGGTGAACGCGAGCAATGGCGCGACCAGCAGCCCCATCGTGGCGGCCAGCAGGTACCAGTCGCGCGCGGCGCGGGGATCGGCGACGCCACGCCGCAGGAGGCCGCCTGTCCAGGCCAGCACGGCGGAGAGCCCGGCCACATACAGCCCCGCGGCGAGCAGCACGACGCCCACCGCGAACGGGCGGACGCGCTCGCACGAGCCGAAGGCGAGCGGCCCGCCGGCTGGGCAGGCAGCGGACAGCTCTGCCACCACCAGCGCGCCGGCGGCGAGCAGGACGGCGACCGACCAGGCGAGGTGGACGAGCAGGCGGCGGGAGATCTCGGCGTCCGGCGGGGTCAGCCGCCGGACGACCAGGCGGCGCCGGCGGCAGCGGCCGCTTCCGCCTCGCGCCGCGTCACGCGCCGATACTCGAACCACAGGTAGACGCAGGCCATGGCGCCCATGCCGGCTGCGGCCACTCCCAGGGCCAACGCCCGGAGCGGGAAGGCGGGCGGGATGATCGATCCGCCGGCCAGGTTGAAGACCATGAATGGGATGAGCACCAGCACGGTGAGGAGGTACAGGAGGAAGGCGAGATACCGGATCAACGACCAGAAGAAGCCTCGCCGTCCGCGCGCGGCCTGGATCCACACGATCAGGATGACGATAAGCACGAAGTTGGTGCCGCCCACGACGTTCGAGACCAGGAAGCCCACGTCCTTGCTGAACTTGAGCACGTAGAGCGTCACGGCGTAATAGGCGTAGTTCGGGATGTAGAAGATCAGGAAGTACATGAACAGGAAGAGGGGCACGCCCTTCAGGAGGGCCACCACCCAGGTCTCGTAGCCGAAGAGCAGCCAGTTCATGAAGTCCTCGACGTCGCGCGCGGCGCGCACGACCAGGCCCCGGCGCGGTGGACTCAGGTAGGTGCTCGTCATCGCTGCCCTACTGCTTCTGGGTCAAGAGGAAGGTGATGAGGGCCTGTAGCGCATCGTCACTGATCTTGCCCTCGGGATGGACGGGCATGCCGGTCGCCTGCCCGTCGTTGTAGTTCGTGGCGGAGTCGCGAATCCACAGCTCCAGCATGTTGCGCGCGTCGGCCTCGTAGTCGGCCACCAGCTTGTCGAGCTGGCTGATCGGCGTCGGGAGGTCGGTGACGGGCTCGTTGCCGACGTTGAGCAGGCTCGGAGCGATGTCGGTGCCGGCCAGGTCGGCGCCGTGGCACCCGCCGCAGCCAGCCGAGGCGTAGACCTGCGCACCGTCCTCGGGCGTATTCGACACCGGAGGCTGTGACTGGCTGGCCGCTTCCTCCGCCCAGCTGGTGATCAGCGCGCTGAGGGCGGCGATCTGCTCCACCGTCAGCGGCCCGCCCACGTCGGTGCTCCAGGCGGGCATCGGTGAGTTGACGTCGCCGGAGACGACGACGCCTCCGTAGCTGATCACGAGCCTGACGTAATCGGCGTTGACCTTGAGCTTCGCGGCGATCGACGCGCTGTGCAGGTTCGGCGCGAGGCGGCCGGTATTGCCGACCGGGCCGCCCTCGCCGGTCGCCCCATGGCAGCGCGCGCAGTTGGCGGCGGCGTCGCTGAGCGCCTCCGGCCCGACCGTCACCGAGAGCGTGCCACCGCTGCTGGCGGTCGCCTCGAACGTGCCTTCGGTGATGTAGCGGTGCGTCGAGTTGGCGGCGGCCTTGATCGGCAGCTCGAACGTCTCCCTGCCCGTCCCGCTCACGACCACGTCCCCGCCGGTGTCGTTGAAGAAGCGTACGGTGCCGTTGACGGGGATCTCGACCTCGGCCGGATCGATGGTGCCAGCCGTCATGTGCACTTCGACGACGACGGTGTCCGGGCCGAAGATCTGCTCCCCGAAGGAGAGCAGCTCCTCCTGCTGGGCGGCGAAGGCCGCGTCGCGGCGGCTCGCATCGGTCAGCCAATAGAGGCCGGTGAAGAAGGCCATGGCGATGATGAGGAAGACGCCGAGCGTCTTGAGGCGCATCAGTCAGCCCGCGCAGTGGGGCATCTGGTCGGGGGTGCGCGTGTCGAAGGTTTCGGTGCCAATCGGCGGGCCGTCCACGATCGCGCTCGTGTCGACCACGTACACGCCATCCTCGATGGTGAAGTCGAAGTGGTCCATGCCGCGCGGAGCCGGCCCGTCGCGCTTCTCGCCGAGCACGGTGTACTTGCTGCCGTGGCACAGGCATTCGAACCATTTGCTGGCGTCGCACAGCTGCGGGATCTGGCAGCCGAGGTGCGGACACTTGCGGTAGAGGGCCAGGACCTGGTCGCCTGGATCCGCCACCTCGGTGCCGGCCCCCTCCACGTACCCTTCGGCCGCCGGGATGTTGACGATGAAGAGGCGGGCCTTGTTGTAGATGAACGGCAGCCCCCGCGGCCACTCCGGCTCCAGCGCGGCGATGTCCGCCGCGCTGCCGATCGCCAGCTTGCCGCCCAGCCCTGAGCGTACGTTCGGCCACAGGAAGGCGAGCGAGCCGGCGAGGAACTCGAGCGACAGCAGGCCGACGCCGATGCCGACCACGCGTCGCATGAAGGAACGCCGGCTCATCTCGCCGACGGGCGGCCCGTGAACCTCCCCGTAGGGCTGCATGCTCACAGCGTGAAGAAGATCCCGTCCCACGGCCAGACCCAGTTCCAGCCCGGGCCGCGGAAGAAGGAACCGATGAAGGTCACGATCAGGCCCCCGACCATGAGGCACATGAAGAAGACCCAGGCCAGCTTGCGGTCGTGGGTGGCCCGGTACGGCGATCGGTCGAGGTACGGGATCAGGGCGATGCCGATGAAGTAGAGCGGCATGAACAGGATGCCGACCACGGTCGCGTTGAAGTACGAGAGCATCTCCTGCAGGCCGAGGAAGTACCACGGTGCCTTGGCCACGTGCGGGGTCACGCCGGCGTTCGCCATGTCCTCCAGCGGCGCCTGGATCAGGAATGAGGTGACGATCAGCACGATGGTCATCAGCGAGGCCATCACGAACTCGGCGCGCAGCAGGTGAGGCCAGGTGAGGACGGTCTCATCGGGGCGCTTGTCGACGCGGACCATCGACTCCTGCTTGACATAGGCCAGCAGCCGGAAGCGCTCGGTGCCCGGCACGCCGGGCGGGCCCGGCAGCTTCGGGCCGACGCCGCGCTCGACGAGCGGGACGCCGGGCGCCTGGGTCGGAACGTTCTTGTCGGCGGTGGCGTTCGGCCGCTTCTCGATCGTCATCGGTTCACCTTCATCAGACTGGGCCCGAGATGCCGCCGTCCTTCCGGATCCGCCAGAAGTGGACGACGATCAGGATGGCGGCGAGAAGGGGGAATGCGATCACGTGAAGGACGTAGAACCGGATCAGGGTGCCCTGTCCCACCTCGATCCCGCCCAGCAGCACGAAGGCTGACTGAGTGTCGACGAGCGGCGCATAGGTCGCCATCTGGGTGCCGACCGTGATCGCCCAGAACGCGATCTGGTCCCATGGCAGCAGGTAGCCGGTGAAGCTCAGGGCCAGGGTCATGAACAGGAGCAGGGAGCCGATCGCCCAGTTGAACTCGCGCGGCGGCTTGTAGGCGCCGTGGTAGAAGACCCGGATCATGTGCAGGAAGACGGTCAGCACCATCAGGTGCGCCGCCCAGCGATGCATGTTGCGGATGAGCGAGCCGAAGGCGACCGAGTTCTCGATGGTCTGGATGTCCTGGAAGGCGCGCGTGACCGACGGAACGTAGAAGAACATCAGGTAGACGCCGGTCACCGTCAGCGCCAGGAACAGGAAGAAGCTGATCCCGCCCAGGCAGAAGGTGTAGGTGTAGCGGATGGCGTGCTTCTTGACCCGCACCGGGTGCAGGTGCAGGAAGACGTTGTTCATGACCGCCAGCGCGCGGGTGCGGCTGGTCGTGGGATAGGGCTGACGGAACAGGCTTCTCCACAGCTGGGACTCGATCACGAGCCGCCACAGGAAGCTCATCGGTCCACCGCCGGTCCGGCCTGCTGGCCGACCTGCCCCAGCACGTTGTCCTTGTAACTCTCCAAGAGCACCTTCCCGTCGGGCGTGAACCGCTCCAGCTCGAGCCGGTCCATCGTGATGCAGTTGGTTGGACACCGCTCGACGCAGAGGTTGCAGCGGATGCAACGCTCCTCGTCGATGATCATTGCGATCCCGCGCGGCCACGACTGGAAGAGATCGATCTCCGGATCGTCGCCGCCGACCTGCGCCTTGTCGACCATGTAGATGACGCCTTCAGGGCAGACGTCGGCGCAGAGCCCGCACAGGATACAGCGCGGCCCGTCGATGTTGATGTTGTGGTTGCACTGCAGGCAGCGCGCCCCTTCGGCGATCGCACTGCGCGTGTCGTAGCCGACCTCCACCAGGCTGGTGAAGTCGCGGCGCAGCTCCGGCGGCGCCATCGGGATGTGCTGGCGCTCGGTCGCCTCGTAGGCCCACGGCATGTCGTGGTCGAGCGCCTGGGTGATGGTGGCGCGGTTGATGACCGGCAGCTCCTCCAGCTCGTCGCCGCGGACACCCGCCAGCCAGCGGTCGACGGCGCGCGCGGTCCGCCGGCCCCGACCCGCGGCCTCGATGATGGTGGCGGGCCCGGTCACGAAGTCGCCGCACGCGAAGATGCCGTCCACGTTGGTCTGGAACGTATCCGGGTTGGTGACGACCAGCCCCCGGTTCAGCTCGAACGTGAGCGCGTTGTAGGGCTTCCCATCCGGGCTCGCGGGAGTCGTCCCGTTGAGCGGCGGGGTGCGCCAGGATGAGACCGATCCACCGGGCACGATCTCGCGGGTGTCCGTCACGCCGAGGTGGCGATTGAGCTTAGAGCCGTACTCGCCGAGCACGTTGTTGTCCGACGCCTGGCTGGTGCACGGAATGACCATGTCGCACGGAATCGTGAACTCGCTGCCCGGGATCGGCTCCGGCGAGCGGCGGCCGCTTGCGTCCGGCGGGCCGAGCTTCACGCGCTGGAAGACCATGCCGGTCACCTTGCCGCGCTCGTCGCCGAGCACCTCGACCGGGGACGCGAAGAGCTCGAAGCGCACGCCCTCGAAGCGGGTCTCGTGCTGCTCCTCCTCGTCGACCACCATCTCCTCCGGGCCACGGCGATAGCAGATCACCGAGGTCTTGGCCCCGAGCCGGAGCGCGGTGCGCGACGAGTCCATCGCCGTGTAGCCGCCACCCACGATCACCACGTGGTCGCCGACCCACTGCTCCTCGCCGAGGTTCGCCTTCTTGAGGAAGTCGACGCCGTAGATCACGCCGTCCAGCTCCTCGCCGGGGACGTTCATGGCGACCGGATACATGCAGCCGGCGGAGACGACCACCGCGTCAAACCGCTCGCGCAGCTGGTCGATGGTGATGTCGCGGCCAATCTCGACGTTGTAGTGGAACTCGACCCCGTGCTTGGCGACCCAGTTCACGTCCAGCTCGATCACGTCGCGCGGCAGCCGGAAGGCCGGGACCCCGATCAGGCACGTGCCGCCGCCCGACGGGAGCGCCTCGTAGAGGTGCACCTCGTGGCCGTCGGCGGCCAGCTCCTTGGCGGCCGACAGGCCGGCCGGTCCGGCACCGATAACCGCGACGCTCTTGCCGGTCGCGGCGGCGACTACGATGTTGTCCGGCATGTTGTTGCCGTAGTGCCAGTCCACCAGGAAGCGCTTCATGGCCCGGATGGCGAGCGGCTTGTCGATGTCGGCGCGGCGGCAGGCCTTCTCACACGGCGCCGAGCAGACGTAGCCGCAGATCGCCGCGACCGGGTTCGGGTCTCGGGCCAGGATGTAGCCCTCCTCGAAGCGTCCCTCGGCGGCGAGCATCAGGTAGCCGCGGCAGTTGGTGTTGACCGGGCAGCCTTCCTGGCACTCGATGTTGCACTGGAGCCAGTCGACGCCGACCTCGGCGGTCTGGAACCTCAGCGGGATCGCGTTCTCGGTGATCACAGGCGTAATCGCAGAGCGGGTTCCACCACGTAACGCGGAGCGTATGGAGCGGCAGCCCGATGCTACCCGTCTCGCGCTCTGAGTGTCAAAGCGGACTGCGCGGGCCGTGCCTCACTTTCGCGCTACAGATCGGCGAAGTAGCGGGACATTACCCGGCGCACGAGCGGGGCCGCATCCGAGCCGCCGGTCGCCAGCGGGACGCGAACGAGGACGGTGGCGATGCTGATCCCGGGGTCGTCCGCGGGGGCGAAGGCCGGGAACCAGGCGTTCGGATTCGGTCCACCGGTCTCGGCGGTTCCACTCTTGCCCGCCACCTGGACGCCAAAGCCCGCGAATGCAGAACGCGCGGTTCCGTACGACAGGTTGACCACGGCCTTCATCGACTCCACCACGTAGTCGAGCTGCGCGTCGGTCATGCTGATCTCGCGGGCGACGATTTGCTCCACGCGAAGCTGCGTCGTCCCACCGGGAGAACGCACCTCGGCGACGAGTCGCGGGACCCAGAGCACGCCGCCGTTACCGAACGCCGCGTACGCGTTGGCCATCTGGAGCGGCGTCGCGAGCAGGTCGCCCTGGCCGATCGCCAGCTGGATCTGGTCGAAGGGCCCGTACGGGCGGAGGACACCGTCCCAGCGCTTGGTGACCTCGAAATACTGCCGGTCCGGAAGGATCCCGTCCTCCTCGGCGAGGTGCTGGATGCCGGTGGGCTGTCCAAAGCCGAACTCACGAACTAGGCCGGTGAGCGCCTCCTGGTCGGCGTCGTAGACCATGATCGATAGCGGCATGTAGGTGGTGTTGCAGCTGAAGGCCATCGCCTGCAGCAGGTTCACCGTCCCGGGCAGCTGGTGCTCGAGATAGTTGCGGAACGTGAAGCCGGAGAAGGTCCAGGTGCCGTGGCAGGTCATGCGGGTGCCGGGCCCGGCGACGCCGCTCTTCAGCGCCGCGCCCAGGGTGAACACCTTGAACGACGAGCCGGTTGGGTAGGCGCCCATGGTGGCGTGGTTGAGCCGGGTGTTGGTGCCGGGCGTACCGAGACCCTGACCACCCAGCGTGGTCCCCAGGGTCATCGCGTTCGGGTTGAAGAGCGGAGCCGATGCCAGCGCCCACACGTCGCCGCTCCGCGGATCGACCACTGCCGTGCCGGCCTCCGCGTAGCCGCCGATGGCCGCCTCCGCGGCCGCCTGGATCCTGGGCCGAATGGTGATGACGACGTCGCTGCCCGGCACCATCGCCCGCTGCAGCACCGGCAGCGGATCGCCGGCCGGCGGGACCACGGCCAGCGTGAAGCCCGGACGTCCACGGAGCAGCTCGTCGGCGCCCGCCTCGATGCCACCGCGGCCCCTGACGTCGCCGGCGAGGTAGCCCTCCCGCCCGAGTGTCCTCAGCTCATCCTCGGTGACCTCGCCGACCCAGCCAATCGTCTGCCCGGCGAGCCACTCCTGGGGGTAGACGCGCACCCCATCCTCGCGGGTCTGGGCAAAGACGGTGCCTTCAGTGGCCATGATCCGGCCCCGTGGAGCGTCCTGCCGCGTTAGCGCCAGCGCCCCGCCCTCGGCGAGCTCCGGAAACAGCACGGCGGGGCTCCAGCTGACCTGCCAGCCGGTTGCGCCCTGCACCATCACGAGATCGCGTTTCAGGTCCACATCGCCAAGGAGGTCCGTCCTGAACTGCAGCACGACCGGGATGCGCACTGCGGGCACCGGGCCATCGAGTGGCGTGTCGGCGGGCACGGGGGTGGTGGAGGGCGTCGGCTCGGCCGTCGTGGCGGGCGACGTGCTCGCGGAGCCGTCCTGCGACGGGCCTAACGTCGGCACCGGCGTGGTGGTCGGCGCCGGCTGGTCCGGGGGGCGCGCCTGGGGTGGGAGCGTCGTCGGGATCGTCGGCCCCACCGCCCAGCGCAGCTGCCGTACACCGGTCAGCTCGTCGAAGCTCCTGAGCGGCGCCGCGAACTCGTCGAGGCTGAGGCGCTCGCGGTCGGCGGCAGCGATCATCTGGTACATCGGCCCCCAGCTCCCGATCCGCCACGCGGCGAGGAAAGCATGGACCATGTCGTCGGCCTCGCCGATTGGCGCGGTGGGGACCGTCGTGGAAAAGGGCGTCGGATCCGGTCCAGGCGCCAGGCAGCCCGCAACCACGACCGCGCCCAGCGCCAGCGCGACGAGCGGCGCAGCTCTCCCCCGCATCGGTCTCACCGCGCCAGCATCACGCGTCGGAAACCCTCGGCGGCACGATAGCCCGCCCGTTCCCCAAGCTCTTCCGCGCGGCGTCGAAGCCACTTCGCCGTCTCCGGGAAGTCATGGAACTGGCTGGCGTGGTGGGCGAGGGCGGCGATCTTGCGCTCCAGGGTGTCGCTGATATCGACGATCTGGTTCGCCTCGTTCGTGCTCCATAGGAAGAGCTCCGCCACCTTCCATGGCTGCAGGCCGCCGCGAATGTGCTCCGGGAAGTTGAGCGGGTCGCGCGCGGTGGGAAAGACGGCGTCGACCGTGACCTCGCCTACGGCCCGATGGTCGGGGTGGTTGACCCACTCGTTGTTCACGAACATGACGGTGGGATCGTGGCTCATCACGACCTCGGGGCGCACGGTGCGGATGGCGAAGGTGACACGCTCCCGCAGCCGGAGGCTCGTCTCCATCTGGCCATCGGGTTCGTCCAGGAAGTCGACGCCGGCAACCCCGATCTCGGCCGCCGCGGCACGCTGCTCGCCTTCGCGCGTCGCGGCCAGGGCACGGGGATCGACGGCTGCATCGTCGCTCCCCTTGTCGCCGCGCGTCATGAGCAGGTAGCGCACCTCGGTCCCCTCCCCGACCCAGCGAGCGACGGTGCCCGCGGCCCCGAACTCGATGTCGTCCGGGTGCGCGGCCACGACCAGGACGCGTTCAGGGGTGGGGAGCCGGTCGTTGGGCAGGGTTCCCGCATGCTAGCAGCCAGGGCGGGAATCAGCGGACGGCGGCCCCGGGGAGCGGAGCGCCGACCGCCGTGCCGAGGCGGATGAGCCGGTCTCGGGGTTCGCTCAACAAGTCGGCGGCCCAGGCCACCACGTCCTCGTCGTGGCTGAAGAGGATCACCTGCCGGTCGGCGCTGAGTTCGTGGAGCACAGCGAGCACGCGACGCTTCCGGTCTGAGTCGGCCTGTGCGGTGACCTCGTCGAGCAGGAGCGGGGCCATGTCGTCGGTCGTCACCAGGTGCTCGGCCATTGCCACCCTCAGCAGCAGGTAGATCTGCTCGCGTGTCCCCTCGGATAGCAGCCGCGCGTCACGCCACTGGCCGGTCCGCGCCTCCTTGACGTCGACGGAAAGGTCGCGCGGGTTCATGCCCACTTCGACGTAAGCGCCGCCCGTGATGGCCGGCAGATGGCGTTGCACGGATGCGGTCAGGATCGGCGCAAGGTCCCTATGGACGCGTCGCTCTGCAGTCTCGAGAAGGGAGAGCGTCTCGTCGATGACGGCGGCCAGCTCCTGCACCCGCAGCAGCTCGAGGCGGGCGGCGTCCGCGCGCTCCTCCACCTCTGCCACATCCGGGAGAGTGCTGGCGAGCAGGCGCAGCTCGCCGGTGAGAGCATCGAAGACCTCCTTCGATCGCGATGCCGTCGTCCGGGCGGCGATCACCATCGCCTCACCGTCGCGTCCCGGCGGGAGGATCGCGTCCTCGCCGGCAATTTGAGCGAGTCGAGCCGCGACCTCGGCCTGGCGATCCGCCTCGGCCTGGAGCTCGGCCAGCGTTCCTCCGTCCAGCAGCCCGGTCAGCTCCTGCCACTCGCGGATGGCGATCTCACTGGCGCGCGCAGCCTCGGCCTGTTGGCTCTGCCAGGCGTTGAGGCTGGCGACCAGCCCCTCTGGGGTACCGTCTCCTGCCTGCCCGATGTGCCGGGCTGACGTGCGGAGGGCAGCCTCGCTCGAGGTTGCCGCCTTCTCGGCACGGGCCACTGCCTCCTCTGCCGCCTCGCGCGCCTCGATGGCACGTCGCAGGCCTTCGGCGCCGGCGGCGGCGCGGGCAAGGTCCTCCCGCTGGGCGCAGGCAAGCTCGTAGGCGGTGACGGCTGCTCGAACCTCGCCCTCCACATCGGTGCCGCGCTCACGAAGTGCGCCGCGGAGGCCGTCCTCCGCGACGCGTGCAGCCTCCCGCATGCGCGTGGCGCGCGCCTCCCAGTCGGCGGCGAGCCACTCGTCCCGGTCAGCCGCGGCATGCCTGTTCGCCTCGACCAGCCGTCTCGCCGTGGCATGTCGCCACGCCCATGCGGCGAGCGCGCCCGCCACGCCCAGCAGGCCGATTCCGAGAAGTGTCTGCCCCAGCAGGGCAAGGACCAGGCCGGCAACTCCCGCGCCCAGGAGGCCCAGGATCTGGATGAGCGGCGACGCCTCCTCTATCGGCGGCTGCGCTTCGAGGTCAGGCGCTGGGGGCACGGATGGACCCTTCCCGTGCAGGCGCAGCGCCTCCTCGGCGAGGTCTAGCGCCCGGATGGCGTCGGCGACCGATCGGTCGGGACGTCGGTCGCCCGCCGGGATCGCGGGCAGGGCGGCGAGCTGTTCGCGCAGCTCGACCGCCGTGGAGCCGGTGAGCGGCACCGGCATCGGCCGGCGACGCCAGGACTCGAGCGCTGCGGCCACCTCGTCGGCAAGCTCGGTGCGGACCGCCAGCGCCGCGGGGGGCTCCGGGTATGCCGCCGCCAGCTGCGCGGCGCGCTCGGCTCTGGCGGCGAGGTCCGTCGCGTCGCGCAGTGAGCGCGCGGCCTCCGCGGCCGACAGGCCGCGCTGGGCGGCATCGTGATCGCGCGCCGCCTCCTCGAGGCGCGCTTCGCGATCCAGGTAGTCGGCGTGCTGGCGCCGCGCCTCGACGAGGGCGGCGTCGGCGGCCTCCTGCTCGCGCATCGAGGCCCACAGCGGCCCCGTCGCGCCGACGCGAACGGCGCCGACGGCCTCCTTCCGGAATGCCCTGAGCCCGGTGATTGCCTCGGCGGCGGTCCTGTCCGTGCCATGCGATGCGGCAGCGCGCTGCATCTGATCCTGGAGCGCGCCGGCGCTGTCGGCGACCGCCATGATCTGTGCCTGGCTGACGGCCGCCACCGCGGCGAACGAATCGCGATCCAGGCCGAGCCAACGGCTGGCGTCCGGCGTTCCGTCGTTGATGATCTCGCTCGAAACATCGTCACCAAGGACAACGTCGCGAGCGCGGCAGGCGACCCTGCCGGCGAGGTCCTGGCTGATGTCGATCGTGCGTCCATCCGCGAGGTGAAGGCGGGCCTCGACCTCCCATCGGTCCGGCGAGTCCCACGGCCGATGGTGCTCGATGACCGACGCCGCCTCCTTAGTCCGGCCGGGACCGCGGCGCACGCCTGTCAGGGCCAGTCGCAGGGCAGCGTGCCAGCTCGTCTTGCCAGCCTCGTTCGGCCCGGTGATGACCGTCATCCCCTCCCCAAGCTCCAGGCTGTCCTCCAGGAGGGGGCCGAACGCCCGTGCCATGACGCGCTCAATCCACATGTCGCTACGCCACCTCGAGGTCGCCGCGACCCTCCAGTGCCCGCAGCCCGGTGATCAGCACCTTGCGGCGACGCTCGTCATCCACGATCTCCTGGGCATCGCGGACGAACTGCCCGCGTACGGTCATCTCCGACCCGATCGTCTCGATGTCATACGCGGGCCGCAGGTCACTCGTCCGGATGACGAGGCCGTCGAGATGCTCGCCAAGAGCGTTGAGCGAGCGGGTCTCGACCGGAAGCTCGGCCGGCACCTCGCCGGTCAGGGTGAGCCGGACCGACCCGGACAGCCCTACGATCGACATCGCGACCCGCTGGACGACGTCGTCGACGTGGTAGCAGCCATCGAGCGCAACCTGACGGTCGTGCACCTGGCTGACGGCCACGGAGCGACGGACCCTCGACACCGTGCCGTCATCCGCGACGGTGGTAAGGACCGCGCCCCGCCCATCGGTCTCGCCGAAGGACAGCGGATCGGGATTGCCGGGATAGGTATAGCGATCGCGGTCGCGAGCGACGTGATAATGACCCAGGAACGCGTGCGCGATGCCGGCCGCCTCCAGCTCCGTGGCGTCGAATGGGGCGTGGAGCTCCTTGCCCGACTCCTGGAATGGGAGCGCGCTTCGCTCGGATGCGTGGGCCAGCGCAAGGTGGATGCCACCCCGATCTGGGCGAAAGTCGGCGAAGAACCCATCGGTGTTCGCCGGCGCGCGATGGGCGGCGCCCCACAGCGTCAACCCATCAGCCAGCGGAATCGGCGTCAGGGTCGCCTCGGTGAAGACGTGGACGTTGGGGCTCCATTCGACCAACGCGTAGGGGCTCCGGGACGAGTACCAGTCGTGGTTGCCGGCGGCGAGGTAGATCGGCCGATCGGTCCTCGCGAAGCTCTCGCGCAGGAAGGTGACCGTATCGGGCGTGAAGCGGTCATGCTCGAAGAGGTCGCCGGCGCAGAGCACCGCGTCGACGTTCTCCTCATCGGCGAGGGCCAGGATCCGCGTCAGCGCCTCACGCCGGTTGCGGCGGCGCAGGCGCGCCGTCTCAGGTCGCGCCCAGGCAAACGGAGCGTCCAGGTGCAGGTCGGCGAAATGCAGGAACCGCATGCTGAGCAGCAGCGTAGCGAGGTTCGTGACAGCTAGACCGTCACGAACGACCGCCGGCGGAAGGCCCGCCGGCGATCGGGACGCGAGTTGGAGCGCAGCGGCGCTAGACCGCCGTTCGGCGTCCGGTCAGCAGGTTGTAGACGAGGACGATCAACGCGATCACCAACAGCAGGTGGATAAGCCCACCGGCGGTAAAGCTGGTGATGACGCCCAGCAACCACAGGATCGCCAGGATCACGATCAGCGTCCACAGCATGGTGTAGCACCTCCTGATCCGAACACGCTGAGCAAGTCGCGTGCCGTGATTGGGGTGCTGGCGCTATTCGGCGGCCTCGCGCTCGTTGAGCAGCTGCACCACCAGGAGCACGGCCGCAAGCACGAGCAGCAGGTTCACGAGCGGGCCCCAGGCCAGGAGAAGGCCGGCAAACCAGAGGACCAGCACGATCGCGACGGCGGTCCAGATCATCGGGTCGGCTCGCGCTGAAGGGCCGGGTGGCGGCTCATGCGGCCAGGGCCTCCATCAGCAGGTCGACGTGGTCGGCGGGCTTCACGCGGGGAAGGACGTGTTCCACACGACCATCGGGCCCGACGATGAACGAGGTGCGTTCGACCCCCATGTAGGTCTTGCCCATCATGGACTTCTCGACCCACACGCCGTAGGCATCGGCAATCTGATGGCCATCGTCCGCGAGGAGGCGGTAGGGCAGGTCGTACTTGGCGCGAAACCTGGCATGGCTCTTCACCGAATCGGGCGACACGCCGAAGACCTCGATGCCGGTGCCGGTCACGCGGCGGAAGTTGTCGCGCAGGCTGCAGGCCTGGGTGGTGCAGCCCGAGGTGTCGTCCTTCGGGTAGAAGTAGATGACGTAGCGCTTCCCAAGCAGGCCCTCGTTGGAAACGACCTCGCCGTCATCGGCCGACAGGCTGAAGGAGGGCGCCCGGTCTCCGGGGTGCGGTCGGTTCATGGTCGAATCGTAGCCTAGCCCATCCCCTCGATCGCGACCAGCACGGGCGGCAGGTCGCGTGGAAGGAGGCGGGCGGCCAGGTCATCTGCCAGCTCGCCGATGATTGCGACGCTCGCCTCGGCCAGTTCGTGCCCGGCCGCTGCCACGACCCGTCGGCTCGGCCGGTTCCCGCCCTCCGTCAGAGCGACGGCCAGCAGGTCCGACTCGTCGGGGTCGCTCCAACGGTCATCCGCCCCATGCACCAGGGTCACGGACCGATGGAGCATGGTCGCCAGCGCGAGGCCGGGCGTCTGAATGGCCTGCTCGACGCCCGCCAGCTCGAGCCGCACCGCCTCGCCGCCAGGCAGCGGCAGCTCGAAGGCAGCCTCTCGACGCTGGGCACGCTCGATGATGTCCTCGCTCCAGCGGTCGAGCGCGGCCACGATCGCGTGGTCGCGATTGGTCCCGGTTCGGGCCCGTTCGGCGACGCCGCGGCGCAGCACGTCACGGAAGGAGCGTGCAGCGGGACCGATCAGGGTCAAGGCACCGACCGCCGGGTCCCCGACGGCGACGGCCAGCGCGATGGTGGCGCCCTCGCCGTGCCCGACGATGCCGGTCCGCCGCAGGTCGAGCGCGCCGTGCGACCGCATCGCCGCCAGCATGTCGCGCGCGTCGTCGATCTTGGTGAAGAGCTGCACCGACTCCCAGGCGCCGGCTGAGCCTCCGCAGCCGCGCGGGTCGCAGCGCAACGAGGCGACGCCCCGTTCCGCGAGCGCATCGGCCAGTCGCGCGAGGAGGCCGGGCGCCGGCTCGTTGGGCGCGTACCAGCTCGGGTGACCGATTCGATCCCATGCCCCGCTTCGGTCGCGCGGCAGCCAGGAGGGGAGCAGCAGGGCGTTCGGGTATCGGCCGGCCGGATCGGCCGCTGGCGGACCATCCGGCAGCGCCAGCGTGCCGGCCAGCGATACGTCGCCGGCCCGTACGCTCAGCTCTTCGGATCGGGCCATCGCACCGGTTACGACCCGGAGCGAGCGAGGGCGGCGGCTCGGTCGTGAAGGATCTGTCCGGCGGCGAGGCGCCCGGGCGCACCCATGACGCAGCCTCCCGGATGGGTGCCCGAGCCGCACTGGTAGTAGCCATCCAGCGGCGTGCGGTATTGCGACCAGCCCGGTGCAGGCCGGAAGAAGAACATCTGGGGCGCCAGGAGCTCGCCGGCGAAGATGTTCCCCTCGCTCATGCCCACCGTGCGCTCGATGTCGAGGGGCGTCTGCACCTCTCGCTGCAGCACGAGCTCGCCGAAGCCGGGAAAGTAGCGCTCAAGGGTCGCCTGCACCACGTCGGCCATCGGCTCCCGCTCGGCGTCCCAGTCGCTGTCGCGGAGCCGGTACGGCGTGTACTGCACGAAGCAGGAGAGCACGTGCTTGCCCGGCGGCGCCATGTCGGGATCGATCGTCGACTGGATGGCGCAGTCGATGTACGGGTGCTCGCTGTACCAGCCGTACTTGGACGTGTCGAAGGCACGCTCGAGGTAGTCGATCGACGGACCGATGTTCGTGAAGCCGCGGTAGATGTCGGCCCGATCGCCGAGCGCCGGGTAGCGTGGCAACCCGTCGAGCGCGAAGTTGACCTTCGAGGCGACCCCCCGGAACTTGATGCGCCGCACGTCCTCCACCAGGTCATCGGGCAGCTCTCTCGGATCCACCAGCTCCAGGAACGTGCGCCGAGCGTCGAGCGCGCTCACCACGACGTCGGCGTTGATCTCGTTGCCGTCGCGCAGTGCAACCCCGGTCGCGCGGCCGTCCCGGGTCAGGACCCGCTCGACGCCGGCATCGGTGCGGATCTCGGCCCCGAACGCCCGGGCGGCGCGGGCGAGCACCTGGGTGAATCCGCCGTTCCCACCCTTGTGGAACGCCCACGTGCCGAACTCGCCGTCATGCTCGCCAAGCGAGTGGAAGAGGAGCACGAGGCCGGACCCCTGCGAGCGTGGCCCCACGTTGGAGCCGATGATCGCGGACGAGCCCAGGTATCCCTTGAGGATCTCGGACTCGAAGTAGTCGTCCAGGAAGTCGGCGATGCTGCCGGTCAGCAGCCGGACGGCGTTGTGCAGCGTTCGCTTGTCGAGGCTGCGCAGCTGCGAGCCGAGCGCGGCCAGCGCCACCAGCTCCTCCGGATCGTCGCTGAAGATGTCGGGCGGCACCATGTCCAACAGGGGCTTGATGGCCTGGCAGACGCGATCGAGGTCGTGGCTGTACTGCTCGTACGCGTCGGCGTCGTGCGGCGAGTGGCGGGCGATCTCGCGCAGGTTCTCGTCATGGTTCCGGGAGAAGAGCAGGTAGTCCCCGTCGTCCATCGGCGCAAAGCGGGTGGACATCAGCAGTGGCAGGAAGCCGTGTCTCGTGAGCTCGAGCTCCTGGATGATCTGCGGCCGCAGCAGGGAGAGCGCGTAGCTGAAGGTCGTGAACGAGAAGCCGGGGCGCAGCTCCTCGGTGATCGCAGCGCCACCGACCAGGTGGCGCTGCTCGAGGACCAGGGTCTTCATCCCGCCGCGGGCCAGGTAGGCGCCGTTCACCAGCCCGTTGTGGCCGCCGCCAATCACGATCGCGTCGTATCGGTCCATTCAGGCCGTCTTTCGCTCCGGGTTGTAGAGGGGCAGCCGAGCGACGTGCGCCGCCACCTGCTCGTAATGATGGTCCACCGTGAACTCCAGTGAGAGTCTCGTTCCGGGCTTCGCCAGATCAGGGCGGACCCTCGCCAGGGCGATATGCTGCTGCAGGATGGGCGAGTACATGAAGCTGGTGGCGTAGCCCACCCGGGCGCGCTCGGCGTCGTAGACCATCCAGTCCTCGTGGACCGGCGCGTGCTCCTTGGGCGGGATGAGGCCGGCCCGCGTGTAGACCCGATCGTAATCCTGCCAGTCGACCACCAGCCCCACCATACGCCAGCGCGAGGTCTTCTCGGCCCGTTCGCGCTCGAGCGCGCGGCGGCCGATGAATGGGCGGTCGTCGTTTTCGAGCCCCTTGAACATCCACGCCCAACCGAGCTCCAGCGGCGTGGACCGATGCGCGTCGTTGAACGCAAAGCGGCTCGAGTCGAAATCGACCGCCAGCAGCAGCAGGCCGGCCTCGATGCGCAGCATGTAGAGGGAGGCCAGCCCGTAGGGCAGCACGCCGTGGCCGTCGACCGCGTCCCACAGCGCGTCCCACACGGCGAGCGCGTCCGGCGTCTCGACCCAGACTTCGTAGCCCAGGTCCCCGGTATAGCCGGTCCTCGAGACGGTCACCGGCCGGCCACCGATGGTGCCCGTGGTGAGGCCGAAGAACGGGAGGTCGGCAACCGCGGGAACCAATCGGGCGAGCAGGTCGCGGGAGCGCGGGCCCTGGATCGCCAGCGCGCCGACGTCCAGGCTCACCTCCTCCAACGTCACCGCCAGGCGACCGACGCGGTCCGCGAACCAGGCGTAGTTCGGCTCCGCTGACGTGAGCAGGAACTCGTCGGCACCTCGATGCTGGATGACGCCGTCCTCCATCACGAATCCGCGGTCATCCAGCCAGGTGGTGTAGTGGGCATGCCCGGGCGGGCAGGCTCGGATGTCGCGGGCCAGCATGCCGGAGAGGAAGCGCTCGCTGTCGCGACCGGCGATCCGGTACTTGTAGAGCGGTGAGGTGTCGAAGATGCCCGCGGCGTTCCGCACGGCAAAGTACTCGAACTTGTCCGAGACCTGGTAGCGGTTGGCAGCCAGATGGCCGGACCAGTGCTGCCAGAGCCCGGTCTCGTTGAGCGCGCTGGTGCGTTCGTGGAACGGCGTCGTGCGGATCATCGGTCGCCGAGCATACCGGCTAGCCCAGCAGGAAGCGCCACGTCCCGACCGCGAGGCTGGTGCCCACCGCGATCGCCGCCAGGCCGGCGGCGAGCCCCAGCAGGATCCAGTCACTGCCGCGCATGCGCTGCGGCCGGGCGACGGTGCGGCACGGCCGCGAGCCGAAGCCGCGCGCCTCCATGGCCGTGGCCAATCGCGTGGCGCGCCGGACCGCGCCGATCAGCAGGGACAGCAGCTGACCGAAGAAGAGCCGCAGCGCGGCCAGGGGCGAGCGGCCGCTCGAGACGCCGCGGGCGCGGCGCGCGAGAGCCAGGGTCTGCCATTCAGCAGCCAGCATCGGCAGCAGGCGAGCCCCGGCCAGCGCCCCGACAGCGAACCGAGGGGAGAAGCGCAGCTGCTGGACGAGCGCATCGGCCAGCGCAGTCGGATCGGTCGTGACCAGCGCTATGACACCGGACAGGGCGATGGCCAGGAGGCGCAGCCCGAGGCCGATACCGGCCACCAGGTTCTGGCCGCTGATCGCCACCGGCCCGATGGCGACCGCCATCTCGCCGCCCCGATCCGCGGCGAACGCCGCGTTCAGCAACCCGACCGCGATCGCGGCCACCAGGACCGGCCAGGTTCGCCCGAGCAGGTCGCGCGGCGAGAGGCCGGTGAAGGGGACGGCGCTGATCACGCCGGCCAGCACGATGGCGGGGGTCACTGGGTCGAGCGAGACGAATACGACCGCCATCAGCAGCGCGGCGGCCCCCAGCTTGGCCACCGGGTTGGCGCCAGCCAGCGCAGCGCGCGGGTCCGGGCGAAGCGGCGTAAAGAGCCTCACCGGGCCGGCCTCACGACGCCGCGCTCCTCGGCGGTCCCGCGAGCCGCAGGCGGCGATCGGCCAGCGCGGTGGCGAAGTCCCGATCGTGGGTCACGAAGCAGACGGCACGCCCGGCGTCGCGCAGGCCGGCCAGCAGCTCCAACAGCTGGATCGCAGTCCGGCGGTCCTGCCCGAAGGTCGGCTCGTCCAGGATCAGGACCGATGGCGCCGTCGCCAGTGCGCTGGCGACCGAGAGGCGGCGTTGCTCGCCACCGGACAGGGTGAACGGGTTGGCATCGGCCAGGTGGACGAGATGCAGCCTGGCGAGCAGCTCGTCCGCGCGTCGGTTTGCGGCGCGCCGGTCGAGGCCGGCGTGCATCGGTCCAAGCGTCAGCTCGTCGTGCACGCGCCCGGTGAGGAACTGGTGCTCGGGGTCCTGGAAGACAGTCCCGATGCGCGTCACCAGCTCGCGGGCCGACCAGCGCCAGATGGGGTCGTGCCCCCGCCCGCGAGCGAGCGCCTCCCCCGCGACCACCACCCCGGAGGTCGGGCGAAGCAGGCCGGCCAGCAGCAGCGCCAGGGTCGACTTGCCGCTCCCGTTCGGCCCGGTGATCGCCAGCGCCTCGGCAGAGCGGACCTGCACGTCGACGCGCGCGAGGGCCGGGCTCGCCGACCCCGGATAGCGAAAGCCCGCCTGCTCGGCCAGGAGCAGCGTCTCGGACGCGCGCCGCAGGCGCTCACGTGGCGCGGGCAGCCGCCGATCCGGGACCCAGACGCCGGCCTCGGCAAGCTGGTCGCCGTAGCGCGCGAAGACCTCCCGCGGCGGCCCGTCGGCGATCACGCCGCCCCCCGCCTGCAGCGCGATGACGCGGCTCACCAGGGGCAGTGCCTCGGCCACCCGATGCTCGACCAGCACCATCGTCAGGCCGAGCCGATCGAGGACCTGGGCGAGCACCTCCCGGACCTGCGCTCCACCCTCGTTGTCGAGGTTCGAGGTCGGCTCGTCGAGGAGCAGCAACGACGGGCGCAGGGCGAGCACGCCGGCCAGCGCCAGGCGCTGCTGCTCGCCCCCGGACAGCGCGTCGGTCGGCCGCCCGCGGCCGTACGGGAAGCCAACCGCCTCCAGCGCCGCGTCCACTCGCGGCCAGATCGCCTCGGTCGGAAGGCAGCGGTTCTCGAGCCCGAACGCCACGTCGTCTCCGGCGCGGGCCATCGCGATCTGCGACTCGGGGTCCTGGAAGACGATCCCGATCCGATCGCGCGCGGCCCTGGGATCCAGGCCGTCCACGCGCAGCTGACCGTCCTGCTCACCGCCGGCACCCGCCTCCAGCAGCCCGGCGACGGCCCTAAGCAGGGTCGACTTGCCGGCGCCCGATGGTCCGACCAGCAGCACGCGCTCGCCCGGCTCAATGCGCAGGTCGACGCCGCGCAGCGCCCACGCATCCCGGCCAGCGTGGCGCCAGCCCCAGCCGCGCGCCTCGACCGCCGCCGGGCGTGGCGGCGCAGAGGGAGCTCGGCTGGTCATCGCCCGAGGGTACGTCAGACGCGAGGCTGTGATCGCCCCGACGGAAACGGAGCCAGCACTCCGGACCGCACCATCGCTCGCGCCAGCAGCCACGACCCCAGCCCGGCGATCAGCACGCCGCTGACGAGCATGAAGGCGCCGTAGGCGAGCTGCAACTCGAGAGCGGTCTGCGGGTAGTAGATCGTCATGTCGTGCAGCCACTCGCCGACCGCGGCCCCCGCTCCCGCCAGCAGCGCGGCAAGAAGGCCGAACGAGCGGTAGAAGGTGAGCGCGAAGACCAGCTCCGCGCCGGCGCCCTGCATGATCCCCGACGCCACGGTGTCGAGCCCCCAGGCCGAACCGAGCAGGGCGGAGACGGTCGCGGCCAGGGCCTCAGCGAACAGCGCAGCGCCGGGCTTCTGGATCACGAGCGCGGCCAGCACCGCAGGCGCCAGCCAGACCCCCGAGACGAGGTAGGCCAGCGGATTCACCGCCCCCACGAAGAGGGGTAACCAGACCAAGCCCCACTGCCAGAAGACGACGCCGAAGGCGACGCCAAGGACCGATGTAACGATGATGTCGACGACGCGCCACCCGCCTGGGGTGGCTGGTGCGGTGGTCAAGATCTCTCCTCTTCGCTGGCAGTCTCTACGACCAGCAGCGTGCCGCGCTCGAGCGAGACCGATGCCGGCTGGTCCGCGATGACGTTCGAGAGGCCCCGCGAGGGGCCCAGGCGCAGGCTCTCGCCGTCGAGCGGGAAGCGCAGGCCCGCGGTGCGCACGCCTTCCGCCTCCCCGCCGATCGGCAGCAGGCTCACCAGGTCGCCGATGGCGCCGCGCAGGCTGAGCCGCTCGCCGCCCTGCAGGGCGCGTACGACCGTGCCGCCACGCACCACGCGCAGGTCGCGCACTCGCCGCGACGGATCCGCGAGAAGGAGCAGGTTCGCCAGCTCGTGGTCGAGCCGCTCCCCACCAAGGGCGCCGAGCACCGCGACCTCATCCGCCCCCGAGGCCAGGGCCCGGTCGAGCGCCAGCTCGGCATCCGACGCGTCCTTGTCTGCCGGGTGGCGCTCGATGGCGACGCCGTCGGCCGCGAGCCGCTCGATCACGTGCGCGTCGACCGAGTCCAGGTCGCCGACGAGCAGGTGCGGGCGGATGCCCATCGCGTCGAGCCATCGCGCTCCGCCGTCGGCGGCCACGATCAGGTCGGCATCGACCAGCTGGTCGGCATCACGGGCATCGGGCTCGCCGTCGGCAACGACGACCGCCTTCACTTCAACGTACTCCCTTCGCTGGTATGACCCAGATCAGGTTCGAGGGTCTGCGGTGCTCCGCACTCTCAGCGCTCTCGCGCTCCCCTGTCGTTCTTGGGTTGTCGCCGGCGAGCGTAGCACGCGTGCCATCATTCGGCGATGACCGAGGCCGGCGTCCACCCTAACGTGGCTCGCGTCGTGCGGGCGGCAGCCGACGCCGGCCTGACGATCGTGGTGCGGCGCTTCCCGGAGGGGACGCGCACGGCCGAGGACGCGGCGCGAGCGATCGGGTGCCACGTGGCGCAGATCGTGAAATCGCTCGTCTTCGTGGCCGACGGCCGGCCGGTGGTCGCCCTCGTCTCGGGGGTGGATCGCCTCGATCTCGAGCGCCTGGCCGCGACGCTCGGAGCCACCGACGTGCGGAGGGCCGGTGGCGACGAGGTCCGCCGCGCCACCGGCTACCCGATTGGCGGCGTCCCTCCATTCGGGCATACCGAGCCGCTCGAGGTCCTCGCCGACGAGCACCTGTTCGCGCATGACGAGGTGTGGGCCGCCGCGGGCCTGCCGGATGCCGTCTTTCGCTCCACGCCAGCAGCGCTGGCCGAAGCGAGCGACGCACGACGCGCGGCATTGGCCGCCGACCCTGTTCAGGGTTGAGCCAGCCGCACCTCGATCTGGGTCCCGCCGTTCCTGAGCGTGAGCACGAGCTCCAAACGCTCGGCCCTCGGCGTCTCAAACCCGATGACTGCGACCGCGCCGCCGGGATAGAGGCCGGTCGTTGGATAGCCGGCCGCCGGCAGGGCAGCGACGTAGAAGTCATAGGCGACCGGGCCGACCTGATCGCTTGACCAGCGGGCGATGATCCCGGGCTCATCGGTCGGCAGCAGCTCCTCGCTCGCGGCGCCCGGGAGCACCGGAAAGCCCGCCGGCAGCTCGACAGCCGGTGCGCTCGAGCTGCTGATGGCGGGAGTCGTGGACCAACGGCTGGCGGACGGAGTCGGCCCGCCATCGGTCGACGGACCCGCGGTACAGGCGGTGACCGCCGCGAGGGCGAGCAGCAGCCCTGCCGGTAGCGCTGGTGACGACCGTCGGCGACGCATGTTCGCTCCTCGCGTGTGATGGGGCGGCCGCCGCGACCGCCCCATCGGCTCACTGCGGCACGGTGGTGACGATGATCGGGATGTAGTAGCCACCGAGCCGTGCGTGGTCGAACCAGCGCAGCCCCTCGGCCACCAGGTTGAAGGTCTCGCGATAGCTGCCCGGGGCCGTGCCACCGCGCAGCCCGAAGGTGAAGCGTCCTGTGCCGTCCGGCCCCACCGATGCCTGGTCGAGCGGGGTTGCGTGCCAGCTCGCCAGCCAGTCGGACGCGCGGAATGGGCTGGCGTGCTTGGGTGGGTTCCAGGTGCCGAGCGCTGCCCTGCCGATGCCGGCGTTTCGCCACGTTCGACCACCGATGTTCCGGAACTCGACCCAGTGGGTGATGACCCCGCCGCGCTGAATCACCTCCGTGCCGGCGTTGCTCTCGCGCGCGTAGCTGGCCAGGAACGGGACGCGCGGCGGCCAGGTCGTGTAAAGCCGACTCGAGAGCGGGTCGATGGGGATCAGGTTTCCGCCCGATTGAACGAGCACCTCGAAGTGCAGGTGCGCTCCGTAGCAGATGCCGCTGCAGCCCGACCGGCCGATCCACTGCCCCGCCGAGACCGCCTGCCCCACCACCACCACGAGTCCGCCATCTGCGGCGCTGGCCAGGTGGTAGTAAAGCGTGTCGCGCCCATCCGCATGGCGGATGTGGACGAAGTTGCCGAAGCTGCCGAACTGCTGCGTGCCGTAGCCGCCCTCGACGTCGACGACGGTGCCGGCCTTGGCCGCAGCCAGGTCGCTGAGCACCGGCATTGGGTAGTCGGACCCGGTGTGGTTGTCGTAGACGCGGCCCCAGTGAGGCGCGTCCCCTGCCCAGACCTGGCCGGTCCAGTCGAGCTGGACGCCGGGCTGCATGTTCCTGTCGACGCCATAGCTCAGCGTCGCGTTCGGATCGTAGAAGGGGAGGGTGTAGTCGTCGGTGGCGGCCACCATGCCGGCGCCGACGAGCAGGATGGCGAGGGCGGCCAGGACCGATGCCGGTGCCTGGCGAGCGCAGCGCGTCATGACTGGCACCCCCCAACGCAGCCGGCGAATTCGGCGGCTCCGGAGAAACGAGCGAGCGGCGAGCCGTCCAGCGCGAGCAGAACGGTGCCCTCGCCGTCATCGACCAGCAGCGACTTTCCGTCGGGCGCGAAGCGCGGACGGGCGCCTGACGCGATGCGCCGCGCGCCACCCTTCTTCGGCTCGAAGACGTAGACGCCGTCCGCGTGCCGCTCCCATGCGATCTGGCTCCCGTCGGGCGAGATCGCGACGTTGATCGCGCCCGGGCCCAGATCCGCGAGCTGCCGCTCACCCAGCGTCGTCAGCTGGCGCACGACCGTCCCCCCGGGTTGGTGCGCGACCACGGCGATCGAGCCGTCGGCCAGCAGCGTGGAGCCGTAGACCAGCTGGTCAGCCGACAGGATGGCGACCGATCCATCGGCCGGATCGAAGCGAACAAGGCGCGAGATGAACGGCGCATCGACCGATGCAACCGACGCCAGCAGCACCGTGCCTCCCGGTTCGACCGTGACCGGCCCGAGGAACGGGCCGCCGGCCAGGCGACTCGTGGCGCCGGATTCGGCCGCCACTTTCCAGAGCGATCCGCTCCCGTCGATCACGGCGAGCCACGAGGCGTCGGGTGCGAATGCGGCCGCCAGCAGGCCTGGCATCGCGATTTGCAGCTGCGATCCATCCGCGCGGGCGAGGGAGAGCGTGGCGCTCGCGAGGTCGACGCGATCGGCGACCGCAAGCGTGCCCGCGTCGGGGGCGACCGCCAGCAGCCGGCCGCGCGACCCGGTGCTGTCGACGCGCATCTCGACCAGCCGGGAGTCGAGCTCGGGATGACGGACCAGCACGATTGCGAGCCCCGAGCGAGCGGCCTCGGAGGCGTTGAGGGTTGTGACCCCACTGGGCGGCTCGGCGGATGCGATGCCGGCCGCGCCTGCGCCGAGCGCGATCACGAGTGGCAGCAGAGTCATGGTGCGGCGCAACCCGCCTTGGGGGCGGCCGGGCGGATGGTGGCGCGCGGGTGCGCGCGAACGGGCGGACATCGGAACCTCCGTTGCATGAAGCCAGGGCTATGGCACTCGACGGATGCTCCGTGGGCGGCTGGACCTCCTCTGCTGGCAGGCGATCAGTGGTTGTCTGCGAGCCTAGCGATAGGCGCTTACCGGCCACTTATCGGGCCATAATCGGCGCCGCATGCCCGGATCCATTTCGCTGCCGCTCGCGGTCCTGCTGGTCGGACTGCTCCTGGCCCTCGTGGGTGGTGTCGCGCTGCGCCGGTCCGGGGCAAGTGCCGGGATCGGAAGCCGCCTTGCGGCGGCCCGTCAGGTCCGGCTGGCCGACCTGGCGACCGAGGAGCCGCCGCCGGCCCGCCCCGTCCGGGTTGCCGGCCGGATCCGCTGCGCAGACCCCATCCTGACCCAGCAGGGCGACCGGTTGGTCGCCCTCCACCGTGACGTGGACGTGATGCTGGCGCGTGGCGGCTGGCGGACGATCGAGCGGCGCCGCGAAACGCGCGGATTCGAGCTATGGGACCACGGCGGCTCGCTGGCGATCGATCCGGCGGCAGCCGCCGAGCCGCTGGTGGTGATCCCTCATGTCTGGCGAGGAAGTCCGGCCGAGCTCGGCGAGGAGCACCGCGCGGCCGTTGCTCGGCTGACCGCCGAAGGCGGCGATCCAAGCGCCGCGCGTTCCGTGACGCGCATGCTGAGCGTGACCGAGCGGCTCCTGGTCCTGGCAGCCGTCCGGCGAGCCGCGGATGGCGCCATCTCGCTGGTGCCGCCGCCCGGCGGGTATGTCATCTCGGCGCTTGAGCTCGACGATGCGATGCGCCTGCTGGGTGGGTCGCGCAAGGGCCTGCTGCTCGGCGCCACGGGAGCGATCGGACTGGGTGGGCTGCTGGCGCTGGCCGGTGTCGTGATGGTTGCCGCGACCCTGCTCACGCGTACCTGACGGCAGCACCCATCCACGTCTGCGCCAGCGGCCCCGTTGGCCATGCGCTCGGCAGCGGTACCACCCGAATCGGTACGAACGGGGCATCGAGCGCCCAGACCCCCACAACTACCATCCGTTCACCGGTTCCTACCAGAACTTCCATTCAACCGCCGCCAGGCGGCGGGGAAGCGTACAGATACGAGGCGCACCAGGTGTCCCACCCCGTTCGTGACCGCGGGAGCGACCAGGACCCACTGATCAGCGTGGCGCAGGCTGCTGCGCTGCTCGGCGTGCACCCCAACACCATCCGCGCCTGGGCCGAGGGCGGCCGGCTGACCGCCTACCGCATCAACGCCCGCGGCGATCGTCGCTTCCGCCGCGGCGACGTCGAGCGGCTGCTGGCCGAGGGGGCTGACGCCACCGGCGTGGCCGTCGTCGATGAAGATTCCGCCCAGCGGGAGCGCGAGCTCGCCGTCCTCGGCCGGCTGGCCCACGGGACCGGCGCCTCCCCGACGCCCGCCGCGGTGTCGCGCACCGCCATGGAGGCGCTGCGGAGCAACCTCGGTGTCGATCGTGTCGCGGTCTACCTCGTCAGAGAGGGGTCGGATGCCGCGCCGCAGCTGGAGACGCACGCCGGGTTCCGCGTGGCGCCGCCCGCCAGCCTGGAGGGAAGCGACGACGACGCAGCCGAACCTGGCCACGCCGGCCCAGCCGACCCCTCGCTGCCCTACGGGATTCGGCTCCCGCTACGTGCCAACGGCGAGCTGCTGGGCGCCATCGTGCTGGAGGATCTGCCCGGCGGCCCGCTGGCCAAGGCGCGGCCATCGTTCCTGCACATCGTGGCCGGCGCCATCGCGGCAGACATCCTGAGCGCGCGCGGCCTGGCCCGGGCACGCCGTGAGGTGACGCGGGCTCGCGCCCTGCGCCACGTGACCCAGGAGCTCACCGGAAAGCTCGACCTGGCCGCGGTCCTGGACGACATCGTGGACCGCACCCGATCACTGTTCGACGCGGACAAGGCGGGCCTCTGGCTGCTCGATGACTCGGAGCATCCGTTCCGCAGCGCCGCCGCCCGCGGGCTGGGGGAGGAGTTCCAGGCGCGGGTCCGAAGGCAGACCCTCTCCAGCCAGGCGCTGGGCGTTCGCGCCATGCAGGAGCGTCGGACCTTCGTCGTGCGCGACGCCGACTCGCGTTCCGGCGTCGGGGTGATGCGGCCTTCGTATCGTCGCGAGGGGATCAAGACCGCCTGCCTGGTGCCGCTGGTCAGCAACGACCGGGCGGTCGGGGTGCTCGGCCTCTACCACACGCGCGACCACGAGTGGCCCGAGGACGAGGTTGCGCTGGTCCAGTCATTCGCCAACCAGGCCGCGGTGGCGATCAGCAACGCTCGGCTCTACCGCGAGGTGGCGGACCAGGCGGCTCGCATGCGCTCGATCCAGGACCTGTCTGCCCGCCTGAACCGCCTGACCGATGTGCAGGCCATCGCCGACGCCATCGTGGCCGAGGCCAGCAGCCTGGCCGCATACCATGACATTCGGATCTACACAGTGAACTGGGATACCCGGACCTGCGACCCGGTCGCCTACACCGATAGGCTGCTGGGCGAAGGCGACTTCTCGGAGCGATTGCGCGTCGACGTGGGGGAGGGCTCGTTCACCGGGTGGGTCGCCGAGAGCGGCGAGCCACTGCTGATCAACGATGCCCTGAACGACCCGAGGGGCCACACCATCGACGGGACCGATGACATCGAGGAGTCGATGCTGATCGTGCCGATGGTCTTCGAGGAGCGATCGGTGGGCGTGATCGCCCTCTCCAAGCTCGGCAACAACCAGTTCAGCACCGACGACCTGCAGACGATGACCATCTTCGCCGGCTACGCGGCGCAGGCGATCGCCAATGCGCGAGCGTACAAACGGCTCGAGCTGCAGTCGACCGAGCTGGCCCGCCAGCTGCAGTCGCAGCGGCGCCTGCTGGAGATCAACGAGCGGCTGCAGTCGACGCTCGACCGCGGAAACGTGCTGGAGAGCATCGCCGACGGCCTCCGATCCGTCGTCCACTACGACAACCTCTCGATCTACCGCATCGACAACGTGAACCGCATGCTGGTACCCGTCCTGACGCGTGAGCGGCACGCCGAGCAGATCATGAGCTACAGCGTCCCGTTCGGCCGGGGCCTGATGGGCTGGGCGGTCGAGCACCGCGAGCCGGTCCTCGCCAACGACGCCTTGAACGACCCGCGCGCGATCCAGATCCCCGGCACGCCACCAGACCCGGAGGCACTCGCGGTCGTGCCGCTGGTCGCCGACGGCGAGGTGATCGGTTGCATGAACATCTCGCGCGTGGGTGGCGAAGAGAGCCATTTCAGCGAGGCTGACTTCGAGCTGGTGAAGCTCTTCGCCGGCCAGGCCTCGATCGCCCTGCGAAATGCGGAGGAGCACCAGGCCATCTCGGCTCGGGCCGACACCGACGCTCTCACGGGGCTGGGCAACCATGGCCTCTTCCAGCGCACGCTGGCCGATGCGCTCGCGGGCGGGGAGGGCGGCGATCCGGCGGCGCGAGGCCGAAGGACAAAGCCCGCACCGGTGTCACTGCTGATGATGGACCTCGATCGGTTCAAGACCTACAACGACCGGCTCGGCCACCCAGCCGGTGACGCGCTGCTGCACGCGGTAGGCACGGCCATCTACGGCGCGGCGCGCTCTGAGGACCGCGTCTATCGCTATGGCGGCGACGAGTTCGTCCTCATCCTGCCGGGGGTCGAGGCGGACGGGGCGGCATCGGTCGCCGAGCGCGTGCGCAAGGCGGTGGCGCGCCTCACCGCCAAGGACCGCGCCCCGGTGACGATCACCGTCGGCGTGGCCGCCTTCCCGGCCGACGCTGCCGACAAGAACGACCTCATCGCGGCCGCGGACACGGCGCTCTACTACGGCAAGCAGTCCGGCGAGGACCGCGTCGTCCGCGCCGACGAGGTGCCACGCGACATCCACGACCTGCGCAACACCCTCGACGGCCTCGCCCGCGCCGCGCTGCGGCATCCCGACGAGCACGGCAACGTCGACTCGGTCGTGGAGCAGGCCGCCGCTCGCCTGTCCGTGGTCGCCGAGCCGGCCGAGACGGTGCGCGATGCGCTGCTGGCGGTGGCGCGCTCGCTCGATGCGCGCGACGCCGAGACGCTCGGCCACGGGGATCGGGTCGGGCTGCTGGCACGTCGCGTCGCCGAAGAGCTCGGCTTCAGCCCGGACGATGCCAGCACCGTGGAGCTGGCGGCGCGCCTGCATGGCCTCGAGGTGCTCGGCGCGCACGAGCTCGCGCCGATCCGCTCGCTGAGCGAGGTCGGGCGCATCTCGCGCTGGCGCCACCTCGACGGGACCCTGGACAACGCGCCGCTCGGAGCGCAGGTGGTCGACGTGGCCAATGCCTACGACACCATGATCACCGGCGACGCGGGCGTGCGCCAGGATCGGCGGACGGCGCTGGACCAGCTGCGCGGGGTGGTCGGCACCCGCTATCGCAAGGATGTCGTCGAGGCGCTGGCATCGGTCGTCTCCGTCAAGCCGCGCGTCCCGAAGCGCCGGCGGCGCGAGGATGCACGGACAGGGGTTCGCGGCGCCGCCTGACCCCTCCCCGGCCACCCGGACGCGGGTGCTATCATCCCGGCTCCCATGTCGTCACCCCTCCCAGCCGCCGCACGCCTGCGCGTCCTTCTCGCCATGGCCGCGGCGCTGGCCTGCTCCCTCGCCGCCTGCGCGCCCGGCCCGGTGAGCCCGACCCCGCCGCCGTCTTCGGGCCAGAACAGCTCTGCGCCAACGCCGATCGCCTCGCCGACGACAACACCCGCCCCAACGCCCGTCTACACGAACCCGGCGGACCCCGAGCTGGCCGCGCTGATCCCCGCGCAGGTGGGCGGCGTGGCAATCTCGGTCCCGCCCGTCGCCGAGTTCAGCGTCACGCCCGGCGACATCGGTGAGGTCTATGGCGAGATCGGCCTGCGCTTCGTCGCGCTGCAGGTGGCGTACGTCGAACAGCCGCGCCTCTCGCTCTACGCGATGCGCATGGGATCGCCGTTCGCGACCACCCGGGAGCTCGAGCCGTACCTCGCCGCGGCGGGGCAGTACGTCGGCATCGCGGGCCTGCACCGCGAGCCGTGGAAGCTCGTGGAGGTCGCCGATCGGCTCGTCTGGGCTCGGCCGGAGGACGATGCCACGGTCGCCGGGACGATGGTCTACACCTGGGCCGCCGACGAGTACGTGTTCCTGCTGATCGGAGTGGACGACGCGCTGAACCGGGCTCTGATGGCGGCATTGCCAGGCGAGCCGCTGCCCACGCCGACGCCGCGGCCAAGCCGCTCCTCCGCCGCGTCCGGCAGCGAAGAGGCGAGCGAGTCGGCCGCGCCGAGCTGAGCGCTCGCGACGCCGGGTACCATCGGCCCCATGTTCGCCCGCGTTGCCTACGGACTCTCGCTCGTTGGGACTGCAGCCGCCCTGGTCCTGCGCCTGCTGAACGGCGACGCGGTGCTCACGTTTGCGGTCAGCGGGCTCGCCATCCTGGGCCTGGCCTACACCCTCGGCCACGCCACGGAGGAGCTGGGCGCGGCCGCGGGACCGCGGATCGGCGGCATCCTGAACGCCACGGTCGGCAACATCGGCGAGATCATCATCGCCGGCTTCCTGATCGCCTCCAACGAGCTGGAGGTCGTGAAGGCCTCGATCACCGGCTCGATCGTCGGCAACCTGCTGCTGGTGCTGGGTGCCTCGCTGCTGGTGGGCGGGCTGAAGAACGGGATCCAGCGCTACGACTCGCAGGCGCTCGGCATGAACGCGGCGAGCCTGATCCTGGCCACCATCGGCCTCATCGTGCCGGCCACCTTCGCATTCCTGATCGGCGGAGGTGCCGAGACGGGCGCCGGCTCGTCCGACTTCTTCAGCATCGAGGCGCTCTCGATCGGGGTGGCGATCGTGCTGCTCCTGACCTATGCGGCACAAACCTGGTTCTACTTCTCCACCCCGGAGGCGACCGCCCCGGGTGAGCGCGACCCGGCGGAGCAGGCCAGCTGGAGCGTCCGCCGCTCGCTGGCCGCGCTGCTGGGGTCGGCGGCCGCCCTGACCGCCGTCTCCGAGGTCCTCGTCCACTCGCTCGACCCGATGGTGGAGACCCTCGGGATCAGCAAGTTCTTCGTGGGCATCATCCTGATCCCGCTGATCGGCAACCTGGCGGAGCACGTGGTCGGCATCACGCTGGCCTACAAGAACAAGATGGACTTCAGCCTGGTCACCTCGGTCGGGTCGGCGACCCAGATCGCCCTCTTCGCGGCGCCGGTGCTCGTCTTCTTCGGCCTGCTGGTCGGCAACGAGCTGACCCTGGTCTTCAGCCCGCTCGAGGTGGTGGCGGTGGGGGTCGGCACCTTCATCGCGGCCTACATCGCCCTCGACGGCCGCTCCAACTGGGTGGAGGGTCTGCAGCTCATCAGCGTCTACGCGATCCTGGCGATCGCCTTCTTCTTCGTGACGCCATGAGCGAGAGCTGGGGCGAGGCTGACGAGGAGGGCCGCGACGACCGTTGGGCGCGCAAACGCGACCGGCTGGCGCGCCTGCTCAGCGTCGCCTCGATCCTCTACACCCGCGGCAGCGGAGAGGCCGGCGTGCCGGTGACGGAGATCGCCGAGCTGACGGGCATGACGACGCGGACGGTGTACCGCGACATTCGCGCGCTCGACGAAGAGCTGGCGATCCCGATCTTCCAGGCCGGCCGCGGACGCTACGGGATCGAGAAGAAGTCGTTCCTGCCGCCCCTGCCCCTCTCGCTGCCCGAGGCGGTCGTCCTCTTTCTGGCGACCCGCCTGATCGCTCGCTGGTCGGACGAGTACGACCAGGCCGTGGTGAGCGCCTTCACCAAGCTGGCCGACCTGCTGCCGCAGCCCATCGCACGCCACGTGGCGGCCACCATGCTGCAGGTCGGGCGTGCCGACCCCAATGAGCCGTTCACGCGCAACTTTGCGAACGTCGCGCAGGCGTGGGCCGACGGCCGGGTGGTGGAGTTCGACTACGAGCCGGCCGGTGGCGAGGCGCGACGCGCCCGCGTGCGCCCCTATTTCCTGGAGCCGGATGCCGCGAGCCACAACGTCTACCT
>DASWIE010000060.1:0-2385 GCA_036397815.1 Candidatus Limnocylindria bacterium
CCGCCTCACCAGCAACCGATTGTTGCGCCGACTGGCGGCCAGGCGGCCGGACCATACCCAGCGCCGGATGGTCTCCGGATGGCGGCTAACGAGCACAGCCGCGCGGCGTACGTCGATCAGCTCCTTCTCGTTGTCGTTCCCACGCTCGGTCATCAACGGGAGTCTACAACATATCAACTGCGTGTTGTAGACAATCTACAGCCATAGGCTCAGATCCCCGCGCCCCCTCGACAACCACGCTCGCGATGATAGCTGGAGACGACGCTCCTCGAGCTCTGACCCCCCGTTTCGGGCGGCCGATAAGCGCCCGTCGTCATAAACTGCGCCGGTGACCGGCGCCTCCGCCAACAGAGGCCGCGGCGATCGCCGACCGCTCCCAGCCTTCGACTGGCGCGTCGGGTGGATAGCGGCCGCGGCCATCGCCGTACTACTCGTGACCGCAGGCGGGTATGGCTACCACCGCGACGAGCTGTACTTCATCGTCGCTGGGCAGCATCCCGACTGGGGATACCCAGATCAGCCGCCCTTCTCGCCGCTGCTGGCGGCAGCGATCCACGCCATTGTGCCGGGCTCCCTGCTCGCCCTGCGTGTGCCGTCCGCGCTCGCGCTGGGGGGCATCGTGCTACTCGGCGCGCTCCTGGCGCGGGAGATGGGCGGCGGTCGGTTTGCACAGCTCCTGACCGCAGCGGCAGTCGGCGTCTGCACCTTCCCATTGGCGGTCGGACACCTCCTCTCAACGGCTACGTTCGACCTCCTGGCCTGGGTTGCGCTCACCTGGCTGGTGGCGCGCGTTATGCGCACCGGCGACGGTCGACTCTGGTTGGCGGCGGGGGCGGTGGTGGGGCTGGCGCTGCAGAACACGCACCTCATCGGCCTCCTGGTCGCGGCGCTGGCGGTGGGCATCCTCACGACTCCCGAGCATCGGCGCCACCTGCGCAGCCGGTGGTTGTGGGCCGGCGCCATGGTCGCCGCCGCGATCTGGACGCCGAACCTGGTCTGGCAGGCGACACACGGCTGGCCGGCGCTGGCCATCGCCCGCGACATCGCCTCGCAGGAGGCCTCCCTGGGCGGCCGGTTCGAGTTCGTCTTCCTCCAGCTCGTGATCTTCGGCGCCGGCGCGTCGCTGCTCATCGGAATCGGCCTCCACCGGCTCGTCCGCACCACCGAGGGACGCCCCTTCCGCGTCTTCGCCTGGGCGGCCGGGCTGCTGTTCGTCCTCTTCACCATCACCAGCGGCAAGGCCTACTACCTGGTCGGCCTCTACCCGGCGCTGGTGGCGGCCGGATCGGTCACGGTCGAGGGCTGGCGAGCCGGATGGCATTTGGCATTGGGCAGCGCGGTGCTCGTGCTCGGCGCGCTGCCGGCGCCCATCGGCCTCCCGATCCTTCCAGCCGATGCCTTCGCCCGTTCCTTCTACGCGGTGCCGGGCGAGGATCAGCTCAACACCATCGGCTGGCCCGAGTTCCTGGCTGCGGTCGCGGCGGCGCACGCAAGCATTCCGGAGGAGCAGCGCGCGACCGCCGTGATCGTGACCGGCAACTACGGCGAGGCCGGAGCGGTGGCAGTCCTCGGCCGGTTGCGAGGCCTGCCGGCCGCGTACAGCGGCCACAACGCCTACGGGCTGTGGGGACTGCCCCCGAAAGGGAGCGGACCCGTCATCGTGGTCGGCTACGGCGAGGAGCGGATGGCCGCCGCCTTCACCGGCTGCCGGACGGTGGCGACCATCGACAATGGGATCGACGCGCCCACCGAGGAACAGGGCCTGCCGGTCTGGGTCTGCGACGGGCCGCGTGGCCGGTGGGCGGAGGTGTGGCCTGGCCTCGTCCACCTCAGCGGCTGACTGGGGCGACCTTATGACGACCCGCAACCCCACGCGACGGTGTGCCTCGCATGGTCGCACGCTTCAGAAGACGAGGATCCGATCGGCCTCAAGCGTCCACGTCGCGAGCTCAGCCATCGAGGAACGGTGAACGCCTTGGGTCAGGTCGGTCTCAGTAAAGCCTCGGGCATCCATGCACGTCCCGCAGGCGCCGATGGCGAAGCCCTTCGCCGCCAGCGACTTCACCATCCGCTCCAGGTTGTAGTAGCCGTCGGGTGTCCGCTGCTCGCGCTTTGCACAGCCGATCGCATCGGCCATCAGGAAGAGACGAATCTGGGTGCCCTCGACCTTGGCGAGCGCCATGGCCAGCCGCAGCGCGTTGTACGAACGCTCGGTCCCGTATGGCGGATCGTTGAGGATGAGCAGGACGATCTGTTGAGACTCCACGCTTGAGGGCTCCTGGGTGTGGCATCGCGCTCTGCGCGCTCGCAAGACCGTCGGCTAGCGACGGAGGACGGAGAGGCGACTGGCATACTCCTCGGCGTCGATCTCACCCGCGGCGAACC
>DASWIE010000061.1:0-34587 GCA_036397815.1 Candidatus Limnocylindria bacterium
CGCGTTCACGGGCGGAAGCGCATCGGCCGACCTGGACTTCAACTGCGGCACGCTCGAGGTCGCCATGACCGATGGCAACGGCTGGCGCGTCGCGTCCGGGCAGTCCGACGGGGACGAGGCTCGGATCGAAGCGACGGACACCTCGCTGGCGGTCAGGACACCCGACCGCGGCTTCATGGACGGCGAGCAGCGCTGGGAGATCGGGCTCGGCTCGGGCGTCACCTACGCCCTGTTGATCGACGTGAATGCCGCGACTACGATCCTCGACCTGGCGGGCGGCAGCTTCTCGGAGCTGAGCGTCGACCCGAACGCGGGCTCGCTGACGTTCGACCTGCGCGGTTCGAGCGTGCCGTCGTTCAGCCTGGACATGAACGCCGGCTCCGCGAGCTTCCAGGTGGATGGCGGCACGGATCTCGACGGCACGATGGGCATGAACGCCGGCAGCATCGAGTTCTGCGCGGATCCCGACGCGGCGGTGCGCTTCACCGTGGAGGAGAACCTCACCTTCTCGCATGACCTGGACGAGTCGGAGCTCGTGCGCACCGGCGACACCTGGGCGAGTGCCAACTTTGGGACCGCGGATGGCCGGATCGACCTCCGGCTGGAGGGCAATGCGGCCAGTTTCAGCTTCAACCCGGAGGGAGGCTGCGAATGAACCGGCGCCTGTATCGGTCCCGCACCGAATCCGTGCTCGGCGGCGTGGCTGGCGGCGTGGCCGAATACCTGGATGCCGACCCGTCGATCGTGCGCATCATCTGGGCGATCCTGGGGATCGTCACTGGCGGCATCTTCGTGGTGCTCTACATCGTGATGTGGATCGTGGTGCCCGAGGCGCCAGTGTCGGCGGCGCCTGCCTCAGCGGCTACAGCGACGGCAGCCCCACCCGCCGCGAGCGGCGAAGCGGCCGGCCAGGCGGCCAGCCCATCGGTCATGACCCAGGCGTCCCCTCCGCGCAGGCGGAGCTCAGGTGGCAGGTCGCTGGTCTTCGGCCTGATCCTGGTGGGACTCGGGGCCTGGTTCCTCATCCGGGAGTACGTGCCCCAGATCGATACCGACCTGCTCTGGCCGATCGGCCTGGTGGCGCTGGGGGTCGTGCTGGTCATCGCCTCCCTGCGCCGTCAATCGGGCGAGTAGGTCGCGCCCGAACAGAGCGAACGCTGCGGCGGCCAAGGCCACCAGCGCGCCAATCGCCGCCTTCGCCGCGTCCGCGCTGATCAACGCGGTGCGCTCACCCTGCGGCGGGCTGGGGAAGACGAAGCCGTAGTTCCAGGTCGGCAGCGCGCGGGCAAGGTTGATGTACCAGTCGGGCATCGCGAGCGCCGCGCCCATCGGGAAGACGAGCACGCCAGCCACGGCGGCCAGCACCAGGAAGGCGATCGCCAACGGCCGCCAGCTCCACGCGCGGAGCATCTCGTCCACCACGTACGCGATCGCCACCATGGCAAACGGCAGCGCGCTCAGGTAGTGGTACTGGAACGTGGCGCGCTCGATCCGGGTCCATGGGAAGAACTGGAACGCGAAGGCCACCACCAGCAGGACGAGTGCCGGCGAGCGGCGACGCCAGGCCTGCACCCCGCACCAGGCAAGCGCCGGAATGCCGGCCCAGAACAGGATCGGGTTCCCGCCGTTGTAGATCACCCCGGTGGTTCGATTGTCGAAGTCGTGCGTGTAGAAGAAGACCGCCTTGAGGTCGAGCGGCCAGCTCCACCACGGCGAGCTGGCGACGTGCCCGGCCTGCAGGCCGAAGTGGTAGCCGAACATCTGGGCGTGCAGCTCGTCGAGCGACCAGCCATACCCCGGGCCGGACGAGGGTCCGGCGATCGCGTGCCCCAGCTGCAGGTACGGGACGTAGGCCAGGAAGTAGACGAGCAGCGGGACGACCGCCAGGCAGGCCCCGATCCACGGCCAGGCGAAGCCACCCAGTTCCCCAGGCGACCACCAGCGGCGGTCGCTGGCCGGCTTCCAGAGCGACACCCCGCCGCGCAGCAGGACGAGGGCACCTGCCAGGCCGAGCATGATCCAGGCGGGCCAGCCGACCTGCGCGCCGCGGGCCAGCACGTCGAAGACCAGCTCCACCCCGCTGCGCGCCTCGCGCGCATCGGGCACCAGGCCGTAGGCCAGTGAGAACGCCAGACCGATGGCCGACAGCACCACGACGGTGGGCGCCAGGCCGTAGACCTCGCGCGGGTCGAGCCGGATCGGGCGAGCCCAGGCGATCACGAGTGCCAGCGCCAGCGCGGCGATGCAGATGACCAGGAATGGCCACGGGGCTCCGATGCCCAGGACGACGGTGATGAACGCGATGGCCGCCACCAGCAGAAAGCGGCCGAGACCGGATCGGGCCAGGACCAGGACCCACAAGCCCAGCAGCGCGTAGATGCCGACCCATTTCGTTGCCGCGGCCAGGCCGATCAGCACGCCCACCAGCGGCAGCGTCCACCAGGCGCTGCGCGCCCATCGGCCCGACCAGACCTGCCAGAAGAGCAGGTAGGCGGCCACGATGAAGGTGGCCACGAAGATGTCGTTCATGCTGATCCGGCTCATCACGTAGCTCATCGCGTCGAGCGCGATGAAGGCGGCCGCCAGCACCGCGATCCGCCGCCGGCTGAACATGGTGGCCGCCAGCAGGTAGACGAGCCCCGCCAGGATCGCGCCGAATGCGATCCCGGACAGGCGCCAGGCGAACGCGTTGCTGCCCGCGTCGATGCTGACCAGCTCGCCTCCGCCCGTCCCGGATGCGACCGACATGACGAGGAGGCCGTGGTCGTCGCCCTGGTCGTGATCGCTGATGTCGAACCCGAGCGCCAGCGGCTCGCCGGGCAGCGGCGTCGTGTCGAAGGCGGCGAAGCCGGCGCTCTGGCTGCCGCCGCTGCCTATCGGCTGCACGGTCCACACCGCCGGGCCGCCGCTCGAGCTGTCGATGCCGGCGATGTAGATGATGTTGGCGACCGACTGCCAGCCGATGAGCTGGGGCGCCCCTGGCAGCGGCGCGGAGTCGATCAAGTCGAGCTCCTTGTTGAAGACGGTGATCCCGCCATCCACCGCCGGATGCTCCTCATCGGCCGGCAGTGCGCCGACGGGCACCCACACCTGGAAGTCGCCCCCGCCGCGGATCTGGATCGGGCCAACCGGTGGTGCGGGGAGGGAAAGGAGACGCTCCTCCTCGCCCGCGAGGCCCGGCGCCGGCTCCAGGGTGGCGGCGTCGAGCACGACGACCACGCCTCGCGCCGGATCGGTGGCCACCACCCGCGCCTCCAGGGCGGTGTCGTCGCTGCCGGTGGCTGGCACGTAGCCGATGCCTCCGGCCCGCAGGTCGGTGCGCGCCAGCTCCAGGCCGGTGACGCGCTCCACCTCGACGATCCCGTCCGGCCCGCGAAACAGGAGGATCGAAGCGTCGGAGGGCATGTCGATCTGGCTCACCCCGGCCAGGCTGGTCTGGAGGGGCGCGCCGATCGGCGGCGGGCTGCGTTCGCCGCTCTCCTCCAGGAAGATGCTCAGAAGGTAAATGGCCACGTCGCCGTCGTCGGCGAGGCCCACCAGCAGGCGCTCTGCATCCTCGTCGTAGGCCAGGCTGGCGACCCTGCCGGGCGCCTCCCAGCTGGCCACGACCTCGCCAGAGGGCATCTCGCGGGCGGTGATGGTCGTATCGCCGCCGGAGGTGAACGCGATCGTGTTGGGACGCAGGAAGAAGGTGCGCTGGGGTGCGACCGCCATCGCCGTGGCAGGCCCATCGAGCGAGACGCTGCCGACCTGCTGGTTCGGGTCGGCGACCACGATGCCGGCAGCGATCAGGTACTTAGCCAGCATCGGGTGCGTCCATTCGTAGGTGTCGCGGGTCCAGCCCTCCTGCCAGTCGGTCAGCCACTCGGTGGCCGAACGGGCGTGGTAGACCTCGTCAAAGTGCATCGAGCGCGGCGTGTCGAGGCGCCAGAGTCGGAAGGCGAAGGCGAAGAGCACGAAGCCGAAGACCAGCAGCAGGTCGAGGCGGTCGAGGCGCCGCGTCGGCTCCTTCAGGTAGGGATCGCCGGGGTCGGGACGCAGCCAGGCCTTCAGGCGCCCGATGGCGCTGGGCCCTGAAGGTGGCTCCACGGCCTCCAACACCAGGCCGCTGGGCAGGGCCTCGGTGACGGGCACGGGCTCGGTGACGGGCAGGGCCTCGGTTGCGGGCGAGACCGCCCGACGGGCTGGCTGCCGCGACCCGGCCCATGCGGCCAGCGCCGCCCGGACGGCCAACGCTCCGAGCAGCACCGTGCTCATGGCCGAGAGCGCGAAGACACCCCAGTCGCTGAAGAACGTGGCGGCCAGGAACGGATCCCGGACCATCGGCAGGCCGCCGACGCCGGGGGTGAGCGGCGGGCCCTCCACGAAGGACCAGTCGGCGGTGTAGACCCAGTACACGTTGGCGAAGACCGATACCGAGAGCAGCGCGTAGAGCGCCCCGCCGCCCCACAGCGAGAGCGCCATGGGCACAGCGATGGCGACGGCCAGGATGGCGAGGATGAAGGGAAGGGGGTTGGCGGCCGGACCCCCGGTCGGCGTCCCGACCAACGGAATCACGTAGGTGACCAGCACGAAGGCCACGGCGGCCACGGCGGTGACGATGGCCGGCCTGCCGCGGAAGGAGCGCCAGGTGCGCGGCACCAGCGGCGCGGCGAGCGCCAGCGCCGGGAAGAGGTAGCGCTCGTGCACCCTGGTCGGAAGCGCGAAGAAGGCCACCGCCAGCAGCAGTGACGACTCCAGGATCCCCACCGCATCGTCGCGCCGCGCCACCTGCCAGAAGGCAAGCAGCGCCACCGCACCGAACAGGACAGCGCCGATCAGCTGCCAGCTGACGGGCGACGACCCAAGCATCAACGCCACGCCGGCGCCGCCATCGCAGCCCGGCGGGTTGGGAGCGTCGCAGCCCCAGATGATCTGGTCGCCGAGGCCGCTCCACGGATTTCGCCACATGTTGAAGGCGTTGATGGTCAGGCCCTTGTAGGTGTTCGCCGCCTCCGTGAACTTGCCGATCAGGCTGTGATTCGGATCACCGGGCGCCCAGACGGTCATGCCGAAGGGCCAGATGAGGAGCACCAGGGAGCCGAGGCCGGCGGCCAGCGAGGAGAGGACGCGCACCGGATCCGGACGGCCGTCGAGGCCGGGGTCCGAGGAGCGGCCGGCCAGGTGACGCTTGATACCGACGATCGCCACGATCGGGATCACGAAGGCGAACTGGAACTTGATGAGCAGCGACACGACGGCGCCGATTGCGGCAGCCTCCGTCCAGCCGCGGGCGAGCCAATATAGGGTCGCGAGCAGCGCCAGCGTGCCGACCGAGTCGACCTGACCCCACACCGCAGAGTCGAAGATGGTGCCGGGGTTGAAGAGGTAGACGACCACCGCCACCACGCCGACCCGCTCGCCGCTCCACGAGCCGAAGCGCCCGTCCAAGAAGCGTCGGCTGAACGCGAACAGCGTCCACGCCACGCCGGCGTCGGCCAGCACGCCGGGGATCTTGACCAGTGCACCGGTGACGTCGAAGCCGGCGGTGAGCGGCAGCAGCGCCTGCCCGACCGAGCCGAGCAACCAGAGGACGTAGAGGTAGCCGGGCGGATAGTCGCTGAAATAGCCGGTCTCGTAGAATGCGCCCGGTCCGAGATCGGCCAGCCGCGTGGCCCACGCGGTGAAGTCGCCGCCGTCGATCCGGAAGCCGCTGAACGGCAGGAGCAGCACAACCACGACGCGCAGGAGCACGCCCGCGATGATCAGGACGGTGACGAGCGTGGCCGCGTCGGACAGCAGGCCGGGACCGAATGGCCTCGCGCCCCGCCGCCTCACGGAGTCGCGGGTCATCGTGTCCGGCGCCTGGCTCACCGGCGCCGGAGGGTCTGGCACGCCAAGGTGGCGGTGAGTATAGGACATCGACCCCCAGACGGCCCCAACGCGGGTCGGGTTGCGCCGCGTCGCGCGCGGTGGGGAGTTCCCTACGCCACCCCGGAGGTCGCGTGGACGGCGGCCGCCGTCTCGCTCATCGCGCTTGCGATGTACCTGCGCACCATGTTCCCGTCGACCGGGTTCTGGGACACGGCCGAGGCGCAGACCGTTCCCCACACGCTCTCGATCTTCCACCCAACCGGCTTTCCGACCTACACGCTGGTCGGCTGGGCCTGGAGCCAGATCCCGATCGGTGAAGTCGCGTGGCGCATGAACCTCCTCTCGGCGGTCTGCGTCGCGGCGGCGGCCGGCCTCGCGGTCCTGGTCGTCGGCCAGCTCGCCGAGGAGCGGCATCGGTGGACGGTGGCGAGCGCCGCTGGGATCGGCGGGCTGGCCTTCGCCTTCGCCTCCGAGCCGTGGCGCAACGCGCTGCGCGCCGACGTCCACGCCCTGCACGTCCTGATCGCCGCCCTGACCGTCTGGCTCCTCGTCTGCTGGCGCTCGGCCGAGCGAGCCGAGGCGCCCAATGCGGGGCGCTGGCTGATGGGCGCCGCACTGGTCTTCGGCGTGGGACTCGGCAACCACCCGCTGACCGGGCTGATGGCGCTGGGCATCGCCGCCTGGCTGTTCGTGGTCGACCCGCGCATCTGGCGCCGCTGGCGGCTGCTGACAGCGTGCGCGGCCCTGCTGGCGGTGGGCCTGCTGGTCTACGCCTACATCCCGATCCGAGCGCTGACGCCGCCGGAGCCTCCCCTGTTCTACGCGCGTCCCACCACGCTCGACCGGATGCGGTACCTGGTCTTCGCGGAGCAGTTCAGCACCCTGTTCGACCCGTTCCGCGCGCCGTTCGACAATCTGGGGGGCAGGTGGGCGGACGCCGAGCGGGTCCTGACGCGCCAGTTCATCGGTCCCGGCTGGCTGGTGGCCGCCCTGGGCGCCTCGGTGCTGGCCGCGCGGCAGGCTGGTGCCGCGCTCTTCCTGGGTCTGCTGGTGGCCGCCAACGTCGGCTATGCGATGCACTACAACGACGGCGACATCGACCGCTACTACATGCTGACGGTCGTGGTCGGCGCGATCCTGATCGGGGTCGCCGTCAGCGCCTTCGCGGCCGCTGCGGCGCGTGCCTTCGCCGAGGCGAGCCACCGCGCGCTGGGCGTGGTCGGCCGCCGACGCCTGGCGGTTGGCGCCGGGGCGCTGGTGCTCGCCTCGGCCGCGCTGCTGCCGGTCGGTTCGCTGGCGACGCTGTACGCGGAGCGCGACCAGAGCATGAACCGCGATGCCGATCGCTGGGTCGCGTCAGTCCACGCCGCGCTGGCGCCGGATGCGGTCGTGATCAGCTGGTGGAGCTACAGCACCCCGCTCTGGTACCACCGCTGGGTGCTGGGCGAGCGACCCGACGTCAAGATCATCGACGAGCGGAATATCCTGGACGATGGGTACGGTACGATCGACCGCGCCATCGAGACCTACCTCGGTCGGCGGCCCGTCTACGTCGTCCCGCCGTACTGGGAGGCCCAGCACATCACTGCGACCTGGGAGACGGTGACGGTCGAGACCTACCCCGGCTACACCGATCTGCTCCACATCAGGGAACGCAAGTGACCGACCCCGGCGCGTCGCGCCCACGCCTCAGCTTCTTCTTCCCCGCCTACAACGAGGAGGAGAACGTGGAGCGCACGGTCGAGCTGGCGCTCCAGGAGCTCGCCCCGCTGGTGGACGGCTCGCTCGAGGTGCTGATCGTCGACGACGGCTCGTCTGACCGGACGCCGCAGCTGGCCGACGCGCTGGCGGCCGGCGACGCCCGCGTCCGCGTGCACCACCAGCCGAACCGCGGGTACGGCGGCGCGGTGAAGGCGGGCTTCGGCAACGCCTCCGGCGAGCTGATCTGCTTCTCGGACGGAGACCTGCAGTTCGACCTGAGCGAGATGCGCCGGCTCCTCGATCTGCTGGCTGAAGGCGGCGACGCCCTCGGCGGGGTGATCGGCTACCGGATCAAGCGCCGAGACCCGTTCCATCGGATCTTCATCGCCAAGACCTACAACGCCATCGTGTCGGTCGCCTTCGGGCTGCGCGTGCGCGACATCGACTGCGCCATGAAGCTCTTCCGGCGGGAGCTGTTCGACGGCCTGCGGCTCGACGCCGAGGGCCCGTTCCTCTCGGCGGAGCTGCTGATCAAGCTCCGCGCCCGCGGCGTCCGGTTCGGACAGGTCGGCGTCAACCACTTCCCGCGCGCGGCGGGCACCAACACGGGGGCCAGCTTCCGCAAGATCCTGCGCACCTTCCGCGACCTGGCGAAGCTGCGCCTGGCGCTCTGGACCGACCGGGAGCGCGTGCTCGGCAGCGGGACGGATCGCGTCGCCTAGGGAGCATAGAGGGCCTAAGGAGCCTGCTCCTCGGTGGGCGGGCCCCTCTCGCCGCCGCCCAGGTCCACGTCCAGCGAGTTCACGAACTCGCGGAAGACGGCGAGCTTCTCGTCGGACGGCTCACCGGACTCCTCCGTATCGGGTTCGACCCCGGCCTCGTCCAGAACTCGCTCGTCCACGTAGATGGTCGACCCGGTGCGCACCGCCAGGGCGATCGCGTCGCTCGTCCGCGAGTCGATCTCGGTCTCCGTCCCGTCCGCGGTCTCGAGGTACAGCCGCGCATGGAAGGTCCCGTCCGTGACGTGGGTGACGACCACTCTGCTCACGCTCGAGTTGAGGGCGCCCAGCACGCTGACCAGCAGGTCGTGGGTGAGCGGTCGCTCCGCGGTCAGCCCTTGCAGGCGCATGGCGATGGCGTTCGCCTCGGACGGACCGATCCAGATCGGCAGGTATCGGTCCCGCTCCGACTCCTTGAGGATGACCACGTGCTGGCTGGAGAGCATGTGCACCCGCACGCTCTCGACGACCATCTCGATGAGCCGGACCCGGCCGTACGGCTGCTCGCCCATGGACCGATTCTAGTGGAGGCTACTCCAGGACGACGCGGATCACCGATCCGGGTGTGAGGAGGACCGCGACGGGCGGGCCGTCGGCCACCGAGGCCACGCTCATGGCGACCACGCCGTCCAGGATGCCCGCCGCCGGCCCCAGCCGCGGCGCGAGCCACTGCCGCACGAAGGCGCCGTCGGCTCGTTGGAAGGCGATGATCCGCGCGTTGGCGGCGTCGTAGACGTAGAACAGCTCGCGGTCCCCCACCGTGGCGCCGTCGAGCAGGCGGTAGTCGAGCTGCGGGCGAACCTCCCCGTCGGGCGGTGGGTCGAGCGAGTAGTCGGCCTGCGGCTGGGGCGTCCCGAAGTTGACCCTCGTCACGGTCCGCGCCTGCAGCAGCCACAGGTTGGCGTCCACGAACAGGTCCTGGGCGCCCGCCGACGGAAGGTCGGGCTGCTCGGCCAGGAACGGCTCCGGCCCACTGGCGTAGACGACCGGCACCACGTCTCCGGGCGACCACTTGTGCACCTCGCCGCTGCCGGCGTCGACCAGGTACAGGTTGAAGATCTCCAGCGGCGGACGGTGCTGGAGCGCCGCCAGGAGATGGCTGTTCGGCGCCACGGCCTCGAGCCCGGGCAGTCCCAGCGGCCGCGGCTCCTGCTCGCCCAGGTCGAAGCGCCAGGCCTGTCGCTGCCGGTCGACGAGCACCACGTCGGTCGCCGCGCTGGCGATCAGCCACGGGGCGCCGGCGGTCCGGTCACCAAGCGCCTGCCCGGCCCGATACACCACGCGCAGCTCGCCGCTGAGCGGGTCGACCCGGATGACCCGCCCACGGCCCGTCTCGGTCACCCACAGCGATCCGTCGGCCGCCACCACCATGTCGAGCGGCTCGAAATCCGTGAAGGCGGCCGTCAGGTTGGAGACGACGCTCGCCTCGCGAATGCGCGCGACGACGTGGATGGCGTCCAGCCCGCTGTCGACACGCGTCCGGAGTCCTTCCAGGGCGGCGGGCGGGATGCCGGCGCCGGCGGCGCGCTGCAGGGCGGCAAAGGCACCATTCAACAGCTCCTTGGCCGCATCCGGGGCGCGGTCGATCAGGTCGAGGCCGTCGACGCGGGCCTCGACCTCCGAGACGAGCGCCTGTGCCTCCTCGATCGCCTGGCGCGCCACCTCGGCGCGGGGGATGGCCTCCGCCGGCTTGGCGCTCGGGAGGCTGGCCACCGTGGACCCTGCGGCCAGCATCGCCGCCACCGCCACCATTCCCACCAGGCCGAGCCGGCGGCGGCGACCCTCCTCCACGACAGCTGTGCGCAGGATCTGGCGTGGGTACTCCGGGCGACGCCGAGGCACGAAGGCGAAGAGCACGTTGAAGCCATACAGGATGCCGTGGCCGAGCGCCCGCTGGCCGGCGCCGAGAGCATCGCCGATGCGGTGCAGCAGGCGACCAATGGCGTCGGCCAGGGGCACCGGACTCTGGTCGGGCAGGCCGGCCAGCGGCTCGGCCGGCCGGACCGGCTCCAGGTGGTGGGTGGTTGCGGTCGGCTGGAGCGCGGCGATCTCTATCGCCAGGATCCCGTCCGAGCCGCGGCCGCCGCGGATCGTGAAGAGCTGCTCGAGGTGCTCGACCGCCGCCGCCGGCCGCAGCGCGGTGAGCGCGTGCTTCAGCTCGTCCACGCCGACCACGTGCGCCAGGTTGCGGCTCACCAGCGCCAGCCGGTCGTCCGGCGCGAGCTCCCCCTGCCAGGTGTAGGGCAGGATCTCGAGGGCCTCGCCCAGGGTGGCCGCCACCCGCCGCTCGCGAACCCGCGGGTCCTCCTCGTGGACCGCTGGCGGCGGCGGCAGCTCGTACATGCGGCCGGCTCGCAGGACCACCGCGGCCGCCGGGCCAAGCTTGGCGACATGCGCCTCGCGGCCGCGGATGGCCATCGCCACCAGGCTCACCCCGCCGCGCTTCGGGATCCCGAGCCGGCCACGCTGGTGGTAGAGCAGGCGGTTGGCGTTGGCGAGCGCCTTGCCCAGCGCCCCCAAGGCTCCTGCCGAGAGGTCGTAGTAGTAGTCGCGCTCCACCTGCGCCACGGCGTCCGACGCGGCGCGCGCCAGGGCCGGATCGCTGCCGGTCACCTGGGCGAGCAGGAAGAGGCTGCCCTTGGTGCGGGCCAGAGCGCCGATCGCCGGCTCGTGGAAGCGGACAACGTCGAGCGCGCCGGAGAGGCGGTCCTCGGGGGCCGGCATGCCGATGCGGGTGGAGAGGCGATTGCTCATCGGTCGGAACGGCTGCGGCTCGAGCGGTTGTGGAGCTGGGTCGGATCGCGCTCGATTATAGGGAGCGTTCCATGCGGCCACGACCAACCGATATGGCCAATCCGCGAAGCACGATGGTCGCCCCCGGGCGGCCACGCATGCGCTGGTTGACGGCGTGCGTGAGCGCGTCCGCACGGAGCGTCAGCTCCTGGGCCAGGATCGCCTCGGCGGCCTCCACCTGGGCCGTCCCGCCGCTGACGCCGACCAGGCGGCTGGAGAGGCCGGCCCGCGCCAGCCCGGCGTCGGCGACGGTCTCCTGCCAGGCGAGGCGGGCCTGCGCCAGGGCCAGCGCCTCCGCGGCGCCGGGGCCCATGCAGGCCAGCAGGGCTCGCTGCACGGCCGCTCCTGCCTCTTCGGGGCTCGACATCGAGGTCAGGCCACGCGCGGCGCGAGGCTCAGCCGACCGTCGCCCACCTGCCAGGTGGCGACTCCGCGCCGCCGCGCGGGGGGCAGCGAGGCCAGGTCGGCCGTGGTCACCAGCACCTGGCCACGGGCCAGCAGGAGCTCGAGCGCACGTTCCGAGCGCTCGGCGTCGAGCTCGCTGAAGACGTCGTCCAGGAGCACGATCGGGGTCGGGGCGTCACCGGCGCCCAGCAGGTCGCGCTCCGCCAGCTTCATGGCCAGGATGATCGTGCGCTGCTGGCCACGGCTGGCATGGACCGCCACGTCCCGCCCGGCCAGCTCGACGCGCAGGTCGTCGCGTTGTGGGCCCACCAGGCTGACGCCGTTCCACAGCTCCTTCTGCCGCACGTCGGCGATCCGGCGCCGGAAGGCTTCCACCAGCTCCGAGACGGCTGGGGGCGCCACACCGCCGGCATCGGCCGGGCGGTCGGGCCACGCGTCCTTGAGCGTGTCGGCGTATGCGAGCCGCACCCGGTCGGCCCGCTCCTCGGTCGGCGCGACCGCATCATGCAGATCCGGGATCCGCGCGTCCAGGTCGCGCACCAGGCCCACCCTGGCGGCCATCACCGCGGCGCCCACCGAGGCCAGCTGCTCGTCCCAGAAAGCGAGCTCGTCGGCGATCGCCTCCTCGCGGCGGATGGCGCGCAGCAGCGCGTTGCGCTGGGCGAGGATCCGCGACAGCTCCGCCAGGTCGTGTGCGGCGCGGCGGTCTCGCTGGGCCAGGATGGTGTCCAGGAAGCGGCGGCGCTCTCCAGGAGAGCCGACCAGCAGCAGCATCTCCTCTGGCCGAAAGAGGACGGCGCGCGCGGCCTCGCTGACGCTGGAACTGCGACGCGGGAGGCCGTTGACGGTGAGCCGCTTGCGGATCTCGGGGCTGCTCACCTCGCCCGGCAGGAGCAGCTCGATCCGCGCCGCCTCGGCGCCCTCCTCGTCCGCCAGGTCGAGCCGGATGCGAGCGAACGGACGGCCGTGCCGAACGAGCTCGGCCTCGGCGCCGGCTCGGTGCGAGCGACCCGTGATCGCGACATGGATCGCCTCGAGCAGGTTCGTCTTGCCCGCGCCGTTCGGCCCCTCCACGATGGTGAGTCCCGGATCGGGGTGCAGCTCGGCGGCCGCATAGCTGCGGAAGTCCTCGAGGCTGAGGCGCGTCAGGCGCATCCGGATATTCCCGCCCGGCGCCCCGGCGCCCGCGCCGGCGCCGGCATCGGTCTAGGAAGCCGTGCGGACCGGCATGATGACGTGGACGTAGTCGTCCTTGCCGATCCCGCGGATGACGCCCGGCGCCAGCGGCCCGGACAGCTCCAGCGCGGCCTCGTCGGCACCCAGGTTCGCCAGCACGTCGATCAGGTAGCGCGCGTTGAAGGCGATGGTGGTCGGCTGCCCCTCGACCGATGCCTCGAGGGTGTCGGCGTTGTCGCCCACGTCGGCGGCATGCGCCGTGATCGCGACTCCATCCCCCGCCTCACCGCCCAGCTCGATCTTCACGATGTTCGCGCTGTCCCGGGCAAAGATGCTCGCGCGCCGCGCTCCGGCCAGGAAGGACTCGCGGTCGACCACCGCCCGGCTGGTGTGGCCCGATGGGATCACCGGCTCGTAGTTCGGGAACTGACCCTCGATCAGGCGGCTCACCAGGTCGATCCCCTCGACATGAAAGAGCACCTGGCTCTTGTTCGGGGTCACCGTGATGTCGATCTGCTGCTCGGCATCGGGCAGGATCCGTATCAGCTCGGCATACGAGCGCGCCGGCACCACGATGGTCATCTCCGGCGCAACCGCTCGCGACGTGGCAAGGCTGCGCACCGCGATCCGGTAGTTGTCGGCGGCGGCCAGGGTCATCTGGCTGCCGGACAGCTTGGTCAGCACGCCGGTCAGGATCGGGCGGCTCTCGTCGCTGGCCGCGGCGAAGACCACCTCGCCCAGGGCGTCCCGCAGAGCGCGCGAGTCGGCGCTGGTGGCGGGAGCGTCTCCGATCGCGGCGACCACCGGGAACTCGTCGGCATCGATCCCCTTGATGCTGGAGCGGCTCCCGCCGCTCGTCACCTTCAGGGTGCGGTCCTTCGCGGAGAGCTCCAGGTCGATCCGCTGGTTCGGGAGCGACAGGACGAGGTCGGTCAACAGCTTGGCCGGGACCGTGATCTCGCCCTCGTCCTCGACCTTGCCAGGGACCCAGCAGTTGATGCCGATCTCCAGGTTGGTGGCGGTCAGCTTGAGGCCGTTGTTCTCCGTCTTCAGCAGCACGTTGGCCAGCACCGGCAGCGTGGCGCGGCTGCTGACCGCCCGGCTCACCACGCTCAGCCCGCGCGCCAGGTTCTCCTGCATGACCGAGACGTTCATCGGGCCCTCATCCTCATCGGCCCGCGCTCCTTAGAGGGGCGTTCCACGGGCATCTTCGATATCACTACGAGACCAGGAGAAGAATACTTTGTCCGTCGCAGTCTCTCGTAGGAGTGTGGACGTTGTGGACCAATGCGGCCTGCGAGATCAACGGATACGCCATGCGGCCGCGGACAACCGGCCTCCCACGGTGGACGACGACGGGTGGAGCCTTCACCGATGGTGGGTAATCGCGACTCCGGCGGTGGACGATGAAGACGCCCGGGCGCTCGCTTGTCCACCGTCGGGCGGGAATGTCCACGAGAAGCACCCGCTTATCCACGAGGGCCGTAAGGGCGTGCCGCTTGCCGGCTCGTGCGCCACCTCTTCCGCTAATGCGCGCCCACAGATCCTTAGGGGTATCCCGGCCCGACCGAGGTCGCCGATGGAGGGTTACGAGCGGTCGGTTCGTGCTCAATCCAGGCTCGCGGACCCTGTGGAGCAGGGACGGATGGCGCAAAGCACCCGCTAGTGCTCTGTACACGAGCATCTGCGAGAAACTGAGTCCCTCGTGGCGGTTGACGTGTTGAGCCCCTGAGGCGGGTCATCTCTCATGGGATCGGCGCTCACTCGGAGTAGATCATCTCCCGCACGGCGCTGATCTCGCGCCGCATCTCGTCGTTCTCGGCCAGCTCGCGCGCGATCTTGTCGCAGGCGTGCAGCACCGTGGAATGATCTCGCCCGCCGAGCTCGGCACCAATGCGCAGGAGCGAGATGTCGGTCTCCTCGCGGATCAGGTACATGGCGATCTGGCGCGGCACCACGATCGCGCGGTCGCGCTTGCTCGAGCGCAGCTGGTCCAGGTTGACCCCGTAGTAGTCCGCCACCGCGCGCACGATGCGCTGCGGCGTGATCGACCGCTTCTTGGGGTTGTACATCACGTTCGAGAGCACCGCCGACGCCAGCTCGTTGTTGATCGGCATCCCGGACATGCTGGCGTAGGCGATCACCCGGTTCAGCGCGCCCTCCAACTCGCGGACGTTGCTCACCACCTTGCGCGCGATGAACTCGATCACCTCGGCCGGGATCATGTTGAGCTGGTCCTCGGCCTTGGAGCGCAGGATCGCGATCCTGGTCTCCAGGTCGGGTGGGGTCAGGTCGGCGATGAGGCCCCATTCGAATCGCGAGCGGAGCCGCTCCTCCAGGGTGGTGATCGCCTTCGGCGGTCGGTCGCTCGAGAGGACGATCTGCTTGCCCGCCTCGTGGATCGCGTTGAAGGTGTGGAAGAACTCCTCCTGCGTCCGCTCGCGCTCGGCGATGAATTGGATGTCGTCGATGAGCAGCACGTCGATGCGGCGGTATCGGTTCCGGAAGTCCTCCATCTTCTGCTCGCGGATCGAGTTGATGAAGTCGTTCGTGAACTTCTCGCTGGTGGCGTACAGGATCCGTTTGCGAGGGAACTTGGCGGCCACCGCGTTGCCGATGGCATGCATCAGGTGGGTCTTGCCGAGGCCCACCCCGCCATACAGGAAGAGCGGGTTGTAGGCGTGTCCCGGGCGCTCGGCGACCGACAGGGCGGCCGCATGGGCCAGACGGTTGGCCGAGCCGACGATGAAGTTGCTGAAGGTGTAGCGCCCATTCAGGTTGACGCTGTTGCCGCCGGCGGAGGCGGGCGGCGGGGGGAGGCCATCCTCGTCCGCCTGCGACGGCGCCGGACCCGGCGCGTCGGCGACGACGAACTCCACCTGGACCGATCCGCCCACCACCCGGGCCAGGGTCTGGCTCACCAGGGTGCGGTAGCGATTGTCCAGCCAGTCACGGGCAAAGCCGTTGGGGGCGGCGATTCGAAAGCGGCTCTCGTCGATCTCGACGAGAGTAGTGTCCTTCAGCCAGGTCTCGAAGTTCGCGGGCGAGAGGCTGACCTGCAGCTCGCCCAGGACGGCGCGCCAGACCTGTTTGGCATCCATCGATCGCCGACTCCAGTCGTTGGCGGAAGGATCGTCGGGGTGGGGAATCGTACTCCCTCCGCGGCACGGCTGGCCCGGCAGTTTGGGCGCCGGCCCTCGGGAGTCGCGGTAGTGTAGCGCGCCTGCTACAGGTTTGACACCCCTTTTGAACCGCCGGTAGAATCGCCGGGCAGAGCGAGACGAGCCGGTGATCGGCCATCGCGTGAGGCTGGCGTCAACGCCAGCCGTTCGTGTGTTTTCACCGCCTTCGAATCGCCCGCCGCTGAACAGAGGACGAAGCACGCGCCGATGAAGAGGACCTACCAGCCCAAGAAGCGCGCCAGGAAGCGGGAACACGGCTTCCGCGCCCGCATGGCTTCGAAGGGCGGTCGCCGCGTGCTCGCCCGACGCCGCGCGAAGGGGCGCAAGCGGCTCACCGCCTGACGCGAACGGGGCACCCCATGCCTGCCTTCCTGCCGCTCCGGCGCAAGGCGGACTTCGATGCCCTCGGGCGCCGCGGGTCTGTCCGCTCGACCCGGCTCCTGGTCCTGCGATCGCTGCGCACCGACCGGCCGGAGACGCGGATCGGGTTGAGCACCCCCAGGTCGCTCGGCGGGGCAGTCCAGCGAAACCGGGTGCGGCGTCGGCTCCGGGAGCTGATCCGCGAGCGGATCGAGACAGTGGGCGCGGGCTGGGACCTGCTCCTCATCGCGCGGCCGGAGGCGGGGGCGGCGAGTTACGCGGAGCTCCGCGACGCAGTGCGATCGCTCCTTGAGCGATCGGGAATGGGTGGATGAGCAATATCGGGCTGGGAATGATCCGGGCGTACCAGTGGCTCTTCAGCTGGATGCCGCCCAGCTGCCGCTACACGCCGAGCTGCTCCCAGTACACCTACCAGGCGATCGAGCGCTACGGCCTGTTGCGCGGCTCGTGGATGGGCGCCAAGCGGATTGGCCGATGTCACCCACTCCATCCCGGCGGCTACGACCCGGTGCGATGAGCGAAGGAAGGCCCTGACCTTGCCACTCATCTCCGGCGCCGGCTTCCTCGGGATCGAGCACTTCACGCCGCCGTGGGACGTCTTCTATCTCCCCCTCTTCAACCTGCTGATCGCGCTCTACCACGTGGTGTTCAGCGACTTCGCGCTGGCGATCATCGTCTTCACCGTGGTCGTCCGCACCCTGCTGGCCCCGCTCTTCGTGCGACAGATCCGGTCGCAGAAGGAGATGCAGCGGATGCAGCCGCTCGTCCGCGAGGTGCAGCGCAAGCACAAGGGGAACCGCCAGAAGATCGCGGAAGAGACGATGGCCCTCTACCGCGAGCACGGCGTCAACCAGTTCGGCGGCTGCCTGCCGGTGCTCGTCCAGCTGCCGCTCCTGTTCGCGCTCTACCAGGCGCTCATCCGCGCCTCGAACGTGGTGACCCTCACCGCCGAGCAGGTCGCGTCAGACGCGTTCGCGCAGCTCAGGCAGGCGCTGCCGGGCATCAGCGACGTTGCCGGGCAGGCGACCAAGTTCAACGCGCCGATCGACGGGCCGTGCAACCTCCCGCAGTTCAGCGATGGTTCGCTCGGACATCTGCACCAATTCCTGCCCCTCAACTGCCAGCTCATCGACCCGATCAAGCTCGAGAGCGCTATCAACACCCACGTCAGCTGGCTCTTCAACCTGGACCTGGCCGACATCGACCGCGTCTTCTCGCTCGCGCTCGGCGGGAACGACGGGTTCCACCTGTCGGCCCTGGCCCTGGCCGCCGCGATCCTGCAGTTCGTGCAGGTCAAGATGACGACCCCCAAGCCGAACCCCGACGATCCGACCGCCGCGACCAGCCAGATGATGATCTACCTCTTCCCCCTCCTCACCATCTTCTGGGGCGGTCTCTTCCCGAGCGGTCTGATCCTGTACTGGATCGTGTACACCGCCTACCTGGTCATCCAGCAGTTCCTGATCATGGGCTGGGGGAACCTCTTCCCGGTCTTCGGGTGGCACCCAGGATTCGCGCCGCCCGTCGAGACCTCCCTGCTCGGCACGCCAACGAAGCGCGGGCCCGAGCCGGAGGGCGGCACGCCCCGGGCCGGAGGAAGCCAGCCATCCACACCGCGCCCCGGTGGCGCCGGGGGCGCAAACCGCCCACGGCCGCGCCGGGCCGGACAGAAGCGACGAGGCAGAAGGCGATGACATTCCGTGAGTTCAGTGGCAAGAACGTCGAAGAGGCGATCCGTACCGCAATGAAGGAGTTCGGGGCGGAGCTCTCCGACCTCGATATCGAGATCCTCTCCCAGGGGAGCCGCGGCCTGCTGGGCGTCGGCGGCGAGGAGGCCCGTATCCTGGCCGCGCCCAAGTCGCTGGTCGCCGCCGCCGAGACGGTCCGGGTCCCCGAGCCGATGCCGCCCGAGCGCGAGCCGGAGCAAGCCGCTCCATCCCCCGCCGATGAGGCGGCCAGCCCCGAGCGGAGCGACGCCGACCTTGCCGACGATGCCGCCGCGGACGCCGCCGCCGACCAGGTCGCGGAGCTGGCGCGCGCCGAGGCGAACCGTCGCGGAATGCGCGGCGGTCGCGGCCGTGGCGGGCCGGGCCGTGACCGGGCCGATCGGCCGTCCCGCGACGGGCGACCTCGCCGCGAGCCTCGCGAGCCTCGCGAGCCCCGCGCCGACCGGCCCGCCCGCGAGCCCGCGCCCTTCATCCCCGCCAAGCCGCTCGAGGAGCTGACCGAGGCCGAGCGAGGCGTCCTGGAGGAGGCCAAGTCCGTCCTCGAGGAGCTGCTGCGGCTGATGGGCGTCCCGGGCGCGGTCGAGATCGCGATGGGATCCGAGACCTCGAAGCTGAACGTCACTGGCTCGGATCTCGGCGTGCTCATCGGTCGTCGCGGGGAGAAGCTGGCCAGCCTGCAGCACCTCGTCAACCTGATCGTCGCCAAGCGCGAGGGCCAGTGGAACCGGATCGCGGTCGATGTCGAGAACTACCGTGGCCGCCGCGAGGACCAGCTTCGGGACGTCGCGGACCGCGCAGCCAAGCGCGTCATCCAGTCGGGGAAGATCATCCAGCTGGAGCCGATGCCGGCGCTCGAGCGGCGGATCGTGCACATGGCCCTGGTCGAGAACCCGAGCGTCCGGACCCAGAGCGTGGGCGTGGAGCCGAACCGCCGGATCGTGGTGCTGCCTGCCACAAAGGTGCAGTCCTAGCCGGAGCCGTCGGCCCCATGCAGGTGGAGGCGCCGCGGGCGATCGGCCGATGGCGGCCCAACGGTCCGTGGATCGGGTTCCTGGCCGGCCCGGACTCGTATCGCCTGTGCGTCGGTGCGGACGACCGACTGCTCAGCGAAGAGGCCGATGCGGACGTGCTGCTTTCCCTGGCGATCGCCTACTTCGAAGAGGCGCTGGAGGCCGCCCCGCCCGACCTGGAGGCCACGCATGGCGACCTGTCGGGGCTCGTCCGGTTCGTGGCTTCCCACGAGAGGGAGTCCGCGCTGCGCGCCTGCCTGGGGGAGGCGATCGACGCGATCGACGACGGGCTGGCGGGTGATGCCGTGGCGCGCCGGCTGGCCGCATGCCGGCCGATGAAGAACGAGCAGGCCGACCCGGTCGACCTGCTCGTCGCGCGCGCGACGCGGCTGCTCGATGGCTAGCTGCGCCGCTCCTCGTCTGACTCGTCGGTTCCGCCCATCGGCTCGGGCGGAGCCATTGGCTGTGCGGGCGGAGCCATTGGCCCTGCGGGTGGAGTCGCGGGTGCCGGGGGCGGAGGCGGCGGCACCGTCTCGGCCGGTGCGGACGGCGCAGCCGCGGCCGGCGGAGCAGCGCTTCCCGCCATTCCGATCGTGAACTTGCCGCCTTCAGCCTGGAATGCCTGCCAGCCAGCCCACGCCATGAGGAGCCCGCCGGCGACCGCTATCAGGAACAGGATGTCGTAGATGCCGAAGTTAATGAACAGGATGCCGAGCGCGCCCAGGAAGGCGAGCGCCATGAGGGCACCGGCGATGCCGCCGGCGATCAACATCAGGCTTCCCTTGGATCCAGGCAGACGCGTCGAAGGTGAAAGCTGCGGCAGGAAGACGATCGCCAGCATGCCGATGGCGGCGAGGACTGCCAACAGGCCGATCCCACCATACGAGTACCCGGCGATTGCCCCCACGATCGTCGCGACCGCCCCGTAGACGGCCAGCTTGTCGTTCGAGCTGAGCTTCGAAAAGTCCATGAATCCAGCAGCCTCCGTGTTCGCGGCCGATGGAGCCTATCCGTTGGGCGCGCGCCGCGTGCGAGGCACGGTAGCACAGGGCATAGCACGTTCATAGGTGTCGAGACGACCGCCACGCGCGGCGCGACCTTCAGGATGAGTGTTGGTGGAGATGGGGGAGAATCGAACTCCCCGTCCAGAACCGAGTCCCCGGAAACGTACTACAGGCTTGTCCGGCCTACTGCTATTTCGCTTGCGGGCCCCCGACCGACGGGGTTCACCGCTTGCTATCCGGCTTGCCTCTCGGCTCTTTGACGCCACTCACCGGAGTCGGCGGCGCCGCACCTCCCCTGATGACATCTTCGCCGTCCGGGGAGGGGGGACGGAGTCGATGCTCACTGTCTAAGCAGCGAGAGCGAACTGACGGTTGCCAGTTGCTGGCTTTGCCCGCGGTTTAACGAGGCCTGCGGGCGACCTCGACCTGCAGTTCCCGGATCCTGAGCCCTGTCGAAACCTGACATCCCCACGATCCGAATGACCGATGCATCATATCACGCCGCTGTCCTGAAGTGAACACCCGTTCTGTTCCGCATCGGCCGAGCCCCATTCAGCCCCGAATGTCGCCGGTCAGGTAGCGCTGGATGGTAGGACCGATGGCTCGCGCGACCGCGTCCGGTGACGCGGATGCCAGCGGCTCGACGCCGATGACGTAGCGGGCGATCGCCAGGCCCACGATCTGCGAACCGGTCAGCGTTGCGCGCAGGCGGGCGTCCGGGAGCTTGCTGGCACGGGTGAGCGCCAGGATCGGCCCTTCCGCGAGGACCTGTCGCAGCATGCCGGCCGCCACGGGATCGGTCGTGGCCGAGCGGATGATCCCCAGGAAGAGCGACCTGGTGGCCGGCCGCTCCCAGAGCTCGAGCGCCATGCGCACGAAGCGCTCGCCCATCGTGTCCGGCGGCCCGGCCAGCACGCGGGAGACCGCCTCGTTGACATCGATCGGGAGCTCCATGGCGGCCACGAACAGCGCCTGCTTCGAGCCGAAGTAGTGGTGCACCAGGGCGGGGTCCACGCCGGCGCGCGACGCCACCGCGCGGATGGTGGTGGTCTCGAACCCCTGCTCGCCGAAGGCGGCACGCGCGGCGGCCAGGATCTCGCCGCGGGTGTCGGCCGTGCCGGCACGGCGGCCGGTTCGCCCTCGGCGCTCCCCGGGGCTCACGCGACGTCGCGGCGGATGGTGAACGAGGCGATGGTGGCGAAGAAGACGGCGACCCCTGCCAGCACCAGCAGGTCGAGCTGCAGCTCCGGCACGCCCAGGTCCGCCCCGCGCACGAAGACCTGGCGCAGGCCGTCGACCGCGTAGTTGAGCGGCATGAGCTTCACGAGCGGCTGAATGATTTCCGGCAGGCTGCTCACCGGGAAGAGCACGCCGGAGAGCAGGAACTGCGGCACCAGCACGAGGGGAATGAACTGGATGATCTGCAGCTCGGTGCGCGCGAAGGTGGACAGGAAGATCCCCAGGCTGACGGCGCCCAGCGCCAGGACGACGACAACCGCGAAGGCCAGGAGCGGGCTGCCGGCGGTCACCACTCCGAGTCCCAGCGAGAACGCGGACATCGGTCCCAGCGCCGGGACGTCCACCTCGCCGAGGACCCAGGTCATGAGAATCGCGACCTGCAGGATGGCGAAGAGCACGAAGCCCAGGGTGTAGCCGATCACCACCTCGCCGCGCGTCACCGGCGTGGCCATCAGCCGCTCAAGTGTCCCGCCGGTGCGCTCGCGCAGGAAGCTCACCCCGGTCAGCAGGTAGACGAAGAAGTAGGTGAAGAAGCCGACGATGGCCGGCGCGAAGTTGGTCATCGGGTCGTCGCTGGGCGTGCCGTACACCGTTTCGTGCTCGACCGTCGGCAGATGCATGCCCGCCGCATCGGCGATCGATGCCACGAGTGCCTTCTGCAGGGCCGCGATCTGGTTCGCCTCGCCGGAAAGGTCGAGGCCGTTGGTGATTAGCGTGACGGTCGGCGGCGAGCCCGGCGTGGCCAGGTCCTCTGGCAGCAGGATCGCGATCGAGGCGCCGCCGTCACGGACCGCGGCCTCGGCGGCCGCTTTGTCGCTCACCTCTGACAGCGAGCCATCCTCCTCCTCGAGCGCATTCCCCAGCGCCTCCGCGATCACATCGCCCGGCACGCCGGCCTCGTTGACCAGCACCGCGTCGACGGTCGGCGTCACCCCCTCGCGCAGGATGAAGGTCAGCAGCCCGATGACCAGGATCGGCGCGATGAACAGGAGCGCGAGCGATGGTCGGTCACGGCGAATCTCCTGCACCACGCGCCGGAAGAGCGCACCCAGGCGTCGGAGGCTCATCGGGTCACGTCAGCTTCGCCGCCCAGCTTGAGGAACGCCTGCTCGAGGTCCTCGGTGCCGGCCTGGGCGCGGACCTCGGCGCCGGAGCCGCGGGCGATGACGCGGCCGGAGCGGATGAACATCAGCTCGTCGCAGCGGTCCGCCTCGTCCATCACGTGGCTGGAGACCAGGATCGTGGTGCCCGCCTCGGCCAGCGCGCGGAAGTAGCCCCAGAACTGGACCCGCAGCAGCGGGTCGATGCCCACCGTCGGCTCGTCGAGGAACAGCGCCGGTGGCCGATGGGTCAGCGCGCAGGCCAGCGACAGCCGCCGCCGCTGCCCGCCCGACAGTGTGCCGGTCACCGAACCGGCACGGTCGGCCAGCTCCACCACCTCGAGCGCCTCGCGCACGGCATCGGTTCCGCGAACCCCGTAGGCCGCGGCGAAGAACCGGGCGTTCTCCATCACGGTGAGGGCGGGATAGATGCCGTCGGATTGGGTCATGTACCCGATCCGCGCCAGGTTGGCGCGCGACGGCATGCGCGCGCCCAGCACCTCGGCATGCCCCGCCGTCGGCCGAGCCAGGCCGGTCAGCAGGCGGATGAGCGTCGTCTTGCCGGACCCGTTCGGGCCGAGCAGGCCATAGATCCGCCCCGGGGCGAGATCGAAGGTGACGTGGTCGACCGCCTGGATCGGTCCGAAGCGCTTGGCGAGCCCGACCGCGCGGATGGCGGGTGCCGCGGAACTCATCACCTGATGAATTCTACGGGCGTTGAATTATGGCGTCAAGCCCGGAGAGAAGCGCTAGAGCCGGATGCGGGCCTTCGTCTCCCGCTCCAGCTCTCGGCGGGCGTCTCGTTCGGCAATGGCGCGCCGCTTGTCGTAGGCCTTCTTGCCGCGCGCGACGCCGATCTCCAGCTTGGCGAGCCCGTCATGGATGTAGAGGCGCAGGGGCACAAGGGTGAAGCCTTTGGCCTGCGTGCGGCCGATCAGCTCGGCGATCTGGTCCCGATGCAGCAGCAGCTTCCGCGTGCGCGTCGGCTCGTGGTTGTTTCGGTTGCCCTGCTCGTATGGCGCGATGTGCGCACCTATCAGCCACGCCTCCCCGCGCTCGATGCGTGCGTATGCCTCGGCCAGGTTGGCTCGCCCGGCGCGGATCGACTTGATCTCCGTGCCGGTCAGCACCAGGCCCGCCTCGATCGTCTCGTCGATGGCGTAGTCGTGGCGCGCGCGCCGGTTGACCGCGACGGTCTTGTCGGGCATCGGTCATCAAGCCTTCGTTGGAATCCTAGGCCGCGAATGGCTCTGGCGGACAATGGAAAGAGCCGGCCGTATCGGCCGGCTCCTCCGTCGCTACCACGCGAAGAGGTGTTAGCGCACCGCCTCGGTGGTGGCGTGACAGGGAATACTCACTGCACACCACCTCCTTTCGTTACCACCGATGCTACCAGCCCGATGGCGCCCAGCGCAACGGGCACCTGGCGGGCGCCTCAGGCGACGGCCGCCAGCTGGCCCGACGGGTCGTAGCTCGTCGGCGAATCTGCCGGTGACAGCCCCGATGGGTTCCCCGCCTCGCTTGCTGCCGGCTGCTCGGCGGGCTCCTCTCCGATCGCCCCTCCGGACAGGATCTCCACCGCGCGTTCCAGGTAAAGGTCCCGGTCGGGCGGCGTTCCCTCCGCCACCTCGACGACGACCTCCGGCTGCACGCCTTCGGGCGCCACGCTGTGGTGGTCGGGCGTGAACCAGCGGGAGATTGTGATGCGTACCCCGCCGCCATTCTCCAGCGGCGCCCAGACCTGGACCGTGTTCTTGCCGTAGCTGTGCTGGCCGACGATGGTGCCGCGATCGTGCTCCTGCAGCGCCGCGGCCACGATCTCGGAGGCAGAGGCGGAGCCGTTGTTGATGAGCACGACGAGCTCAAGGTCGGGGTCGGTGGCCAGCCCATCGCCGGTCGCGTCCCAGGTCGTGACCTCGTCGCCCGCCGACTCCTGGGTGAAGATGACCCCGTCCGCGATGAACTCGGAGGCGATCTTGCGCGCGGCCTCGATGTAGCCGCCCGGGTTGTCGCGCAGGTCGAACACGAACGAGGTGGCCCCCTGCTCCAGCAGGTCGCCGACGGACTCGTGGAACTGTTCGGCGCTGGCGTCGGAGAAGCTGTGCAGGGCCACGTACCCGACCCCGTCGTCCAGCATGCGGCTCTCGACCTCCTGCATCTGGATCTCCGCCCGCGTGATCGTCAGCTCGAACGTCTCCTCGTCGCGGCGGATCGTCAGCGTCACGTCGGTGCCCGCCTCGCCGCGCACCTTGTTCACCTCTTCCTCGAGGGTCGAGCCGCTGACGGTCTCCCCATCCACCGCGAGCACGATGTCGCCTGCCAGCAGGCCCGCCGCCTCCGCCGGCGAGTCACGCAGCGGCGCGATCACGATCAGGGCGCAGGTGTCGCTGAGCTGGGAACACCCTTCGAGGTCGTCGGGATTCTCGATGTTGCGCACCCCCATCTGGGCGCCGATGCCGCTGAAGCGGCCGGACAGGTCGCCGAGCGCGCGCTGGTAGTCGTCCGGCGACATGTAGCCGCTGAACGGGTCGGGCACGCCGAACTGGAACATGCCCTGGATTGCGCCCTCCGCCAGCGCCTCGTCGTCCAGGTCGTCGACGTACTGCTGCTTCAGCTTGTCGTAGGCCTCGCAGAAAGGCTCGAACGCGGCGTTAGGGGCCGCGCAGCTGCCCGACGCCTGGCCGCCCGCCGCCAGGTAGCCACCCACGAAGAGGAGCGCGCCGACCATCGCGGCCAGCGCCAGCGAGACGACCCAGGCGATCGGCGACCCCAGGCGCGACGTCGACGTCACGGGGGCGCGCGACGGGGCGGTGGTGGGGATCGACGCGGCGATGGGCGGCTGCTCATCCGGCGTCGGGGGATGCGGCGGGGTCTGGTCGGTCATGCGGCGCGCAGGAGTGTACACCGGGCCCGCGCGAGGGCGGATTACGCGCGCATTACGTTTCGCTTATCGGCCTAGTTGGTGGACGAGAGGTTCGAGCGCACGCTGATCCAGCTCCCGACGGCGCCGACCCCGAGCCCCACCCCGAGCACGATCGCCGACAGCGACGCCAGGAACTGGGCGCTGACCGCGGTGGGCATCTGAAAGACGGTGACCATCACCGGCTGGATCGGTTCCCAGACCACCGCCACCAGCAGGATGGTGACGACCGCGCCGATCAGGCCGCTCAGGGTTCCTTCCAGGATGAAGGGCCAGCGGATGAAGGAGTCGCTGGCGCCGACCAGGCGCATGATCTCGATCTCGCCCGCCCGTGAGTAGACGGCGATTCGGATCGTGTTGACGATCATGAACAGGACTGTCAGCCCCACGAGCACGAGCGCGATGACGCCCACGGTGCGGATGACGCCGATGATTCCGAGCAGCTTGTCGTACTGGTCCTGCTTGGTGGTGATCCGCTCCACCTCCTCGCGGCCACTGAGGGCCTGCGCGACGGCGCCGGCGGCATGCGAGTCGGTCAGCGCGATCTCCAGGCTGGCGTAGAGCTGGATGTTGGCGCCGCCCACGTCCAGCTCCAGCCCTTGCTCTCGATAGCTCTGCTTCAGCCGCTCCATCGCCATCTCGGGAGGCACGTAGGTGACGCTCTTCACGTTCGGCAGGCCCTCGATCTCGCCGATCAGCGAGTCGATGCGCACCTGGCTGAGGGCGAGCTGATCCGGCGGCCCGATCAGCCGGGCGGTGACCCCGACCTTGCTCTCGATGAACGCGAGCCCAGAGTTCAGGCCGCCGATCACGATGAACAGCCCCGACAGCAGCACCAGCATCAGGATCACCGTGGCGGTGGCCGCGAGGCTCATCATCGCGTTGCGCCAGAAGCCCTGCCAGGCCCGGACGACCGCGAAGGCGACGAAGCGCGCGAAGCCCATCGGTCAGTACTCCCGCTCGTACATGGCGCCCGACTCGTCACGCACCAGGGTGCCGTGCTCCAGGGCGAGCACCCGGCGGCGCATGGCGTTGACGATCTCCTGGTTGTGGGTCGCCATCAGCACGGTGGTGCCCAGCCCGTTGATCTGGATCAGCAGCTGGATGATCTCCCAGCTGGTGACCGGGTCGAGGTTGCCGGTCGGCTCGTCCGCGATCAGCATTGCCGGGTCGTGGACCAGGGCGCGGGCGATCGCCACGCGCTGCTGCTCCCCGCCCGAGAGCTGGGTGGGCAGATGCTCGTCGTGCTCGTGCAGCCCGACCAGGTTGAGCAGCTGCGGCACGCGACGGCGAATCTCGGCCCGCGACGCGCCGGTCACCTCCAGGGCGAAGGCCACGTTCTCGAACACCGTCTTGGCGGGCAGCAGGCGGAAGTCCTGGAAGACGATGCCGATCCGGCGCCGAAGCCTCGGCACGTCGCGGCGACGCAGCCGCGCAAGGTCGCGACCGTCGATGACGACGCGGCCAGCGGTCGGCAGCTGCTCGCGGATGAGCAGCCGGATGAAGGTGCTCTTGCCCGCTCCCGATGGCCCGACCAGGAAGACGAAGTCGCCGCGTGGGATCGAGACGTTGACGTCGACCAGGGCGGCCTTCCCGTTCGGGTAGGTCATCCCCACGTCGACCATGTAGATGACCGGCTGGACCGTCGCGGCGGCGGCCACCGGCGTGTCGGAGCGAAGCATCGTGCTGGTGGTCATAGGCTTGCGTCCGTGGCAACTAACAACGAGTTGGGTGCCCTATCGGGGCCCAAACGGGCTGCAGGATGATGGATCGTGGCCCACCCCGCAAACCCCCACCAGTCTGGGCCCGTTCCTTCGTAGTTCCGTGCTCGGCTCGCAAACGGCCGCGACGCCCCGATCACGCCGCGCCGTCCTGCCCGATCCGCGAGCGGAGGTAGCCCTCGATGAAGGCGTCCAGGTCACCGTCCAGGACGGCGGTCGGGTTGGCTGTCTCCACGCCGGTGCGCAGGTCCTTGACCATCGTGTACGGCTGCAGGACGTAGCTGCGGATCTGGTTGCCCCAGCCCGCCTCGACGTGCTGGCCTCGGAGACGCGCCATCTCGGCCTCGCGCTCCTCCTCCGCCCGCTCCACGAGCTTGGCGCGCAGCACGGCGAGCGCGCGCTCCTTGTTCTGCGCCTGGCTGCGCTCGTTCTGGCAGGTCACCACGATGCCGGTCGGCAGATGCGTGATCCGGACCGCGCTGTCGGTCTTGTTGACGTGCTGGCCGCCGGCGCCGCTGGCCCGATAGGTGTCGATGCGCAGGTCCTTGTCGTCGACCTCGATCGGCGCATCATCGGCCACCTCGGGCATCACCTCGACCAGGGCGAAGCTGGTGTGGCGCCGCTTCTGGGAATCGAATGGGCTGATCCGAACCAGCCGGTGCACGCCTCGCTCGCTCTTCAGCCGGCCGTAGGCCCATCGGCCGTCGATCGCGACCGTCACGCTCTTCAGCCCGGCCTCCTCGCCGTCGGTCTGGTCGAGGATCTCCGTCTTGAAGCGGTTGCGCTCGGCCCAGCGCAGGTACATGCGCAGCAGCATCTCCGCCCAGTCCTGGCTCTCGGTCCCGCCTGCCCCGGCATGGACCGATACGATCGCCGGCCGCTGGTCGTACGGCTCCGAAAGGAGGAGGCGCGACTCCATCCGGTTCCAGTCGCTGCTGAGGGTATCAAGGTCGCGCTGCAGGTCGGCGTGCAGTGCCGCGCCCCCGCCATCGCTGTCTGCCTCCGCCAGCTCCGCGATCTCGGCCAGCGCGGTGGCGCGTGCTCCGAGGTCGCGCCAGGCGCCGATCTCGTCGCGCAGCTCGTCGGCACGGCGCAGCAGCGCCTGGGCCGCGGCGGGGTCGTCCCACAGCTCAGGATCCGCGGAGCGGGTGTTCAGCTCCGCGAGCTCGGTCTCCTTGGCGGACAGGTCAAAGCCGCACCGCCGTATCGGCCACCAGGCGCGCGAGCCTGAGCGCCTCGTCCTTAATTCCGTCCAAGGGTTGCCACCATCGGAAGCTCCACCTCGCCCAGGCGCACGTTCTTGCTGCGCACCTTGGCGGGATTCACACACGGGCAGTAGGACTGGCGGGGGCACGAGCCGCAGTTGCCGTCGCAGTCCAGGGTCAGCGCGTAGCTGCAGCGCATGCAGTCGCGCTCGCATTGGATGAGGTCTTCATAAGGGAGGCTTGGGTCTTTGAAGCGAGTGACCAGGGGGAGGGGGGCTGAGGGGGTGGGGGTGACGGAGGAGGAGTCGGCGGCCCGACGCTCTGTGGTCAGCTGCTTCACGAAGCTCTCCACTTGCTCGTGATCGCGAGGTCACCGCGCCTCGCGATCGCTTCGCGTCATGGTAGCGGGTTGATCTCGATTCGCCAACCCCGACGATCGGATCAGGCGCCGTGGCAGCGCTTGTACTTCTTGCCGGACCCGCACCAGCAGGGATCATTGCGCCCGAGCTTGGGGCCGGCTTTCACCGGCTGCCGCGCCGGGCCGGCGCCGTTGCCGCCCGCGGTGGCCGTGGCGGCGCCGGCCGCCCCCGCGACCGCGCCGGCGGCCATGTCCAATCTGCCCTCGGTCACGCGCTGCGACTGCGGCGCCGGCTGCTCGCGCACGACGGTGACCCGGAAGATGTTGTGGGTGACGTCGTGGCGGATGGTGGCCTTCAGCTCGTCGAACATGCGGTAGGCCTCGACCTTGAACTCGTTCAACGGGTCGCGCTGCGAGTACGCGCGCAGGCCGATGCCGCGGCGCATGTCGTCGACCGCGGTCAGGTGCTCGACCCAGAGCGAGTCGATCACCCGCAGCAGCACCACGCGCTCGAGGACGCGGATCCCGTCATCGCCGGTCTCGGACCGCTTGCGCTCGTAGGTGTCGGCGATCAGATCGACCAGATCCTGGGAGAGCGCGTTGACGTCGGTCAGCTCGTCGATCGCCGCCAGTCGGCTCGGATCCAGGGTCGGAACCATGGCGGCCAGCCTCGCCTTGAGGCCCTCGCGATTCCAGTCCCCGTGATACTCGGCGGCGGTGTGCTCGATGACGAGCGCGCGCACCTCCTCGTCGAGCATCGCCTGGATGGTCGGGCCCAGGTGCTGGGAGCGGAGGATCCGCTCGCGCTCGTGGTAGATCGTCTCGCGCTGGCGGTTGATCACGTCGTCGTACTCGACCACGTGCTTGCGAGCGTCGAAGTTGTAGCCCTCGACCCTGGTCTGGGCGCCCTCGATGGTGCGGCTCACCATCCCCGACTCGAGCGCCGTCTCGTCGTCGAAGCCCAGGCGACCCATGATCGAGCTGACCCGGTCGCTGGCGAAACGCCGCATCAGGTCGTCCTCGAGCGAGAGGTAGAAGCGGCTGCTGCCCGGGTCGCCCTGGCGGCCGGAGCGGCCGCGCAGCTGGTTGTCGATGCGCCGCGCGTCGTGCCGCTCGGTGCCGACGATGTGCAGGCCGCCGGCCGCGATCACGCGCTCGCGGTCCGCGGCGGTCTCCTGGTCGGCCCCGGCCAACGCGGCGGCGTACTCCTCGGGCGACGCCTCGAGCACGTTGGTGCCCTTCTTGTGCAGCAGCTCGGCGGCGAGCATCTCCGGGTTGCCGCCCAGCAGGATGTCCGTGCCGCGGCCGGCCATATTGGTCGCGATGGTCACGGCGCCGCTGCGGCCGGCCTGCGCCACGATCTCGGCCTCGCGCTCGTGGAACTTCGCGTTCAGGACGTTGTGCTTGATGCCACGGCGCTTCAGCAGCTCGCCGAGCATCTCGCTCACCTCGACGCTGATCGTCCCCACCAGGACCGGGCGGCCGCGCTCGTGCTCCTCCACGATCTCGTCGATCACCGCGTTCCACTTGCCCTGCTGCGCCCGGAAGACGAGGTCGGCGAAGTCGTCGCGGATCATCGGCCGGTTGGTGGGCACGACCACCACCTCCAGGCCATAGATCTTGCTGAACTCCTCTGCCTCGGTCTCGGCGGTACCCGTCATGCCGGCCAGCTTGTCGTACATGCGGAAGTAGTTCTGGAAGGTGACCGTGGCCAGCGTGCGCGACTCGTTCTGGATCTTGACGCCCTCCTTGGCCTCGACCGCCTGGTGCAGCCCCTCGCTCCAGCGGCGGCCCGGCATCAGGCGTCCGGTGAACTCGTCGACGATGACCACCTCACCGTCCTTGATGACGTAGTCCTTGTCGCGCTTGTAGAGCGCCTCGGCCTTGAGAGCCTGCTCGAGGTGGCGCGCCATGCTGAAGTCGTTGTCGAACATGTTGTCGACGCCCAGCCAGCGCTCCATCTTGTCCGTCCCGAGCTCGGTGATCGCCACCTGCCGGAACTTCTCGTCGATGATGTAGTCCTCCACGGCCGTCAGGCGCGGCACGAGCCGGGCGAACTGGACGTACTTGTCGGCCGATTCCTCCGCCTGGCCGGAGATGATCAGCGGGGTGCGCGCCTCATCGATCAGGATGTTGTCGACCTCGTCCACGATCGCGAAGAAGTGCCCGCGCTGGACGCGCTGCGCCAGGTCGATCACCAGGTTGTCGCGCAGGTAGTCGAAGCCGAACTCGTTGTTCGTGCCGTAGGTGACGTCCGCGGCGTAGGCCTCGGCCCGCGGCACCGGGCGCAGGTTGCGCAGCCGCTCATCGGTCTGGGGGAAGTCCGGGTCGAACAGGAAGGCGGTGTCGTGCTGGATGCTGCCGACCGACATGCCGAGCTGCCAGAAGACCTGGCCGATCCATTGCGCGTCGCGCTTGGCCAGGTAGTCGTTGACGGTCACGACGTGCACGCCCCGGCCGGTCAGCCCGTTCAGGTAGGCGGCCAGCGGCGCCACGAAGGTTTTGCCCTCGCCGGTCTTCATCTCGGCGATCGACCCGCCGTGGAGCACCATCCCGCCCAGCAGCTGCACGTCGTAGTGGCGCTTGCCGAGGGCACGCCGCATCGCCTCGCGAACCGCGGCGAACGCCTCCGGCAGGATCTCGCTCAGGGCGGCGTCGATCTCGGCTCGCTCCTGCTTGCGCTGCGCCCTGCGCTCCTCGGAGTGGCGAGCCGGGTCCCCGCCGGCCAGCTCGGTCTCCTCCTCCTCGTCCTCCGGCACCTCGCGCAGCTCGATGGGCGTGAGCAGCTCGCCGAGCCGCTCCTTCAGGCGGGCACGGAAGTCGTCGGTGCGCGCGCGCAGGTCGGCATCGGAGAGGGCCTCGAACCCGGGCTCGAGATCGTTGATCTGAGCCACGATCGGCTCCAGGCGGCGGACCTCGCGCTCGTTCGAGTCCGTCAGCCGGGACAGGAACTTCATCATCGGAATCGGGAGTATAGCCCGATGCGCCGATCGGGCTGCCACAGCCCTAGAGGCGCCCGGCCGCTTTCAGGATGCGCAGCGCGTTGAGCGTCAGCATCGCGGACCCTGTGCCCGCGCCCCAATCCACGGCCTCGACCGCGCGGTCGCTTCCCGGTGGCCTCCACCATCGGCCACCCGTCGTCCAGCGTCCGTTCGGGCGCCGGCGCGACTCCAGGATGTCGACTGCGTCAGCCGCCCGCGGATCGCCGGCCAAACCCATGCGAGTCAGGATGAGCAGCGCGTGGCCGATGTCGTAGTGCCAGTACGGCGGGTAGTGAAGCACAACCCACGAGGGGTGGATCGGCTCGCCGGTTCCGTGGCGGCGGAAGAGGCGATGCTGCAGCAGCAGCTCAGCGGTGCGGGCGGCGGCCTTCGAGGCGTCTTGGTTGCCGGTGGCGCGCGCGTACTCGAACAATCCCCAGCTCGGGATCAGCGACTCATGGAACGACGATCGGCGACCGCTGGCCAAGCGGTCACAGTTCCAGCCACCGTCCGGCCACTGCCACTCCACAAGCGACTCAGCCAGCTCGCCGACACGCGGATGGGCAGCCATCCCCAGCCGGCAGGCCACCGCCAGCGCGTTGCCCTCCATCGAGGCGTCGCTGCGGATCAGGCCATCGGCGGCCGGGCGAAACCCCGACAGGCGGCTCCTGCCCGTCAGCCACCTCAGCACCCGCTCGAGGGCGGCCACCGCGCGCGGCTCGCCCCGCGGCACCTCCAGCTCCACCAGCGACACGAGTCGCCAGTGCGCGCCCGTCCACTTGCGGTAGGGGTGGCCGCCGAAACCCCCGTCGGCTTGCTGCCCGGCCATGAGCCTACCGACGGTACGCCCGGCCAGCACGTCGTCGAGCTCGGCCGGATGCGGCTCGCCGAGCAGGTCGCGGCGAGCCATGCCGCGGATGCCCGGCTCGTCAGAGTTCAGCAGCCGCACCACGGCAGGCGTCGCCGCGGCGGTAGCCATGGGTCAGCCGGCTTCCACCATCGGCTTCACCTCGCCGATCCAGCGCTCCATGGTCTCGACGTCATGCGGGGCCGCCATCTCGGCGATGAAGGTGTCGAAGCCCAGCTCCCGGCAGGCGCGCATGCGGTCGGCGATCGCGTGGGGCGTCCCGATCCAGAAGGTCACGTCGTCGAGCACATCGGCCATTGGCGTGCGGTTGTGCGCCATCTGCGACTCCCAGACGCGCCGCGCCTCGGCCTCCGTGTCGCGGATCACCGGCTTGCAGCCGACGGTCAGCTCGATCTCGGCGAAGTCGCGCCCCACCGCGGCGCAATGCTCGCGGAGCACCTCCACCTTGTGGCGCAGCGTCTCGACGGTGCCCATCGCGTTCCACATGTCGGCGTAGGTGGCCACGGTGCGGAGCGTCTTCTTCTCACCGGAGCCGCCGATCATGATCGGCAGGTGCTGCTGAACCGGGAGTGGCAGCTGCCGCAGGTTTCTGAACCGGTAATGAGCACCCTCCGGGCTCGTCGCCTCGCCGCCGTCCAGCACGGTGCGGATTGCGGCCACGGACTCGTGCATCCAGTCCAGCCGCTGCCCGAAGCCGGTCCCGAACTCGATCCCATGGGCGAGGTGCTCGTGCTCGAACCACGCGGCGCCCAGGCCCAGGATCGCGCGCCCGCCGCTGACGTGGTCGAGCGTGGTCGCCATCTTCGCCACCAGCCCCGGGTTGCGGAACGTGTTCGCCCCGACCAGCAGGCCGAGCCGTGCCCGATCCGTGACCTTGGCCCACGCGGCGAGCGTCAACCAGCCCTCGAAGAACGGCTGGTCCGGGTCGCCGAAGATGGCGTGGAGGTGGTCCCAGGCCCAGATGTGGTCGTACCCGAGCTGGTCGAGGCGCTTCGCGGCGCCCTCCAGCCCCGGCCAATCAGTTGCCTGGCTCCAGGGGAGAACTCCCAGCCGCACGTCGCCCACGCGCGTCAGCCCCCGGCAGCGATGGCGGGCGGCTCGTCGTCATCGGCGTGCGAGTCCCAGAAGGTCATCTCTTCGACGAGCTGCACCTCGGACGAGAAGAGCGCGCCCACGCTCTCGCCGCGGTGGATGCGCCGGATCGCCTCGCCGAAGAGCGGCGCCACGCTCCGGACGGTGACCTTGTCGGGCAGCGCCTCGTCGGGCAGCGGGATGGTGTCGGTGACGATCACCTCGGTGATCGGGCTTGCCGCGATCCGCGCCAGCGCGGCCCCTGAGAAGACGCCGTGCGTGGCGCACGAGTAGATCTCGCGCGCTCCCTCGGCCACCAGGGCATTGACCGCCTCGATCAGGGAGCCGGCGGTGTCGATCTCGTCGTCGATGATGACTGCCGTCTTGCCCTCGACCTCACCGATGACGTTCATCAGCTCGGTCGTGTCCTGGTTGCCGAGCCGGCGTTTCTCGACGATCGCCAGCGGCGCCTGCAGGATCTCGGCGAAGCTGCGCGCCTTCTTGGCGAACCCAAGCTCGCTCACCACCACGATGTCGGTGAGCTCCTTCTTGCGGATGTACGGCACCAGGATGTTGACTGCGGTCAGCTCGTCCACCGGGATGCTGAAGAAGCCCTGGATCTGGCCCTGGTGCAGGTCCATGGTCAGCACCCGATCGGCGCCGGCCACGGTCAGCATGTCGGCGATCAGGCGCGCCGTGATCGGCACCCGCGGCTGGTCCTTCTTGTCAGAGCGCCCGTACGAGTAGAAGGGCATCACCGCGGTGATGCGCCCCGCGCTGGCGCGCTTGAAGGCGTCGATCATGATCAGCAGCTCCATGATCGACCGGTTGACCGGCCGGCAGGTGGGCTGGACGAGGAAGACGTCCTGCTCGCGGACGTTCTCCATGATCCGCACGAAGATGTTCTCGTTCGCGAACTGGAAGACCTCGACCTCACCGAGGTGAGTCTTGAGGTAGCGGGTGATCCGCTCGGCAAGCGGCTTATTGGCGTTGCCGGCGTAGATGCTGAACTCGTCGGCGTACACGTCGATCCCCTGCGGCAGATCTGGTCGGCGAGCGGCTTGTTGGCATTGCCGGCGTAGATGCTGAACTCGTCGGCGTACACTCGGAACT